>JAIRXH010000034.1 GCA_031268385.1 Treponema sp. | reverse complement strand
GTCCTCCCCGTCCGGGGTTTTTAACCGTACCGGCCCTTTGTCCGGGGCGTGCGGACGGGTAACGCGGCCTGCCGCACCCGTTTCCGCCGCTACTTCCGCCTGAATTTGAGGACGTGGGCCGCGTTGTTTTCGTCCGTGTACGACAGGTTGGAATTGGAGCCGGATTCGGCGTAGCCGGCGAGCGTACTTAATACCAGTTTGCCCGATCTTTCCACATGCAGGCGTTTGGTAAGACGGTTGAACTTGAACACAACGGGGTCCTCGCCCCTTACCTGCAGGGTGTACTGCACGTTGTTGCCGTCAAGCTGAATGACGGCGTTCGTTACCTTGTCGGTCATGCCGGTTTCGGCGCCGTCCTTTGTCCAGGATACCAGCGCGGCGTTTGCCCCGTTTCTCATCTGGGCGAAAAGCGGGATTGAAAAAAGAACAAAGACGAAGGCAAGCAGTTTTTTTTTCATAAACAGCCTCCGCTTTCATTCTAGTGCGCGCCGGAGGCTTTTTCAATTTTTGTCAAAGAGGAACGATTCGGTTTTTTGCAGCACCGATTCAAATTCCCCGAAATGCTGTTTTGTTTCGGGCAGCGACCGGATGAATATTTCGCCGTAACGTTTCCTCAGGATCCTGCCGTCCAGAACCGCCACCACGCCGCGGTCGCTTGAACGCCGCATGAGGCGGCCGAAACCCTGCTTGAATTTCATTACCGATTCGGGAAGCGAAAGCTCCATAAAGGCATTCCTCCCCTTTTTTTCAAGGGCCTCCCCGCGCGCCTCGAATACAGGCTCGCTTGGGGTTCTGAAGGGAAGCCGGCAGAGGATCACCAGGCGCAGGGTGTCGCCGGGCGCGTCGACGCCCTGCCAGAATGAATCGGTGGCAAAAAGAACGCTGGTCCTGTCCTCAAGAAAATTCGAAAGGAGGCGGGAACGGTCGTCGTCCCCCTGTTTGAGGCACCGTATCCCCAGATTCCCCAGTTCGCCGGCGGCGGCCTCCCAGGCGCTCCGCAGGGACTGGTAGGAGGTAAAGAGCGCCAGGGCGGAGCCTCCGGCCGCCGCCACGAGGCGCGTAACGGCCCTGTCGACAAAGCTCTGGTATCCCGGTTCTTCCGGCAGCGGCGCGTCGGACGGAACGGCAAGGAGCGTTGAAACATGGTAGGGAAAGGGCGAGGGAAAACATCCCGAAAGGTACCCCCTGTTTCCGGCCAGGCTGAGACCACAGCGGCCCGCCCAGTAATCGAAGGAGCCGTCCAGTGCGAGGGTCGCGGAGGTGCAGACGACGCTTTTGTTCGGCCTGAACAGCGCCTCTTCCAGCGCGGGGGCAATGTCTACCGGGGTAACCGTATAGGTGATCCAGGGATTGCCGGAATCCCCGGAATCGCCCCGGCCCTGGCGCGGTTCCAGCCACATGACTTCTTCCGGCTTTTCACGGTAGGCGATAAAGGAGGAACATATTCCCCCGACTTCATCGAGCCTTCTCAGCGCCGTCTTTATCTCCCATACGCAGCTTTCAAGTCCCTCGTTCTGTTCATCAAGATCCTCACATTCCTCAAGTACGGTCCGTATCATATCCCCCAGCGCGCCGATATGTTTGCGAAGCGATGCGAAATGGGAAAAGAGGGGACGGAAGGCGTCTTCCCGTCCGGGCGTGAGGCGGAAGGTCCCCTGAAATCCAGGGCCTGTTCCCTCGCCGCAAAGGAGAAGCCCCGCCTGGTCAAGAGAATCCGCCGCGGTACGTATCTTTTCAATCAGAGCGGCCGCCTGGTCGAGCCTGTCGCCTGCGGGATCCCTGTTTGCCAGGGAGGCGAGCCGCACCAGAAGCCCCCGCTGGTTCGCCCGCCGCCTGCGGTAAAGCCGCCCCAACTGGCGGAAAATTCCCAGGCGGCTGAATTCCTTTGAAAAAAAAGAAGTCGCCGCGTCTTCGATGGTGTGGGCCTCGTCAATGATTATCCGCGTGTAGGGAGGCAGAACCACCGTCCCCTCGTAACCGGCCCCTTCACGCCGCGCGGCAAGGTCGGCAAAGAGGAGGTGGTGATTGACCACAAGCAGCTTCGCGTCGGCGGCTTCTTTTCTGAGGGAAAGGACAAAGCAGCGTTCCCGCATGGGACAGCGCATCCCCATGCAGAGATCCGCCTCGGAACAGATCCTGGACCAGACTTCCCCGGCGGGAACAAAGGAAAGATCGGAACGGCTGCCCGTCCTGGCCGTTTCGGCCCAGAGCGCGAGGCGCCGCAGTTCATCGTTATGTTCGTCGCGCAGATCGGGCTCCCCGAGGGCGTCTTCAAGGCGACGGCGGCACAGGTAATTGCCCCGCCCTTTCATGAGCACAGCCTTGATCTTCCGGCCCGCCGAAAGCGCCACAAGGGGAATGTCCTTTTCAAAAAGCTGCTGCTGAAGGTTGATGGTGGCGGTCGAGATGACGATACGTTCACCGTTTGCAAGCGCGTAATGCACCGCGGGAAGAAGATAGGCGAAAGATTTTCCCACCCCCGTTCCCGCCTCGGCGGCGACCAGGGCGTCCTCGTTAAAGCCCCGTATGACAAGCCGCACAAGATCAAGCTGGGATTTCCTGGGCTCCCAGGACGGCAGACCGCGGGCGACGCTTCCGCCCTCTTCAAGCGCCGCGCAGATCTCGTCCGCGTCCAGCGCCCTGATCTTTTTCCGCCGCACGGGTTCGGCCACCACGTAGACCTTTTCAACCTCGTTGTCGGTGATGTAGGCGCCGGTCCCTTCCTCGGCGGCCCTGCATGCTATGCGGAGATCGTTATCGCTGGGCGTCAGAAAGCCTGAAGGGTGGTTGTGAATAAAGACATCAGGCGGGGAATTTTCACCGGCGGACGGGGCCGGACCGTGATCTTCCCTGCCGGCGGGTCCCGGCGGAGATTTTCCACCTTCCGCCCCCTCCGTCCACCGCCATACCGCGGGAACCGCGCCCCCGTTTCCACGGGCAAGCACCCTGATCCTCTCCACACGTCCCGCGCCGTCTGTCCATCCCAGGGCGAAAACCTCGTTTCCCCCCGAGGCGCTTATTTCAGCCCTGAGTTCCGCGCCGCATGCCTCCGTAAACCGACTGTCCGCCCGCACCCCGCCTTCCCCCCGTGGAGCATACTACGGCGCGGAAAAAAAGGCGAGAGCCAAACATGCCGCAGGCGTGTTCGGCCCCGAAATGCCTCATTTCGAAATGTTACCGAAAGGAATGGAGTTTTGTGGTTCTTCGGCCCCTCGCGCGGCCCATGGAGTTTTCGCACCGCGAAAACTCCCCAGCCGAAGGCGAAGCGCAGCTTTGCTTTCGGCCCTTGACAAGGGGACGGTTTCAGACTATTGTTGGATCCTGTCGAGAGATTAGCTCATCTGGATAGAGCGTCAGCCTCCGGAGCTGAAGGTGGCAGGTTCGAGTCCTGTATCTCTCAAACCTTTCAGTATGCCCAGACGCAATGATGCCAAAAAAGTAACCGGAACAACTTGGGGAAAAACTGCAACCACGTTTTTTCTCGAAAAATACTGTTTGACAATATGTGATATATAAGCTACAATTGTACTATGGAGATTCGGGAAACAGAAACCTTCCGAAGGTGGTTTTCAGAACTTGGGGATGACCGGGCAAAGAAGCGGATAGACATAAGGATTAAACGCCTTGCTATCGGAAACCCCGGTGATGTCAAACCTGCCGGTGAGGGTTGTTCTGAAATGCGTGTTGATTACGGTTCCGGCTACCGGGTCTATTACAAGAATACCGGAAAGGAAATCATTATCCTGCTTTGCGGTGGGGACAAGTCCACCCAGACCAGGGATATAGAGAATGCCAAAAAGTTGGCAAGGGGATTTTGACATGGAAAAGACATATAAATGGGATATGGCCGGCCATATAAAAACAAAGGATGATGTAATCGGGTATCTTGAGGCGGCCCTTGAGGAAAAAGATAACGAACTTCTGTTTGCGGTGATTGGAGATATAGCCCGCTCTGAAGGAATGACGCAGTTGGCGCGGGAATTAAACCTTTCCCGGGAAAGCTTGTACCGCTCTTTTTCAAAGACCGGGAACCCATCGTTTGCAACGGTGGTCAAGCTGCTTGATCTTCTTGGATACAGTATCGAAATAAAACAAAAAATCGCGTAATTTGCTACGCCGTTTTGTCGCTTTTATGCCGGTTGCGGTACCACACATTTGAACATCAAACAAGGCAAGATTGATGCGACTGAACCGTTTCCGGTATTCGTCCGTTCTGGTAAAGAACCGGAGAATCATACCGCGGTAAAACATCCGGTTTTTGAAATCGGCCTTTCGCACCAGCTTGTCAAAAGTTACGTCATCTGACAACTCATCCAGCAGATTGATATACGGTCCCCGGTAGACCGAATGTCTGATTTCATCTTCGTTTAGCTTTATCAAGTCGGTGTTGAGCCGCTTAAAAATATCGAATTTCACATCTTCATCCAAGTCATTTTTGATGATAATGGCATGAATCGGAGTGTTTTTCAGCTTGATTTGCAAGTTTTTTGGAAGAGCTGAAAAAGACAGCCTGTTGAATTCCGGCAGTACTTGCAGGCCCATTAGGATGAAGGGTATCTCGAATTTTTCCTTTGCCATGAAGAGTTCGGGTCAAGATATTCCCCGGTTTTTCTTCGTTTTCTATTAAGGCGGTTCCAGAATCCGGTAGTCCGAAAGGACTATGATTTTGGAACCACAACTTTTTTCATTCTTTTATGGCCCCGGCGGTAAGGCCCGACAGAAAATATTTTGACGCGAAGAGAAAAACCAGAAAGAGCGGCAGAACCGTGATAGCGCTGGCGAGCATCACCGCGCCGTAGTCAGTTCCACGCTCTATAATCATGGATTTGAGCAGCACCGGCAGGGTCTGTTGGGCCGGCATACGCAATATCAGCAGGGGCTGCACAAAATCGTTCCACACTGTGACAAACTGCATTATCCCCAGGGACGCGTAGGCCGGCAGTATGATTGGCGCAATCACCCTGAAGAATATGATTATTTCGCTGCAACCGTCTATCCTTGCCGCGTCCAGGAGGGAGGAAGGCACGTTTTTCTGGCAGTATTGGCGCATCCAGAATACGCCGAAGGCATGGGCCGCGTTGGGGATGACAAGCGCCTTAAACGAATTGAGCCAGCCGAATTTACTCATCATGATAAACCAGGGAATAATACCGGCGGTCCAGGGTACCATCATGGTAAGGAGGAGCAGGGCGAAAAGCTGCTTCTTGAAAGGAAATTTATACACCGCAAAGGCATAACCTCCGAGGGAGCAGAAAAAGAGTACCAGGAGGGTATTGCATACCGAAATAACGGAACTGTTCAGAAAGCCGCGGACCAGATTAATTCTGGAGATCATAAAACGGTAATTCTGAACCACATTGCCGCCGAACCAGTACTTGGGAGGATAGGAAAAAATTTCCTGCGTAGATCGGGTAGCCATAACAAACATGAGGTAAAACGGAAGGAACATGCAGATTGCAAGGAATACGAGAATAGTATAGAGTACGATTTTTTTCGTCATGCTAGACCGCCTCATTCCCGGCCTGGTCTTTGTCGGCCACAAGCTTTGTAATTACAAGCGAGTAGAGTATGATAAGGACGGTAATGACATAAGCGCAGGCCGAAGCGTACCCGAATAGAACCCCTCCTTGGGGCGCCTTGTTGAGAAGGTATATCATCAGGGTCAGGCCTCCGTTGTTCGGTCCTCCCGCCCAATTTGAATTTGTGAGAATAAAAGGCTCGGTAAATATGCTCAAGGTTCCTATACTGTGCTGAATCAAAGTAAAGAGAATGATTGGCTTTAAAAGAGGAACGGTGATTCTCGCAAAAATACGGAAATGCCCGGCCCCATCTATCGTCGCCGCCTCGTAAATGTCCGTACTTATTCCCTGCATGCCCGCGAGGTACATGACGACGTTCCAGCCTATCCACTTCCAGGAAAAAAGTACCAGTACCGCAACTTTGATGAGCGATCCGTCACCACCCAGCCAGTTAAGAGGCTCAAAGCCGAGGAGCTTGAGGGGAACGTTGAAGAACCCGAAATTGTATCCGAAAAAATTCTGAAAAATAATAGTAATGGCGACTATGCCCGTTACCATGGGAAGAAAAAAAACGGTTTTAAACGCATCCTTAAAACGGACCTGTCTTGAATTGAGAATGTATGCCAAGGCAAGTCCTATGAGCAGTATGGTTATATGCGAGACTATTCCGATGAAGAGGGTGTTTCCCAAGGCTTTTCCGAAGAGGGGATCCTTCAGCAGATTGATGTAATTCCGCAGACCCTCAAAGCGCATGGGCGCGACTCCATCCCAGCGAAAAAAGCTGAGGTAAATTCCACCCGCCAGGGGAAAGAGACCAAAAATGAAAAAAAGAATATAAAACGGGGCGATGTAGATATAAGCCACCACCCACTGTTTTTTTTCCGTCGTCATCGGGAAAAGCTTCTAGTTTTTCCAGACGCCCGCGTCTTTGAGGGTCTCTATCTGCTGCCGCATAAGTTCCGCGTTGGCCGTTTCTACGTTCTGTTTGAAAAGCGCGCGTATGCCCGCGGCGTCCAAGCCTTTCTCTATGCCCGCGTTGACGGAATTTTCGAGCTGGTTCTCGGCATTCTGATCCATAATGGTGGTGTACACCGGCCTGAGTTGTGCGGCCAAGTCGCGCCACATCACCCTGGTGTGCTGATCACCGAAGTAGGGATCCGGAACATCGTAAATCGCATTGTCTTTCCAGGCCGGCTTATACGCCGGGAAGTAGTCTATGGCCTTGAATATGTCATTCTGACCCCTTTCACTGGCGAGCATGTAAGAGATGAAGGCCCACGCCTCAGCCTTGTGCTTGCTCTGCTTGGGAATAGCGAGGAAACTGCCGCCCCAGTTGGTCGGTGGCACGGGACCCAGCAGTCTGGTCACTTTCCAGTGTCCGGCGCCGTCCGGATCCAGAGCCGTCTTCAACATGCCGCCGAGCCAGGAACCGCACAAAAAGCCGGCAAGGGATCCGTTGGCAAAGCCGGACATGGCTTCCGCGCCGAGGAAGTTGACATTCATGTCCCACTTGTTTTTTCTCATCGCGATGACCGTGTTGAGACATTCTATGTCTCCGGGCCTTTCTATGACAAGGCTGAGATCCCTGTCGTAGTAGTCGCGATTCATGAATATCTCAAAGTAAAGATTGGCAGCACTGGGCAGGAGCCAGCGTTTACCAGGTATGTATACTTTCTTTGCCACATCAAGGACACCGTCCCAAGTACTGATGAGTTTTGCAACTTCGTCGGGCTCTGATGGAAGGCCAACTTCTCTAAACACGTCGGCCCTGTAAAAGAGCGTCACCGGTCCCATATCCCAAGGTATGGCCACTAAACGCTTGTGGTCCGATGAATAACTCTGATCCCATTTGTAGGCGACAAAGTCGTTTGAGTATTTTTCGGCGTTATACGGGGAAGAAAGAAAATCCTCCAGCGCCGGCGAATCGCGGAACTGGGCTATGGAGCCGCCCTCTATGGAAACCACATCCTCCGCACCAGTGCCGGCGGAAAGAGCCGTCTGTACAAGCTGCATGTAGTCACCCGAATTGGAGTTGCTGAAGTGGAACTCTATGTCTATGTTGGGGTGTTCTTCCTTAAAACCGGCCAGCGCGGCCTTGACACCTTCATCCGCCGAAGGCCATCCACCGAAAGTGATGGTGACTTTTTCGGAACCCGAAGGCCCATCTGCCTCCCTCTTTGAACAACTGGTGGCCACAAGACAGATAAATAACAAAACAATTAACTTTTTAATAACATTTTTTATCATGCCTTTCCTCCTGTAAAAAGTCAGCCGGCGAACAAGCCGTTAACCGACTCTTTTCTCTTTTCGCTGGCAACGCCAGCTTTTTTCAATTTCCTGTTTTTGGTACCCGTTGATCCATCCGGTTTCTGCCTTCGACAAGGGTGTGTCTTCTACCATATTGTTCCAGTATGATCATACCCCCGGCTGGTACCGATCCGGAAAGCCCCAGCATCGATGAAAACTTCCGCATCCGCCAAGGCCACTCCCGACGAACCAGAGCCGGTGGATTGTTTTGATGTAAATCCGCCTTCACGTCGGTAACGATACCGCAAAGCCGCACTTTTTCCTCCTCCGAAAGGCAACAATTTCCCACTGTACCCCCATCGAAGTTACCGGCCTTCGTCTCCTCCAAGTTTGTTACCATATCCATTTCCTGGGGCCCCGGCTTTTACCACATCAACGGCCACCACCTCCTTTGGCGGTGGTGGAATTGCAGCCCAAGGGAAAACCGATGACAATACAGATGGTGACCAAAATCACCATAACGCTCTCTGACATGGGAAATAAAGGCTGGTATGATCTATAGTAACAACTCCACAACTTCTGTGAATCCATAACTGCCTCAGAATTGATAAATTTGCAGGGAATACGATAGCAGGATAACCGGCTATTGGTAATATGTCAACAAAAATTGAAAAAATTTTTTTTATCTTTACATCAAGACAAAAATAATGTTACAATATCAACATTATTATTTGAAATATAGAACATTTAAAATATTTTCTTGATACATTAATATATCACGGCAAGTTTTTTATCGGATACATACACACCGGAATGTTTTTAACCGTCGAAAGAGCCGTTCAACCTCATACATATCATTTCCTGGTCATATTTTTACCCACCGCGAAGCGGTGGAATATTAGCCCCCGGAGATTAAAGCAGCGTTGATTTATTCGAACGCGAATAAATCAGCGCCGCCCTGGGCCCCTTTTTTTTCGGCCCCGGCCCCTATGCCCGAAAGATAAGGCGCGTATTTCATGTCGGAAACGGCGATGTGGTTGAGGATCCAGTTCTTGAGGAAACAGGCCAGGGCAAGGGGCTCCGTCCCGCCCGCCTCGAAAGACTTGATGGAATTCAGCACCTGGGCAATGAAATTTTCATGTTCTTTTTTGTGAGCCGGAAGATCGGGATAATTCACCTCTTTCATGTATTTTTCTTCGGTGTAGAAATGGGTCCGGGCGTATTCGACGGCGCCGCGTACGGCCTTCATGAAGGCATGATCCGTCGTACTGCCCCCTTCCCCGCAGGCCATAAGCAGTTCGTTCGTCATGACAACAAGCCCCTTGTGCTGTTCGTCAATGGGTCCGAAATTCACCGAAAAACTGTCATTCCATACGATGAGATCGCACATGGCTTTCCCCCTGCAGTCGGATAACAATACACCGCCGGCCGTTTTTTATCAAGCGCAAAACTGCGGCAGTTCCGAATTCAGCATCCCAAACCCGAAAAGAGACCTGAAAAATCCACCGGGGGTCCTGCCGGTCGGAAAAAACACGGGTCCCTCCGGTGGCCCCTCCCGTTTTTTTTCCACCGTCACCCCCTGTCACCTTTACCGGGTCTCTTTTCGGCCTGTAACCAGTCAAGAATTGCCGCAAAAAAAAGGGCAAAGGACACCTTCTGTGGTTGTTTGGCCCTCAGGGAACCAATCCTGTTTGACCATTTTTTGAATTCGGAATTGCTGGCAAAACCGGTCCGCCTATTCCCAATCCAGAAACATTGGGTTATTGTTTTAGTATGGAATCCATCATTTTGGCATCAGGCTCCCTTCGCAGACAGGAATATTTCAGGCTTCTGGGGCTGCCGTTCAGCATCATGCCGTCTCTCATTGACGAAAGTCCCGAAAAAGGCCGGACGCCGGAAGAACTGGCCGGGGATCTGGCCGTCAAAAAAGTGAAGAAAGTTGTCGAAACCCTCAAGGACAGGCTTCCCGCCTGGATCTGCGGAGCCGATACCATAATCTCCGTTGACGGAGAAGTGTACGGCAAGCCGAAAGACCGCGAAGACGCGGGAAACATGCTTCGCCGCCTTGGCGGACGGGAGCACGAGGTTTTTACCGCGGTCGCCCTGTACAACGGCAAGGCGGGAACCATGGACTGCAGAACCGTTTCCAGTACCGTCGTGTTTGCCGGTCTTTCCGAAAACGAAATCGAATGGTACCTCAACACGGGCGAATGGCAGGGAGTGGCGGGCGCCTACCGCATCCAGGGGCTCGCGAGCTGTTTTATTTCGTCAATAAAGGGATCTTTCAGCGCCATTGTAGGCTTGCCAATGTACGAATTTTATGCCATGTTAAGGGACAGCGGTTATCCATACGGCGGATAAGAGGGCCAAAACGGCCTTTTTGCCCGCGCCGGGGACAAACGTTATTTTCCGCCGGTTTTCAGGACCAAAAGGCTCCGGTTCTCCGGTGAGATACAGAGAAGGCTGGTAAAAACCCGGACGGGTAAAACATCCGGTCCGCGGGCTTTTTGCCAAGGGGGGAAATTTTGGCTGTAGTTACTATGAAAAGCCTCCTTGAGTCGGGAGTGCATTTCGGCCATCAGGTGAAGCGCTGGGATCCGAGGATGAAAAAATACATCTTCGCGGAGCGGAACGGCATTCACATCATCGATCTGCAGAAGACCATACAGGCGATCAAGGATGCCTACGACGCGGTGCGAAAAACCGTCGCGGCGGGAAAAACGGTCCTCTTTGTCGGTACCAAAAAACAGGCACAGCAGGCCATTCAAAAAGAAGCGGAACGCTGCGGCATGTTCTACGTAAACAACCGCTGGCTCGGCGGCATGCTGACAAACTTTGTCACCATCAAAAAATCCCTGCTCCGCCTCAAGAAACTTGAAAAAATGGAAGTGGACGGTACCTTCGAAAATCTTACCAAGAAGGAAATCGCCTCGCTGGGCAAGGAACGGGCCAAACTCCAGAAGAACCTTGGGGGCATCAAGGAAATGAAGGATCCTCCGGGGATCCTCTTCATCATAGACACCCGCAAGGAAGCCATTACCGTGGCCGAAGCCCAGCGCATGGGCATTCCCATTGTGGCCGTTGTGGATACCAACTGCAATCCCGACGGTATAGACTACCCCATCCCCGGCAACGACGACGCCATCAGGGCCATCACCCTCTTTACCCAGATCATCGCCAACGCGGTGGTGGAGGCGGACAACGAGGTGGGCCTCAAAATCATAGAAACCTTGGGCGACGAGGAAGAGGAGATTGAAGGGGTTACGACCGATGTTTCGGTGCGGGAAGAGGACAAGGAAATCGATATAGCGTCCTATTCCGCCGAGACGGTTCAGCCGGACGCCGCGGTTCCCGTGGAAACGGAGAGCGACGAGGAAGACGAACTGCCGGTGGATGTGGACAAAGTCTACGGAGAGGAATGAACCGTTCCGCCGCGGGCGGCGGAATCCCCATCGAATAAAAGACTTTGTCTTTTTGCGAGTACAACCTGTTTTTGTGAGGAGCGAGATATATGGCTGAGATCAGCGCTGCGGATGTAAAGAGGCTTCGTGAAAAAACCGGGGCCGGCATGATGGAATGCAAGAACGCCCTCGCCGCCAACGGCGGCGATTTCGGCAGGGCGGAAAAATACCTCAAGGAAAAGGGCCTTGCCGCGGTTGAAAAACGGGCCGGCCGGGCCACAAACGAGGGGAGAATTTTCGTCAAAACCAGGGAAGACAATTCCGCCGCGGTCCTCGTGGAAATAGCTTCCGAAACCGATTTTGTGGCGAGGAATCCCGAATTCATCGCGCTGGGCGGAATCATCGCGGGGAAGGCGCTTGAGGGGGAATGTACCGGACCGTCCCCCGAACTTTCCGGCATGGTGACGGATCTTGCCACCAAGATACGGGAAAACATGAGCCTCAAGCGCATAAGGCTTGTCAGGGCCGGTGCGGGCGGCTACCTCGTCCAGTACATACACGGGGAGGGAAACATCGGCGTGGTGGTACGGTTCACTTCCGCCACGCCTGAAATTTTCTCGCGTGAAGATGTCAGGGACTTCGCCTTTACCATTGCCCTTCATGTGGCGGCCTTTAACCCCGCGGCCCTCAGCCGCGATAAAATGGATCCCGCTTTCCTCAAGGAACAGGAAGACATTTACCGCAAGCAGATGGAAGGGGATGAAAAACTCAAGGACAAACCCGCCGCCGTCATAGACAACATCCTCAAGGGCAAGATCAACAAGTACCTTGCCGACGCGTGTCTCCTTGAACAGGCCTATGTAAAGGACGACAAGATCAGCGTCAAGGCGGCCCTCGCCGAATGCGGCAAAAAGGCCGGATCGGGTCTTGAGATAGCCGAATACGCCTACTTCAAGGTCGGCGGTTGATTCGCGCGCGGGCGCGGGAATTCGGCGTATTTTCATGAACGGAGGAAGACATGGGTGACGTTATTGTTTTCGCCGGGGACAGGATGAAAAAAACCATCGCCAGTCTCAGGGACGGTTTTGCCGTCTTGAGGACAGGACGGGCGTCCCCCGCCCTCTTCGACAGGATACGGGTGGACTACTACGGCGAAAAATCACCGTTGAACCAGGTGGCCAACATTTCGGTTCCCGAAGCCCGGCTCGTCGTCATACAGCCTTGGGACAAGGCGCTCATGGGCGAAATCGAGAAGGCTATCCGTTCTTCGGAACTTTCCCTTAATCCCTCAAACGACGGGAAGGTCATCCGCGTCGCCTTTCCTCCCCTGACCGAGGAACGGCGGAAGGAACTGGTGAAGCAGGCGAAAAACCAGGCGGAGCAGAGCCGGGTCGCGGTGCGCAACATACGGCGCGACGGCAACGATGAGCTCAAGAAGCTCCTCAAGGACGGGGAAATCACCGAAGATGAGGAAAGCAGGGTCTCGGGCGAACTGCAAAAACTTACCGACAGCTACATAAACCAGGTGAACCAGGTTCTGGAAGAAAAAGAAAAAGAAATAATGGAAGTGTAATGTCCCCGGAGAACGACGGAACAAACAGGAACATACCCGTTCATGTGGGGATCATAATGGACGGAAACGGCCGCTGGGCAAAACAGAGGGGACTGCCCAGAACGGCGGGCCATCTTGAAGGGCTCAAAACGGCGAAGCGCATGGTCAAGGAAGCAAGCGACCGGGGCGTCAAATACCTCAGTCTCTATGTATTTTCCACCGAAAACTGGAAGCGCGCCGCCGAGGAAGTTTCTTTTATTCTGGGCCTTGTAAAACAGTACCTTCTCAAGGAAATGGATTTTTCCCGGGAAAACAAAATCAGGGTACGCCACGCGGGCAACATGGCGGGCCTGCCCAGGGACATCGCCGAAGAAATACGGAAGGCCTGCGAGGAGACAAAAGACTTTACGGGCATGCAGGTGATCCTTGCCCTCAACTACGGGGGCCGTGACGAAATAGTACGGGCCGTTAACCGCGCCCTTGATGCGGTTAACAAAAATGCGGAAAGTTCCGCCGGGCCGCGGGGCGGCGTTACCGAGGAAACGGTGCGGAATTTTCTGGACAATCCGGACATACCCGATCCTGATCTTGTCATCCGTACCGCCGGGGAATTCCGCGTCAGCAACTTCCTCCTCTGGGAAGGGGCCTACGCCGAATACTACATCTCCCCGAAATTCTGGCCCGACTGGACCGGGGACGACCTTGAGGAAGCCATAGACAGCTACGGAAAAAGGGAGCGGCGTTTCGGCGGCGTAAAGGAGGCAAGAACATGAAAAAACTCGTGGAACGGCTCTTTGTTTTTTTTGTCGGCCTTCCCCTCATCATATTTATCATCCTCTTTCTTCCCTTCCAGGGTCATCTCGTGTTTAACATCATTGTCATCATCAGCAGCGCCCTTGGCGCGGTGGAATTTGCCCGGATACTCGAAAAAAAGAACCTCGTCATCCGCGGGCCTGAAGCCTTCGTTCTGGGATCGCTCCTTCCCCTGGCGGCGGCCGCGGAAATCAGCTTCGGCGCGCCTCAGGGCACGGTCCTCGCGGCCCTCGTTCTCGGGGCGTCCTGGCTGTTTGTCTCACGGGTATTTTCCCGGGAAGAAAGGCTCGTTTCGTACACTTCGCGGGCGGCCGCCGGCCTTTCCGTCATGATCTACCCCGGTCTCTTTACAATGTGGATCATACGAATGGCCGTCCTCGCCGGGCGGACGGCCGGAGAGGACGCCGTGTCCATCCCCGCGCCGCAGTCCGTCATCATCCTGGTTTTTGTGTTTACCGTAATGATCAACGACTCGATAGCCTGGGCTGCGGGGATGCTTCTGGGCAAAAACAACAGGGGGATCATGCCCGTGAGCCCTAACAAAAGCGTGGCGGGCTTTGTGGGGGGAATCGCGGCGGCGGTGCTGGCAGGGGCCGCGGGAGTTCTCCTTTTTCCCTCCGTCTTTGTTCCCCGCCTGTTCCCTCCGGTTCCATCGGGGCTTGTCATGGGCTTCCTTATGGGAACGGCCGCCTCTCTCGGCGACCTTCTGGAAAGCGCCTTCAAGCGGAGTTCGGGCGTAAAGGATTCGGGGGCCATCATCCCCGGAAGGGGCGGCGTACTTGATTCCATCGATTCCGTCGCCTTTGCCGCTCCGGTATTCTACATCACGTACCGTGTCCTCTTCGGCCCGTAACGGTACCGGTCAAATGAGAAAAAAAACCGCTGTTCTGGGGGCCACGGGCTCCATAGGAACAAGCGCCCTGGATGTGATACGCCGCTACCCGGACAAATTTGAACCCGTCCTCCTTACGGCCCACACCGGCGGTCCGGCCCTTCTTGAACTGGGGAAGGAATTTCCCGGCGCCCTGCTCGCCCTTTCGGGGCCGGAGACGGGGGACGCGCCGTCCGGCGTTTCGTTCCGGGGCCCCGAAGGGCTCCTTGCCGCCATAGCCGCGTGCGGGGCCGGCATAACCGTCAACGGAATAGCCGGCGCGGCGGGACTCAGGCCGAGCATGGCCGCCATTGAGGCGGGCCAGGATCTGGCCCTCGCCAACAAGGAAACCATCGTCATGGCGGGCAGGCTGGTACTGGAAAAGGCCATGGAAAAAAAGACGGCTGTCATCCCGGTAGACTCCGAACATTCGGCCATATTCAACCTTTTACGGGGAAGGCGGGAAGACGCCGAAGAACTGATCCTTACCGCTTCGGGGGGCCCTTTCAGGACATTCACAAGGGAAGAACTCGCCGCCGTTACCCCCAAAGCGGCCCTTTCCCACCCTACCTGGAACATGGGGCCCAAGATCACCGTGGATTCGGCGTCGCTTGCCAACAAGGGTCTTGAGGTAATGGAGGCGGCCTTTCTTTTCGGCGTCAAGATCGGGGAAATACGGGTGGTACTGCACCCCCAAAGCGTCGTTCATTCCATGATACGGATGAAAGACGGGGCGGTATACGCCCAGCTCTCCCGGCCGGATATGCGCCTTCCCATACAGGACGCCCTTTTCTGGCCGGAAACGCCCCCTTCTTCCTTCGGCGCGCTGGACTTCAGGGGACTCCACCTTGATTTTTCCGAGCCGGACGGGGAAAAATTCCCCATGCTCCCACTGGCCTTTAAGGCAATCCGTCTTGGGGGGATTTATCCCTGTGTGTACAATGGAGCCAACGAGGAGGCGGTCGAGGCCTTTCTTGAAGGGAGGGCGGAATTTCTTGATATACCGCGTATAGTTGATTATGTTTTAAGCGGAGCATGGGAAAGCGGAAGCGCGGATCTCGACGCCGTTTTCGCGGCCGACAGACGGGCGCGGGATCTGGCCCGGGCTTTCATTGACAGAAAACCGGGGGGAATAATATGACCTTTCTTAAGATACTGCTGGGACTGGCCGGCCTTGGCCTGGTGGTCTTTGTTCACGAACTGGGGCATTTTCTCGCCGCCCGGCTTGTCGGCATAGACGTGGAAGCCTTTTCCATTGGATGGGGGCGGCCTGTCCTCAGAAAAAAAATAGGCGCCGTGGAGTACCGTATCGGCATGTTCCCCCTGGGGGGATACTGCAAGATGCGGGGCGAAAATGAATTCAGGGAAGCCTGGGAAAACCGCAAGGACAGCGTGGAACCTGTGAAGGGGACTTTTTTCGGCGCCAGTCCCGCCCGGCGTATCCTCGTGTCGTTTGCGGGCCCCTTCTTCAACCTGATCTTCGCGGTGCTCGTCCTTTCGGTCATCTGGGGGGCGGGCGTCGACGTAAGCACCCTTGAAAACCGCATCGTCCTCGCGTCCGAAATGGGAGGACAGCGCGCCCCGGCCGATGAGGGGGGGCTTGAAACCGGCGATCGCATTCTTGAAATAGGCGGAAAAAAAATCGCCTATTACCATGACATACAGGAACAGATAGCGGTAAACCCCGAAAAAAAACTTCCCGTCACCGTGGAACGGGGCGGGGAAACCCTTTCCCTTGAAGTACGGCCTTCCCTTGACAAAAGTACCGGGGCGGGAAGGATAGGCGTGTATTCGTGGACAGCCCCCATAATAGGGGAAACCGTTCCGGGCGGTCCCGCCGCCGAAGCGGGCATGGAAAAAGGCGATCTTGTACTGCGGGTAAACGGGCACGAACTCCCGTACAGCGTGGGGCTCCTTCCCCTTCTCGCCGAAAAGCCCGCCGTCCTTGCCGTCGATTATCTGCGGAACGGCGCCGAAAGACAGGCGGTCATCGCCCCGCTTTACAACGGGGGCGAGGCGGATCTTGGCATGGGCTGGGAAATGGTCCATTACCGCACCCCTTCCCTTTCGCCTCCGGCGGCTCTTGTCAAGGGGGCGTCCGAATCGTGGAAGACCCTCGTCGTCTCCCTTAAAAGCCTCTCGCTCCTGTTCCGGGGCATAGATCTTACCCAGGCGGTCTCAGGTCCCATGCGGATAACCTACATGGCAGGAGACATAGCCGCCGAAGGTTTTGGCCGCGGTTTCGCCGCCGGCATCAGATCCATGGCGAATTTCCTTTCCCTCATCTCCATAGCCCTCTGCATCATGAACCTGCTTCCCCTGCCTGTCCTTGACGGCGGCATGATAGTTCTCTTCGTTGTCGAGGCGGTACGGCGCAGGCCCCTGCATCCCCGCGCCGTTTCGGTCTTTCAAACCGTGGGGGTGCTCATTATCTCCGGCCTCATGATCTTCGCCGTATTCGGAGATATTCTCTTCCTGTTTCGCCGTTAGGGTGGTAACGCTGATTAACTTGTGGCTAATCAGCGTTACCCTGTTATTTTTCTCGTTTTCCTATGGAAAACTGCGAAAAATTACATTAAAGTAGCACTGATTTATTCGCATTCGAATAAATCAGTGCTTTCTTGGGAGGTCCTGTTGAAACGGAAAATTCCATGCTTCTGCGATAACGCCTTTTCGGTGGATGTTCCCGATGAAATCGACCTTGACAGGAGGCCTGAATATATAGCCGAAATAATGGACGGAACCTTCATGAATTTTACCTGTCCCAGCTGCGGCAAGAAGCACAAACCGGAGTTTCCCGTTACGGTAAACTGGCCGGGGCGGACGCTGCGCATGGAGGCGCTTCCCGAACTGGAACGGGGTGAATTTTACCGCCGGAAAAAGAAGGCAAAAAAAAGCGAACCGAAGAACGGGGAAACCCCGCCTCTTGAAACCGTCATCGGTTATCCCGAACTGGCCGACAGGATAGCGGTGGTGCGGGACGGGCTTGAACCTGCCGCGGTGGAAGCCCTGAAATACTATCTTCTGCTCAAGGCCGAAGAAAATCTTGACGACGACGAGAAGGAGCCGGGCGTCTGGTACCAGGGGAAAACCGGGGGATCGGGAAATTCCCCGGACGCCGGTTTTCTGGAATTCCACATACACGGGTTACGGGAAGAAGAGGTGGCCGTCACAAGAATTCCCATGGCCATATATGAAAAAACCCTGGACGATTACAGAAAACACCCGAAGAGTGAAATGTTCGCCATACTCAGAAGCGGAACCTATCTTTCGGTTCAGAACGCGCTCCGGCCGGATATTCTGAAATAACCAAGGGAGGCGCTGCTTTATTCGAATGCGAATAAATCAGCACTGATTTAATCCACGGAAGCGACGGGCCATGAAAATGAAGAAGAAAATGAAGACGGCGGGAAGTCCACGGATTGTACGGACGGCGCGGATTGCGCTGGTTCCGGCGCTGCTCCTGTGTTCCATGGCGGCTTTCGGCCTTGCCGAAGAAATGCCCGGACCCCACCGGGGCAGGATCACCGCTCTTGCCGGAGACGGCGGGCGCGTCATCAGCGCCGGGGAAGACGGTTTTCTCGAATCGTGGAATATCCGGGAGGGCGGGGCGGAAGAACGTTTTCAGATTGGCTTTGTTCCCGTTACGGCCATGGTAAAACAGCCGGGAAAGCCCCGCGTCTGTGTCCTGGAAAGCGACGGTTTTGCCCTGTACCGCGTCAGCGTCTGGGATTACCGGGAGAAGATCCGCGTCTTTTCCCTTGATTTCAGGGATCCGGTAAGCTGCCTGGGCTATTCGGCCGGAGGACGCTTCATCATCATTGCCCATTCGGGACGCGCCGGCCTTTTCCTCATCGATTCCGAAACGGGGGAAAGCCTTCCCCCGCCCGACATTCCCGGTACGCCGGTTTTTGCCGCGACAGGACGATCCGGGCGTTCCATGCTGACCTACCTTGGAAACGGCAGGCTTTCCTACCGGGATCTTGAAACGGGAGAAGAACGGGAGGCGTTTGCCGCCCCGCCCCGTCTTTCATCGCTTGTCCTTTTCGGCGGCAACCGTTTTCTCGCGGGCCTTGACGGGGAAAACCTTGTGGTCCTTGACGCGGTTAACGCGGAAGTCCTTTTCCGAAAGGAAGCAAAGGGCGCCTTTCTTTCGGCCTATCCTCAGGGCGGAAAAGCGTACTCTCTCGCGCCCGTCCCGGAAAGGGGAAACGGGGAGGAACGGATCTACGAGCTGTCCGGCTGGAAGTCAGGCGGAACGGATCGGGGACAGGCGGGGACCCCCATTCCCCGAACGCGCGTCGGCCTTGGGGGGGAAAGCGTCACGGCCTTTCTTTCCACGGAGGAAGGGATCTTTTTCGGAACGGACGGGGGAAAAGCGGGCGTCATTGGTGAGGACGGCTTGGCGCGCGTCTTTGCCGCGGGCGGCAGGAAGAGGATAATCGAAGCCGAGGTTTCGGGGGAAACCCTTGCCGTGATCACCGAAGACGGCAGGCTGGGATTTCTTCCTTCCGATTTTTCCCGTATTGACGGATCTTTTTCCCCCATTTTAAGGCCCTGTCCCGGATACACAAGGCTCTCGGGCGCGGGCAGGAAAGGGGGAGCGGAATTTGTACTCTGGCAGACGGCGGCAAGAACGCCGCCCCCGGTTCTTGTGCGGGAAGGTTTTCCGGATCGGGCCATTGAGGAGGCGGACTTCCGCTTTCCCCTCCGCTCGGTATCGGCGCTTGAAGACAAGCTGCTCTTTCTTGACGCCGCGGGAAACGTCTTGGTCATTGACGCGGGCACGGGGAAACGGATCTTTTCCTTTTCGGCATCAGGCGCCATTGACGCCGCCTTCGCGGACGGGGACAACATCATACTGGGCAGAAGCGCGGCTGCGGGAAACGGCGCCTTTCTCGCCGTGAACATCGCAAACGGGGAAACGGTTCCCCTTTACCTTTCCGCGCGGACAGGGGTGCGGGTGTACCGGAGTTCCCGGGGCGCCGTATACGGGGCGATTGTTGAAGAGAACCCCCGCAAAACCGTTGTCGTGAGCCTTGAGGTCCGCGCGCCGGGAAAAAAGGAGAGGCTCTTTGAATACGGGGGCGAAGATACCCTCTTTGCCCTCGCCGAATCGGGCGGCGCGCCGGCCCTGAACCCCGGCGGAGGGGAGGCGTTTCTGATCGGAAAGGAGGGGACTTTTCCCCTTGAACGGGGACAGGGCCTTCCTGTAAAACTCCTTGACGGGGGATCTTTTTTCATCACGCTGGACGGAGAAGGCGGCCTCTCCTGGCAGGACAACGCGGCGGGGAAACTGCTTGCCCTGTTCCGCCTCGCGGACGGGGAATGGACGCTCGCGGAAACGGGTACGGACGGGACGACGCGCGGAAAGGTCAGTCGTGACTCGGATTCTTCCGCACCTTCTCGATAGCGGAAGACACCGCTTTGCGAACGCCTTCGGCATAGGAAGCCTCGTTCATCGCCTGGGCCGCGTAGAGGCTTCCCAGAAGCGAAAAGCGGTAGAGCGGCTTTACCGCGTTAAGGGCGACCGCCGCCATGTCAACCACGCAGTCGTTGCAGACGCACAGATCTTTTCCGCGGCCTTCAAGCTGTTTTTCCAATTCATCAATGACCAGCTTTTCAGCTTCGTTCACGAGCAGTTCAAAATCGTACATGTCAATAAAGGCCATACCACCCTCCCCTTTTATTATACGGGATCCCGCTTTATCGTGGAAACAAATTTGGCGTATTTCGGCAGAAATTGAAGGCGCACGGGCCCTGTGGGACCGTTCCGGTTTTTCGCCAGCGACAGTTCCGTTTCAATAACATCCGGATGGCTGTTCACGGCGGCGTCCTTTCCCTTTTCCCTCTGGCGGCTGAGGAACATGACAATATCGGCGTCCTGTTCAATGGCGCCCGAAGCGCGTATGTTTGCCAGATTGGGTTTGTCCTTTTCCGCTTCCCGCGTAAGCTGGGAAAGGGCCACAATGGGTATGTTGAGTTCACGGGCAAGACTTTTAAGCGAACGGGATATTTCGGCGATCTGCTCGTGGGGCTGAAGACGGAAATCTTCCAGCGTAATGAGGGTAATATAATCAATAAAGATGATCCCGACATTCTGGTTTGCCCGGAGCCGCCGCGCCTGCGATCTGAGATCCAGAAGCCGCATGTTTGGCTGATCCACAAAATAAAGGGGCGCCTCGTACAGTTTGGACATGGTGCCGTTGATAATCTCCATCTGCTCCCTGCTAAAGTATCCTGTCCGCAGGGCGTTGGATTCTATCCGCGCCTCGCTTGAAATGAGCCGCATCATGAGGGACACATCCGACATTTCCAGCGTAAAAAAGGCGGTGGGAACTTTCTTCCCCGCGGAGGCGTAGGCGGCCATGTTGAGGGCTATGGCCGTCTTTCCTATTGAGGGCCGCGCCCCTATGATGATAAATTCCGAAGGCTTGAAGCCGTTGGTCATGGAATCGAGATCGGCAAAGCCGCTCGGTATTCCGGTAAAGGCCTTTTTGTCTTTTCTGATCTTGTCAATGATTTCCGAAGTCTCGGCAATCACCTCCATCGCGGATCTGAATTTGAAAAGCTGCCTGCTGTCGGAAAGTTCAAATATCTTCTGCTGGATCTCTTCCAGGACAAGATAGGCTTCAAGCGATTCGTCAAAGACGCGGGCGCCTATTTCGGAAGAAATACGGAGCAGGGACCTCCTCAGAGAACAGGCCTGAACGATTTTGACGTAATATTCGATATTGGCGCTGGTGGGAACCACCGTGGTAAGGGACGCCACATAATCTTCGCCCCCGGCCTCGTCAAGTTTTCCAGCCTGCCTGAGTTCCCGCGACACGGTGAGTATGTCCGGCTTTACATTCCCGCTGTCCCTGAGTTTCAGTATCGCCTCGTATATTCTGCCGTGGGCGGGTGAATAAAAATCTCCCGATTTGAGGCGCAGACTCTGCGAAGCGGCGTCTATGGCTTCCGTATCAAAGAGCATGGCCCCAAGCGCGGCCCGTTCCGCCTCGTTGTCGTGAGGCGGCGTCCTGTCCTTAAGTCCCCCGGCCATGTTCCTTCTTATACCCCGGCGTCAGCCGATCCCGCCGCTTCGTCCGTGGACCCGGCGGCTTCATTCCCGGCCGTTTTCTCCGCAGACACGGTCTCCGGGACGGCCGTCTGGCCGGCGGGCGCTTCCTCCACGGCGGTTGTGGCGCCTTCGGCGGCCTGGACGACGGGCGCCTCTTCGGCGGCCCCGGCGGCGGGCGTTTCACCCGCTTCCCCGCCGGAGGACGGAGGGGTTTCGGCGGCGCGCCTCGCGGAACGCCTTCCCCTCGCGGGGGATTCGGAAGTTTCGGTCCTGACAGCCTGCCCCTGCACGACGACGGAAATCTCGGTGGAGGCGTTTTCGTAGAGCTTTACCGTTACCTTGTACCTGCCCACGCTCTTGAAACCGTTTCCGGCAAGTTCCAGGCGTTTCCTCTCGATCTGGAATCCCTGTCTGGCAAGTTCATCGGCTATGGTCTGGCTTGTTACGGCGCCGTAGAGCTTTCCGTTGGCGCCCGCCGGCATGGTGATGACAAGCTCAAGACTTCCCAGTTTTTCCCCGAGCCCCGCGGCGTCCTTTCGTTTTTCAGCCTTTCTTTCCTCTATTTCCCCCTTGCGGGATTCAAAGAGTTTTATGACCCGTTCCGTGTACGGAAGGGCAATTCCACGCGGAAAAAGATAGTTCCTGGCATAGCCCCGCGCCACATCCTTTACGTCTCCCTCTTCCCCGAGGGGCGAAAGATCCTTGTTCAAAATTACCTTCATAACCAAGCTCCCTTGACCGAAACCCCCGGTTTCGGCGCAGAATAGGGTCTCAACAAAAGACCCCGCGGACACAAAAGCCGGCCGTGTCCGGGCCCGCCTTACATCCCCGGAGTAGGGGACGATCCGCTTTTTCCGGACGCCCGCAGGGGCGCCCAATTTTCAGCGATGCCCAAGAGCGCAAGAAGCGCCAGGGCGAACGCGTTGATTCCCGGACTCAATATAACGGCGGCAAGCGCCACGTTAACCAGTATACGCGCGAAAGGAGAGCGGACCTTTCCCGCGAGAAACCAGAACAGGATTCCCCCGCCCTAGGCGAGGAACACCAGCGCCGAAAGGGTCAGGACATTCCAGGCAAGCGTCTCGCCGGGCCCGAAAGAGAGGAGGCGAAAAAGCGGCGCCCCCAAAAGTGAAAAAGACAGCGCCCATATCGTTTCCGCCGGAGCGTGAAAATTCGCCAGGGACTCCGCCCTGAAGATCCCGCTGGCAGGCGGGGAACGCCTGACCAGCCGGACCGTGAAAAAGGAAAGCCGCCGGCTCACGAAAAACAGCAGTACCGAGGAGGCAAGCGCCCCGCCCCGCACCACAAGAAGCCGGAGAAGATCCAGTATCCTCTTCCACGGTAAAATAACGCTCCAGAAGTGAACGCCTTACGGCGTCTCCCCCGGCGGAAGCCGTGTACAGGGAGGAGAGCAGTTCCGCCTGGGACCGGAAAAAAGCGGAAAAACCATCGGACCCCCCACCGGGAAATCCGAACATGACAAAAAGAAAGAACACCGTTACGGCCGCGGAAGCGGCGGCGATACGCCTGACTACCCGCACCGGCCCCGGCGACATGATCCAGATGAAACTCCCCATGACAAGGGCCGTATACGCGGCCCCCGAAAACAGCTCCCCCGCGCTTCCCTGTCCAAAAATGAACACGGCGGTAAAGACGCATTCCAGAACCAGGGCCGCCGCGGCGGCTCCCAGGGCGGTCCTGACGTTGGCGTAAAGGACGGCGAACCCCAGGGGCACAAGAAAGAAAACCCCCAGAAAACCCAGGCGCCGAAGAAAAACCGAAACAAGGGCGGCGACGGCAAGCGACGGAATATGCACCGCCGTGAAGGTTTTCGGGGATACGGAGAGGAGCATCCGTGCGCAGACTAATCCGCGACAAAGGGCAGGAGGGCGATGATCCTGGCCCTTTTTATCGCCAGAGACAGGACCCGCTGATGTTTCGCGCAGGTACCGGTAATGCGCCGGGGCAGTATCTTTCCCCGCTCGGTGATAAAGCGGCGCAGGGTATCGCCGTCCTTGTAGTCTATCCTGATCTTCTGGGCGCAGAATTTGCAGACCTTCTTCTTGAAGTAAGCCTTGCCCTTGCCCCGGCCCCTGTCGTCGCCGTCGCGGCCGTCCATCTGCGCGTCCATGCCCCTGTCCTGACGGGGGGGCCTTTCATTTTCCGTATATTTTTCATCAGACATACAAAGCTCCTTTCAAAAGGGAATATCGTCGGCAAAGCCGTCGGAGGCGGGAGCGGAACCGTTCCGCTCGTCATCGGGCCGGTTTTCCGCGTGAACGCCGGCGGAAAATTCGGGCCGCGGCTGCTGGCTGTAGGAACCGCCCCCGGACGCCCCGGAAGAACTTCCCCCGCTTCCACCGTAAGATCCGGACGGGGAAGATGCGGAACCGCCCAAAAGCTGGAGATTGTTCGCCACTATCTCCACCTTGGAACGGTTCTGACCGTCCTGCTGCCATCTGTCCTGGCGGAGTTCACCGTCAACGCCTATCATCTTTCCCTTGACAAGATACTGGTTGAGGGATTCGCCCTGCCTGCCCCACAGCACTATGTCGAAAAAATTCGGCTCGTCTTCCCACTGATCGCCGTTTTTGCGGCGCCTGTTGACGGCGATTGAAAATTTGCAGACGGCCTGCCCGCCCGATGTGTATTTAAGCTCCGCGTCCCTGGTCAAACGCCCTATAAGGGTCACGTGATTCAGATCCGCCATTTTTACTCCTCGATTTTGACAAAGAGGTATTTTAACAGATTGGCGTTAAGCTTGAATACCCGGTCCAGAACGGCGATTTTGGAACTTTCCATTCTGACGATAAACAGAACGTATTTTCCCCGCCTTTTCTTTTTGATTTCATAGGCCAGATCCCGGTCGCCCGGCTCTTCGGTCTTTTCGATCTCGGCCCCGTTGGCGGCAAGATCGGCGAGCAGCCGTTCCCGGCCGGCCTTGTGCAGATCTTCTTCGGGGGGAAAAATAACAGTCAGCTCATACTTTCGCATGGGCCCTCCTTGCGGACATGGAATAACCCGCCCAAGGCGGATACATGGTTCGCTTACAGCGAACAAGAAGGTTGCAAGAAAGAGTGTGTTGCAAACTACGGGGAACAGTCTATCAAAAAAGACTTCCCCTGTCCAGTGATCCCGCCGATAATACGGTAAAGCCATGAACAAACGCATCAACTTTGAAGACAATCTCTTCGCCCTTGCCATGAGGATACAGATGATACGGGATCTCTTCGCGCTGGATGCCGATCCCGAACTCTTCCTTGAAAAAACTATGGACGATATTGATTTTATCGACTGCACGCTGGGGGTTCTCCTGCGGGAACTCACGGAAAACAGCCGGCTTCTGGAACGGGACGAGGCCTTTGAAAACCTTTCCGAACTGGAATGGCGCTTTGATCAGGCGCTGGGCGAAATGTACTCGGGCGGAGGCGGCATATCGGCGGCCTCCTATCCCATGCTGAGGGAAAGAGTCGCCCTTGTCAAAAGCCGCAGCCTGGAACGGAGGAAGACGGCGGACGCCTCCCTTTCCGGTTCTCCTTCTTCCGAACCCCTTGTCAGCATTGACGAACTGAGCGAACTGCTCAAGGACATGTGAGAATCACCGGGGGAAGCCTTCGGGGACGCCGCGTAAAGGTGCCGGGGGGGATCATCAGACCCAGCATGGACCGCATGAGGGAATCGGTGTTCGCCGTCCTCGGAAACCTAGGGAACCTCTCTTTCCTCGACATTTTTTCGGGAACGGGGATCATCGCGCTGGAAGCGGCGTCCCGGGGGGCGCGGCCTGTGGAGGCGGTCGAGATGGATACCGGGAAGCGCGGCGTCCTGCTTGAAAACGTATCCATCTCGCCCTGCGCCATACGGTGTCGTTTCATGCCGGCGGAGCTTTATATAAAACGCGCAAAGGTTTCATTCGATTGTATTTTCTGCGATCCGCCTTTCCCTTACCGGTACAAATGGGAACTGGCGCGGGACATAGCAGCCTCGCCGCTCATGAAGGAAGGCTCGCGCCTTGTCATACACAGGCCGCGGGAAGATCCGCCCGGGGCCATTCCCCTGCTTGTCCCCCAGGATCACCGCGAATACGGACGTTCGACGGTGGACTTTTTCGTGTGTCAAAAAAAACGGGGGGAACCGGGGCAGCGCTGATTTGTTCGTGTTCGAACAAAGCGGGCGCGATAAACAGCCGGTAATGCCGCAATATTTCTTTTGACAAAATTGATAAATTATTATATTCTTTAAGTCAGGAAAAAAATCATTATTATTACAAGAATATGGATGAAGAATGGATTGTAAAAAAGTTTTCGAGAAATTCGAAGACGGTAAGGCTTTTATAAAGATTACAGAAAGACCCGTTATTGAAGGCGTCCGGAAGGCGGCGCTGAACCGGAAGGGAAACATGCTGTTCAATTCCGGTGATGTGGAAGCCGCCGGCAGGATCTTCCTTACTACAGGATATTCCGACGGCCTTTCACGTATAGGCGATTACTACCGCCTGCGGGGAAGATTTCTCGACGCTCTGCGCATGTACTGGACTGCGCCCGACAGGAACAAGGCGGAACCCCTCATCATGCGGTGCGCCGTCATGCTGCGGGATATTATTCACAAAGAGGAAGACGGGGATGTCCATGAGTGAAGCCAACAACACGGACGAAATTCAGGAAATCTCGGAAATTTCGGATCTGTCAAAGAAGGGGTATCAGCTGCTCAAGGAAAACAAGATTTCCGAAGCGGTTGAATGTTTCAGCAGAATACTCGCCGTAAACGACAACAACAACTACGCGCTGGTGGGCATGGGGGACGCGGCGAGAAAACGCGGTTCTTTCCGTGACGCGGCGGGCTTCTACCAGCGCTGTCTTTCCTTTCATCCAGGAAACAACTACGCTCTGTTCGGTCTGGCCGACTGTTACAAGGCGCTTAACCAGTACCACAAGGCCATAGAAATATGGGAACAGTACCTGCTGCACGACGACAAAAACATCACCGTGCTTACCCGCGTCGCGGACGCCTACCGCAAGGTGCGGGATTTCAAGCATTCCAGGGCGGTATACCAGAGGGTTCTTGAAATGGAAGAAAAGAACCCCTACGCCATCATAGGACTGGGGCATCTGCACTACGACTTCAAGGAATACCGGGACGCCCTTTTTTACTGGGAGAAAATGCTTGACGGAAGCCAGAATGTGGACATCCGGGTTTTGACATCCATCGGAAACTGCCACCGCAAGCTCAAAACCTTTGACCAGGGCATTCCCTACTTCGAGCAGGCCCTGAAAAAAGATCCCTACAACTTTTACGCCCTGTTCGGCCTCGCGGACTGTTACCGGGGCCTTAACCAGCAGGACCGTTCCCTTGAATACTGGAACCACATTCTTGAACAGGACCCCAGAAACAAGGTAATACTGACCAGGGCCGGGGACGCGTACCGGCACATGAACGAATACGACAGGGCGGTAGAGTACTACGAACGGGCTCTCAACATCGAATTCGACGCCTACGCGGTGCTGGGGCTGGCCGTTGTCTCCAAGGCCCAGGGAAAACACGAGGAGGCGCGGGAATCGCTCCAGCGGCTCATCCAGCAGGATCCAAAAAATTACCGGCTCTATGTGGAGCTTGCGGACTGCTTTCTACGGATGGGAAACACATCCAAAGCGGTAGAAACACTGGAAACCTTCCAGAAATTCGGAATCAGAAACAACGCCGTCGCCGACATGCTTGAAAAAATCAGGCAGTAAAGAGTGGGAACGCCCCTTCCCGGCCTTGCGGGGCTGCTCCCCGGAGATCTGTCGGAACTGCTCGGCCTTCCTCCCTTCCGGGGCGTTCAGATCTTCAAATGGATAAGCCGGGGCGCGCGTTCTTTTGACGACATGACGGATCTGCCCCTTGCCCTGCGGGAAACGCTCGCGGAAAAATACCGGATACGGACCGGTTTGATAAAGAGCCGCCTTGAGGCTCCCGACGGGACGGTAAAATCCGCGCTGGCTTTCGGCGGCGGGGCGGAGATAGAAACGGTGCTCCTCGCGGACGGGCGGGGAAGAAAAACCGTCTGCCTTTCCACCCAGGCGGGCTGCCCGGCCGGCTGCGTGTTCTGCAAAACCGGAACGCTGGGGTTCAGCCGCAATCTTTCCGCCGCCGAAATGGCCGAACAGTTTCTCTTCGCGCAAGACCTTGCCCCCGGTATTTCCACCGTGGTCGTCATGGGCATGGGAGAGCCTCTGCTTAACCTCGCCGAACTCCGCCGCGCGTGCGCGTTCCTCTGCCACAGGGACGGTCCCGGCCTTTCCCCCCGGCGCATCACCGTTTCCACATGCGGAATAGCCGGCGGCATACGGGATCTTGCCTCCGGGGGACCTCCCGTGCGGCTTGCCCTTTCGCTCACCACGGCGGACGGGGAACTCCGGGAAGCGCTCATGCCCGTAACAAAGGCCAATCCCCTTCCCCTCCTCAAAGAGGCGCTCCTTTACTTCCAGGAAAAAGGAGGGGGCCGCGTTACGCTGGAGGCGGTGCTTTTGGGGGGGATCAACACCGGACGAAAAGACGCGCTGGCAATGGCGGCTTTTGCCCGCGGACTTGACGCCGTGGTAAACATCATCCCCTGGAACCCTGTGGAAGGGCTTGTTTTTTCGGGCCTTCCCCTGAAGGAGCCTTCCGCCGGGGAGACGGCGGAATTCAGGCGGCTTCTTGAAAAAGAGGGACTCAAGGTTACCCGCCGTTACCGCAGGGGAAGGGGCGTTTCGGGCGCCTGCGGACAGCTGGGGTAACGCTGATTAACTTGTGGCTAATCAGCGTTACCCTATGTTTTTTCTCGTTTTCCTGCGGAAAACTGCGAAAAAACCACATTAAAGTAGCACTGATTTATTCGCATTCGACTAAATCAGTGCTTCCCTGGGGACAAGGGCCGACGCGCGCGGGGAGATCCGGGAAACGTAAGGCGGTTTTATCCGAAGGCGCGGAGCAGATGGGTAAAGAGGACCTGAAAGATCCCTATAAGAAACCCCAGAATGCCGCCGAAAATGTCAATCCATTTCAGCTCGCGGGCCATCACATCAAGGATGATCCCTTCCACCCTTTCCATTTCAAGGGAATCGACACGTTCGCTCACCATGGTTTTAACATCGACCGTTTCGAGTATCCCCGCAATCCGGCCTTCGGCGAAGGAGATGATCTTCGCGGCGGCAAGGGAATCGAGCGCTTCCTTTCTTTCCCCGTGTATGCCGAAAAGATCCCCCAGTTTCACCTGTCCGAAACGTTCGCGGATCTTTTCCGCAAAGACCGCCGTGAACGGCGGCGGAAGGGCGGGGGCCGCGTCTCCACATGCGGCGGCGGCGTTTTTACCGTCCGTGTTTCCGCCGGGGAAGAACAGCCGCATGAAGATACCGGCCGCTTTCCCGGCAATGTCTTTTTCCCCGGAATTGTTTCCGGGAAGAATGTCCGCGAAAAAGTCGAGCAGTTCGCCAAGCGGGCGGGCAAGACGCGTCCTTAAGATCCCCGCAAGAAAACGGGCGGCCGCGCGGGAGGAGGCGGGATCCGAAAGGAAGGCGGCAAGCGATTTTTCGCATCCCGAAAGAAGATCCCTCTTCACATCATCGCTTTCCAGCGTCTCCTCAAGCTGGGCGACAAGATCGTCTATGATTTCGCCCATACGGTCCGCGAGGGTTTTGTCGTACTGCGCGGCCGAAATAAAAAAACGCTGAAAGACGTTGAGCTTGAGTATCACCTTGAGGAGAAAGACACGGCCCCGTTCCTCCAGTTCACGGTGAATTTCGGGCCGGCGGAGCAATGTTACAAAGGACTTTACCAGGGCGGGATACGCCCCCCGGATCCAGGGAGCAAGGGCCCGGACTATCCGTTCCGCCTTTGCGGAAAGAAGGTCCGCGATGGCGTCTTCCAGAGACGATCTCCCTTCGGCAAGGCCCAGAATTTCATTGACGCTTTTTTCCCGGAGCCTTTCGGCTCCGGGGCTTTCGAAAACGGCCCCGGCCGCCGTCTCCAGAAGGCCCGCGAAATACGGAGAGGCGGCAAAATCCCTCAAAAAGGGAAGAAAGGACTCTCCCAGGGCGGCGGCCCCGTCAAGAAAACGGGCGGCGGGAAGCGAAAGGATTACTCCCGTGTAAAGCGCGGCGGATTTCTTTACGCTTTCCCTGACATCCGCCTTTTTGAGGCGATCCCCCAGCACGGCGGGGGTAAAAAGCTCCCTTTCCACCATGGCGCCTATACTCACGGCAAGCCGGTGGCGCTGGCGCGGAAGTATGCCGGGGGTAAAGGGAAGCCGTATGCCGAAGATCCGCACCTGGTCAAGCGGCCTGAAGAGCATTTTTATGGCTATTACATTGGTAAGAAAGCCTATACACCCCCCCACAAGGGGCGGCATGATCCAGTAAAGAATATCCTTCACCGGTTCATCAGCTCCGAGGCGGTTTCCGCCTTGTATTCGTTGTCATAAATATCCACGACATCCTCCCGCACCCACCCTTCGGCGGGGTTTTCATCCAGGCCTCCGACCAGCACCCAGGATTCCGGGGCAGGGCCGTTATTGACCGAACGCCGTTCGACGATCCGCACCATGGAACCCCGCCGCAGGTACCCCAGGGAAACGCCGGCCGTCTCGGGCCTGGCCACAAGAAGGGTGTAGGAGGCGTTGATCACCCCGTAACCGACAAGGCCGGACGACAGGGATTGGGCGGGAGGAGGCTCCAGGGAAACCTGACCTGTTCTGGAATCGCAGGCGAAAAGAACAGACAGAAAAAACAAGGCTTGACCGGAGAGACCCAAAATTCTTACTCTCATAACATGAAAAATATAACCGTTTTATACGTTTTAGTCATTGTGTTCCTCGCGGGGCCCCTTGAAGGAGAGGAACTCATAAAGGACTATGATTTTTCAACGGCTCCCCTTTTCGGTTTTCTGTACGGTACGGCCGGGAAGATCACATACGATCACCCCGGCGGGAACAGAGAGGTGAACCGGCTTGACTGGAAAATGGACCCTCTTTTTTATTTCGGCGGCCGCGTCGATCTGTCCCGGTCACGGCCCCTTGAACTGTGGGGTTTCTTTTGTACCTTCGACATGAAATTCGGCCTGCGCGGGAAAACCGGTTTTACGGAGAACAGGGACAGCCGGGCCGAAAACCACAACGCCCTTACCGCCTTTTCCGTCCATGACAACAACCTCCAGAACATGACGGACCTTACCATACGCGCGGGCGTCTCTTTTCCGCTGCTGGATCTGTTCGCGCTTAAAATCTACGGTGAATTTCTCTACACCCGCTATTCATTTTTCGCGTCGGACGGCGAGGGACAATACGCGGAGAAACTTGACGCGGGAATATACGAACCCTGGTTGTCCGGAGAGGAGCACTTTGCCGGTACGGTTATCACCAGCGTACAGAACTGGTTTGCCGTTTCTCCCGGCGTTTCCCTGTTCTTCCCCTTTCACCGGCTCTTCAAGGCGGAAGTTGATCTCGCCGTCAGCCCCGTCGTATTCTGCGGCATGCGGGATCTGTATCTGACGCGGGATCCCTCCGTTGAGACAAAAGACTACATGAAGTGGGGACTTTTTCTTGAACCGGGGATAACGTTTTCATTTACGCCCGGCGGGAAACTCTTTTTTTCACTCGGCTTTTCCTGGCGCTACATCACCGGTACAAAGGGAAAGAACAACGCCGGGGAAACCACGTCCGCGCTCAAGGCGGCGGGGACGGAAGCCAAGCTTTCGCGCATCGGCGCCGCCATAGGCGCGGGCTGGCGTTTTTAGGAAAGAAAACCGAAGAGCTTTTGATCCGAACCGGCAAAGTCAAGTTTTTTTATTTCATCAAGATCCGCCCAGCGCCATTCGGTGTGTTCCCGAAGGATAAAGGCGGCCCCCTCAAAACGCACCTCATAAGCGCGGAGCGTTCTTTCCGTACCCCGGTGCGTAAAAACGGCGCTTCCCAGAAAGGGGCCGACGGTAACGGCGGCGGAAAATTCCTCGCCGAATTCGCGGACAAGGGCTTCCCCGTCGCTTTCCCCCTCTTCCACCTTGCCGCCGGGAAACTCCCATTTGCCGCCCACATCACCCCCTTCCCCCCTGCGGGCAATGAAGATGAGATTTCCCCTGCGGGCTATGCCCGCGACGGAACCGGCCATACGCTAAAGGAGCAGGGCCTGGGGAAAGAGGAAATGAAGAACGGCCGCCGCCATGGCGGCAAGGCCTATCCATTTCTTGCCGCGCAGCACGGCCAGGCCGAAATTCCTGAACGCTCCCGTTCCCGAAGAGGCATGTTCGTCGTAGTATGAAAAAATCAGGATAAAACCTGTCACAAGGCCCAGCAGAGCGGGGAGCAGATCCCCCACAACGGGAATGTCGCCGTGAACCGACGAGAGGAGCTTCAAGAGGCCTGTTACCATGGCAAGTACGCCCAGAACCAGGCGAAAAGTTTCGTTGTTGACCGGAAGCCTGAGCCTCTCTTCAAGGGAGCTTTCACCTTCGCCGTCCCCGGTAAAGAGGATGAAGCCGGTAAGGGCGTTAAAGAGTATGGACAAAAAATAAAACTGGATCATGTTACGTTCCCTTGACAAGAATACCCGACAAGCGGCGCGAGGTCAATGGCCGAAGCCAAAGCTGGCGCTTTGGCTTCGGCTGGGGAGTTTTCGCGGTGCGAAAACTCCAAAGGCGGCGCGAAGGGCCTGAGAACCGCAAAACTCCATTCCTTTCGGTAACATTTCGAAATGAGGCATCTCGCGCGCGCGGCGCCTATTTTGAAACGACGGTAAACTCAAGGCTCCCGTTTTCGCCCTGCATGACCATGACAAGACGGTCCGCCTCGAAGGGGACGGAAAACCGGTACTCCTCTTCCTCTTTGAGGCTGAAAAAGATGCGGTTCCTGAAGACGGGATACGGCGTACCTTCTTTCCCTTCGGGAACTTCGGGGGCAACGGCCATGTCCACAAGGCCGGTATAGACATTCGCGTCCCTGGCGGTTTTTTTCAGAACAAGGTAGGTGGCCCCCCCGAATTTCATCGCCTGAACGCTTACGCGGTTTCCCCCCAGCGTGTAGGAATTTTCCGCCCCGCCGAAAATGGACAGTACAATTATGAAGGCGGAGAGGATCAATATGGAGGCGAAGAGGGTGGCAAGCGGTTTGGTCGCCGTAAGGCTGCGGAAAAAACCCCGTCTCTTCCGGGGTTCTTCCTTGTAAAGGGAGCGGACCTGTTCGGGCGCTTTGGCAAGGCGCTTTTCACGGGAATAATAAAAAACCGGATCCTCCCCCTCCGTCCGGCGGCTCAGGGGATACCCCGCGTTGGGCCGTCCGGCCTCCGGCTTTTTTTCCCCGTCCTTTTTTTCCCCGCCGGCCTGTTCTTCCGTCACCGCTCCTCCTCCCGCCCGCCGCTTTTCCCCGGCGCGTCATGCCCCGCGTAATGGCCCGGAAGCCAGGCGCGGCCGGCGATACGCGCCGCCCTTCCGGCCAGTTCCAGGGGGTCGGCGAAACGGGGCCTGGACGACGACGCCGTTTCAACGAGCAGCGCGGCGGCCGCGAGGGCGGCCTCAAAACAGCCGCGGCGGGCGGCCAGGGCGGCGCAGAAACCGGCAAGAAGATCCCCCGACCCGCCCGCGCCCAGTTCGGGCAGCATACCGTCCACAACGCCCGTCCGCCCGTCGGGCGAGGCGGCGTAGAGCACATGGCTCTTGAAGAGGATCACCGCGCCGCGCTCGGCGGCCAGGCGGGAAAGCAGGGGAAGCGGACGGGAAAGGGCCTCCTCCTTCGGAACGCCCGCCCACAGGGCAAATTCCCCCGGATGAGGGGTGACGATGGTCCTCCCGTGAAAGACCCTCTTTCCGGCAAGGGCTATGGCGTCGGCGTCAAGGACAAGCGGCGTTCCCCCTTCCTCCCTTTGAAGGGCGTAGTCCAGAAGGCTTTCCCGGCCGGGCCCCCTGCCCCAGCCGGGGCCCAGGAGCATGGAAGCGGGAACAAAACGGCCCGCCCGCGGATCAGGCGGGGACGTTCCTTCATCGGGGACCACCATGATTCCCCCCGCGTCACCCGCCAAGAGGGGGTAAATTGAAGGATCGACGACAAGGCGGACAAGGCCCGCCCCGGCGGCCTGCGCCCCCCGCGCCGCGATGCGGGCGGCCCCTGCCATGCCGGGAGAACCGGCCCGTATCTCCACAAGACCCCGCTCGTACTTGTAGGCCGTGCGGGCCACCGGCGGCACAAGGGCGGAAGCCTCCTTCCAGCCGTAAAGAAGGGGCCCCCGGACGGCGTCCACAAGGGCGCGGGGAAAGATCCCCCGTACCGGGAGAACGGCGCCGGAGTGGGGACGGGCCGCCGGGGAGTAAAGGCACGCCTTGACCGGCTCTATCGCCAGAACCGCGTCGGCCTTCACGATAGGCATGCCCGGCTCCCATCCGTCGAAACAGCCTGAGGGAATGTCCACCGAAACCGCCAGGGCCCCCTTCCGCCGGTTTATCTCCTCCGCCATTGCAAGGGCCGCGCCCTTAAGGGGAGAAGAAAGGCCGGCCCCCGTTATGCCGTCCACGATGATGTCAAAACCGGAAAAATCCCCCGTCGCGTTCCAGAGAACGGCAGGCGCCCCCATGTTCACGAGGGAAAAAAACGCCAGAGCCCCCGGCGTCTTCTCGTCTTCGGGGGGAAGCCGGCTTGTCACGACAAGGGACCCGGCGCTTTCCGCGTATCCCCGAAGAACAAGGGTACGGAGGAGGACCATGGCGTCCGCGCCGTTATTACCCGAACCGGCGAAAACGGCGATACGGGGCGCGCGGGGCGCGCCCTTAAGGCGGGCGCGGGGAAAGTACCCCGGAAAAGCCTCGACCAGAACGCGGGCCGCCTCCCTCCCCGCCGACTCGACAAGTGCGAAGGTGTTAAAGGCCCATTCATCCACCGCCTTCCGGTCCAGCGCCCCGGAGGCGGAAAGCGTCGCGAGTTTCACGGCAGCGCCCCCAGAAGCCGGTCCGTCCGCCACCAGACCAGCTTCACCTCGTAATCGCTGGCCAGCATGGCCGACAGTATCCCTTCGGCCGAAAGATCGAACGCATTGAAGCGGAGTTCGTCGTTCGACACCCTGATGGAGCCGCGGTGCTGATTCCCGGTCGTGTCGGAATCGGCGTCAAGGACCAGGATCGAGTACCCTTCTTCCGTCGGATAAGAAAGGAAGATCCGCCCGCCGCGTATGACCCCCAGCAGGGAGTAGAGCCGCTGTGAAGCAAGCGTCCGGCCGTTTTCCGTGGAAACATAGTCCGCGAGGGGAACCTCGACCCTGCCCGAATAGACCCCGTCCTCCACATTCATGATCCAGACAATGGAAACGCCCGGCTCGCTTCCCGTCCGGGTCGTGGTGGATTCGTCGAACGTGTCGCGGTAATAATCAACCTTGAGGTACAGCTTGCGCTCGTCGGGCGCCGCGGCCAGAGCGTCCACCGAAGGGGTAAGGCCCGACCAGCCCTGGGGAACGGGGATGGCGGAGTTTTCAAGCTGGACAAGGTAAAGGAGCGTCCCCGAATCGTCAAACCAGTACACATTCCACCCCGAAGAAAGCCGGCAGATGACGGCAAGCTCGTCGCGCGAGGAAACATACAGGGCCGATATGCGGGGAAAAGGACTTCCCCCTATCCCTTCCTGCCCCAGATACTCGATAAAGCGCCCGTCGCTGTCGAAATGGAGGATCACCGAATCAAGCAGGGCCCTGGTTTCCCCGTCCACGCCGTGCCGGTCAGGCGGCAGAATATCCCCCGCGTAGATGTGCTTGCGGGAATCGACCGCGATTTTCCCCGGCTCCCGCAGGGGATAGGGAAACGCCCAGCGGGTAACCAGGGAACTGTCCTCCGACTGGGGCCGGAGGGAAAGGGGCGGCGGGTTGGTTTCGTCGTTGTAGATCATGAAGAGGAGATCCCCAAAGGACGTGTACCGCACTATCTTTTCGCCTTGACTGTCGGAAATATAGAACAGCCCGTCGCGCATCGCAAAATCGGTGCGCCGTAAGCCCCGGTCCCCCTCAAGGTCGTACAGGGCTATCTGATCTTCCATGCGCCCTATCTCGCGGCTGAAAAGATCCACGCGGTCCACGGACGGAACGACGGGGGCCCTGCAGGCGGACAGCGCCAGGACGGCAAGCACAGGCGGAAGAGGGGAAACGAACACTCTCATACGCAAACGGTATGACGGCGGTGAAACGATTGTCAATATGAAGAGGGGCCGCCCGGACGGAAGAGAAGAAGAGGATCACCACGAACCTCACCAACCACACGAAACCTTCACGGACAGGGCCGAAAATCCGAAGCAGGGCTTCGGATGTTCGGCTGGGGAGTTTTCGCGGAGCGAAAACTCCAGTACGCGATGGTTCCGTACGCAGTGGTTCCATCGCACGGGCTGACGCCGAATTCGTCCGCGTGGTCCATGGTTTCTTCCGCGCAGTCCGTGGCTATCTTCCTCTTTCCGTCCGCGCGGCCAGGCGGCGTCCCGCCGTCTATAC
>JAIRXH010000071.1 GCA_031268385.1 Treponema sp. | reverse complement strand
TATTAAAAACGTGATTCCAATAATAAGAACATAGGAACGGAGGGTGCTGTTCATGGTTGCTTCAGAGGCTGTTGTAAAAATACTCGAAAAGGAAGGCGTTACCGACGCTTTTGGCATTCCGGGCGCGGGAATAAATTCGCTTTATAAGTACCTTGAAAAGGCAAAAATAAGGCATTACCTTATGCGTCACGAAGAGGCGGCGGTTCACGCCGCCGACTGTTATTTCAGGGCCTCGGGGAAAATAGCGGCAGCCCTCTGTACGTCCGGTCCTGGAGCGACCAATTTTGTAACGGGTATGTACACCGCCTGGCAGGATTCAATTCCCCTTGTTGCCATTACGGGTCAGGCGGTAACTTCCCAGCTTGGAAAAGGGGCTTTTCAGTGCGTGGATATTGCGGAAATTGTAAGAACGGTTTCCAAGAGATCGTGGTGCGTCAGGAATGCCAACATGATTCCTTCGGTATTGAAGGAAGCCTTTGAGGCGGCCCGCTCCGCCAGGCCAGGCCCCGTTCTTGTCGACCTTCCGCTGGATGTGCAGCAGGCGGAAATTGAATTTGACATAGATTTATACGAGCCTTCCTGTCTCAGGACGCCCCGGCCTTCCCCTTTTCTTATTGAAAAGGCGCTTGCAATTCTTGACGGGGCAAAAACCCCGGTGATTATAATGGGCGGCGGCGTTATTCTCGCGAAGGCCGAAAAGGTCCTTGTCGAATTCGCGGAATACATGGATATTCCGGTGATTACGACGTATATGGCCAAGGGCGGCATTCCCGCCGATCACCCCCTCAACGCGGGGCAGGCCGGCATTCAGGTTGGGGCGGCTTCCAGCGGGAACGGGGTACTGCTTGCTTCTGATGTGGTCCTTGGCGTGGGCTGCCGTTTTACTGACAGGCATACGGGAAATGTCGCGGTATATCAGGGTGAAAGAAAGTTTATACATATCGACATTGATCCGTCGGAAATAGGCAAGATCGTAAAAACCGCCCTGGGTATAACCGCCGACGCCGCCGACGCCATTCCCATGCTTCTTGACGCCGCGAAGGCTTCGGGAAAAGCGCGGAAACGTTCCGCCCCGGATCTTTCCTATGCCGCCGCGAGGAAAAAATTTGTTCATTATCCCGATTTCAGCAGGAAGGTCATGGATCCCCGGGAAGTGTTTGAATTGATAAATCAGGCCTTCGACGATGACACCCAGTTTACAACGGGCTGCGGCATTACCCAGATCTGGAGCGGCCAATATCAGCGCGTCAACAAGCCCAGAAAATATTTTCCCTCAGGCGGCGCGGGAACGCTGGGCTATGATATTCCTGCGGCCATCGGCGCCTGTGTCGCTTCGGACGGCAGGCCCGCCGTCTGTCTCATGGGAGATTTCGGCTTTACATTTCTTGTGGAAGAGCTTGGGGTCGCGGCGGCCTATAAATTGCCGGTAAAAGTGCTTATAATCAACAATGCCTATCTGGGGCTCATCAGGCAGAACCAGAAATACGCGTACGGCTATGAGTATGCCGTCGCGATGAAAGAAAACAAGGCCCTGATGGATTATGTAAAAGTCGCCGAAGGTTTTGCCTGCAAAGCGGAGCGGGTTTTTACCTACGACGAATTGAACAGGGCGCTGAAAAACGCCGCCGCGGCCGCCGGTCCCTATGTTATTGATATTATTGTTGATGACAATACGGACTGTGATATGGGGAATGATATTGCCCATATAAGGCATTTTGATTAAAAGGGCGCATCCTGAAAACCCCGTCCGGGTTTTCGGATTTTTCCCTTGAGAAAGTATTGATTTATTCGAACGCGAATAAATCAGCGCTACTTTAATGTGGGGTAAAGAACAATGAACGAACTCTTTTCCAGGGCGCGAAAACTCCTCTACGACTGGAAGGGCGGCGCGTATGTTTTCGGGCGGGGCGTGCTGCCTGAACTGGGAAAACACGCCGTCCGTTTCGGAAAAAGGGCCCTTGTGGTCTGCAATACGTCGTACATGAAACCCGTGGTGGATATTGTCATGAGGAGCCTGGCGGAATCGGGAATCGGCATCGCCGGACATATAGTTCCCGACGCCGGGCCAAACGCTCCCCGCGCCGATGTGTACCGTATTGAAACATACATACTGCATCACAGGCCGGACATGATAATCGCGGTGGGCGGAGGGTCCACCATCGACGCCTGCAAGGCGGCGAATTTTCTCGCGTCCCTTGGGGGGGAGGTTACCCCGGAGATCGATTACTGGTTCGGGACAAATACCGTAAGCGAGGCGATTAAAAAAACGGGCAAAAAACTTTTCCCCCTTGTCGCCGTTGAAATTTCGGCAAGCTCGGGGGCCCACCTTACCAAGTACGCGAACATTACCGATCCTTCCCTGGGGCAAAAAAAACTGGTAGTGGATGAAAGCATAGTTCCTGTTCTGTCCTTCTTTGATTACGACACAACCGCCACCATGCCCATTTCGGTGACCATAGACGGAGCCCTGGATTCCATAGCGCACTGCTTTGAGGTTTTCAGCGGCATCCCGGCGGAAAAATACGATCTCGCCTCTTCCCTTGCCGAATGTGCCCTTGAGCTTACCATTCAATATGCTCCCCGTGTCATACAAGATCCTGATGACATGGAGGCGCGGGAAGCCCTGGGGATGTCTACGGATCTGGGGGGCTACGCCATAATGATAGGGGGAACCAACGGCGCGCATCTGACCAGTTTTTCCCTGGTGGATCTGGCCGGTCACGGCACCGCCTGCGGCATCATGAACCCTTACTACGCGGTGTTTTTCTCCCCGGTCATAGAAAAACAGCTAAGGCTTGTGGGAAGCGTCTTCAAAAAACACGGGTACATGTCAAAGGATCCGAAGGAACTTTCAGGCAGGGATTTGGGGATAGCCGTGGCGGAAGGCATGGCCGCGTTCAGCAGGGCCATTAACGCCCCTGTAACCCTGAAAGATCTTCCCGGCTGGAACGACGCCTACATAGACAGGATCCTTAAGGCCGCAAAGGACCCGCAGCTTGATATGAAACTTAAAAACATGCCCGTTCCCCTTACCGCCTGCATGGTTGACCAGTACATGGGATCTGTCATCAGGGCCGCGGTTTCGGGAGATTTCCAGGCTGTCAAGACAATGACATAATGCCTGATTTTTTGTTTCCCTACGGAAAGGGTTTTCTTCCGTACACCGTTCCCGCTTCCCGTTTCAGGGGAGAGATGGTTTCGCGTCTGCACCGTTACCGGCCCGCAAAGCGGCCGGAAGAACTGGTGGATGAGTCTCTGTCCCATCCTGTGGGAACTTCTCCCCTGCACAAACTTGCCGAAGGGAAAAGGCGCGCCGTTCTTGTTACAAGCGATCATACAAGGCCCGTGCCCAGCAGGATCATAATTCCCCGGATGCTGGCGGAACTGCGCAGGGGAAATCCCTCCATGGACATTACCATACTTGTGGCTACAGGCTGCCACCGGGAAACTTCCCCATCGGAACTGGAAGCCAAATTCGGCCCTGAAATTTTCAGGAACGAGCGCGTCGCCGTACACAACTGCGACTCGCCTGACATGGCAAATCTGGGAAAGCTCCCTTCCGGAGGCGATCTTGTTGTCAACAGGCTTGCCGCCGAAGCGGATCTGCTTGTCGCCGAGGGATGCATAGAACCCCATTTTTTCGCGGGCTATTCAGGGGGACGAAAAAGTGTCCTTCCGGGCATTGCCGGCCGCGGAACCGTGCTTTACAATCACAACGCCCGGTTTATGGCTCATCCCGCGGCGCGGGCCGGCATTCTCGACGGGAACCCCGTACATGACGACATGATTTTCGCCGCCAGGGCGGCCCGCCTTGCCTTTATCTGCAATGTGGTGATTAACGCGGAAAAGGAAGTGATATACTCAGTCTCGGGGGACTGCGACGCGGCCCACCGTGAAGGCGCCGCCTTTCTTTCCGCGCGGTGCGGCGCCCGGCGCGTTGAGGCGGATATTGTCATTTCCACTAACGGAGGGTATCCCCTGGATCAGAATATATATCAGGCGGTTAAGGGCATGACAGCGGCGGAAGCCGCCGTCAGGGAAAACGGCGTGATCATCATGATAGCCGAATCGGCCGATGGACACGGGGGTGAAGAATTCTACAAAACATTCAGGGACGAAAAGGATCTTGATCGCATGCTTGCCTGTTTTATGAAAACCCCTCCGGAAAATACGCGCGTCGATCAATGGCAGTCCCAGATATTCGCCCGCGTTTTGCGGCGCGCCGGAATTGTTTATGTCTCAAAGGCGCCCGGCGGTATGGTCCGGGATTTTCACATGGCTCCCGCCCGTTCCGTCGGGGAAGCGGTGGAAAAGGCGGACGCGATGACAGGCAGGAAAGACGCTTCAATAGCCGTCATTCCCGACGGGGTTTCGGTGATTGTCACATGAGCGGGGCGAAAAGCCTTAAGATATCCTGGACAAGCCGCTGCAGGGCATTGCGGGCGCAGTCGGCGGGGGTAATGCGGTGGCACAGGGGAAGCGTGTCAAGAAAATCGCGCTTGACGCCTTCCACAACGCTGTTGTCGTATACCAGTACGCCGCATTCAAAGTGAAGGTAGAGGCTTCGAAAATCAAGGTTGGTTGTTCCCACAGTCGCCACCTTGTCGTCCGATACGAAGGTCTTGCTGTGGTTAAAGCCCGAAATGTACTCGTACACTTTTACCCCCGATGATACCAGCTGGCGGTAATAGGAGCGCGATGTAACGGCGACCATCCATTTGTCCCACCGGTGGGGGGTGATGATGCGCACGTCTACGCCGCTCTTGGCGGCAAGGGTCAGCGCCGAAAGGAGGTTGTCGTCAACGACAAGGTACGGGGTATTGATGTACACGTACCGTTTCGCGCTGTTGATGATCTTGATATACACATGCTCCCCGACATTCTCGTCATCGAGGGGGTTGTCCGCGTAGGGCTGTACATAGCCGTCCGATTCTTCCGTACAGGGCTCGTTCTTCCAGGGATAAAGCAGCTGGTAATCGTCCCTTTCCTTCCGGTAGTAGTTCCATGTTCTGAGGAATATCAGGGTAAGGGACCAGGCCGCGTGTCCGGAGATCATGATGGCGGCGTCCTTCCAGTGTCCAAAGCGGTTTATGGCGTTGATGTATTCGTCCGCCAGATTTATTCCCCCGGTAAACGCCGTCTTTCCGTCTATGGAAATGATCTTCCTGTGATCGCGGTTGTTTTGCAGCGACGAGAGGATGGGCCTGAAAGGATTGAAGATTGTGCACTTTATCCCCTTTGTTTCCAGGATGCTCTTGAAATTCGTAGGCAGCGACATGAAGCATCCCAGATCGTCGTAGATGATCCTTACATCGAGCCCCGCGCGCGCCTTCCGTTCAAGAATTTCGACGATGGGATCAAGCATGACCCCCTGCCTGAGTATGAAGAATTCCATGAAGATGTACCGCTCCGCCTTTTCCAGTTCCAAAAGGACACATTCAAAGAACGCCTCGCCTGAATCAAGGTATTTTGCGCGCGTGCGGGTGTACACGGGAAAGCCCGCGTATTCCTGAATGTAATACGACTGGGGGCTGTATTCGGGATGGACGGCGGAGAACGGGGAAAGGCTGTTTCCCGGCAGCAAAAAAAGAGCTTCCGTTTTCCCGTCAACATCGGCTATGATCCGTTTCAGCCAGTGGGGATTCGACTGGATATAAAAGAAGATGTAGAGAATGCCGCCGAAGATGGGGATCATCAGTATCAAAAAAATCCAGGTAAGTTTGTAGGCCGATTTTTCCTTTTTGTTGAGGATGTAAAGGCTTACAAGGATGCTGATTACATTGAGAGTCCAGCTCAAATAGTGAAAGTACCTGCTTGAGCCGGCGATGAGGAACATCAGAAACAGGATCTGGGCAAGCAGAATGGCTATTACCAGGACCCGTCTTCTGAATACTACCCGTACCCATTTTTTGCTTATTTCCCGCGGGTTTGGCATGCCAGGCCGTTTACCGGCAAAAGACGTCATGCTCACAACAATCAGCTCCTGTGTTCCGGATCCCCGGCGTCATGGCGGTCCCGAAGATCCGGGTTTGTCTGCCCCGCGCCCCGCCGGCGCTAAACCGGCCAGGGGCCCGCGCCCCGCCTTAAAAGGCGTATCTCGTCCCCCGAAAGATCCAGAATGGTGGAGAAAATACGGTTCTGTTCATCTCCGCCGTCAAGGATAGTGTCGACGCCGTTAATGTCTTCCAGTTCCCATCCGCCTTCAAAAAGATCCTCCTCCGGTATGGGGGTAAACCTGTCGTCTCCCGGAGGCGTCTTTCCGTCCGAAGCGCCCGTCATGCTCCGTTTCGCGGTTATCGAATAGAGCGGAACGCCAAGGGACGCAATGATCCTCAGCGGCACCGGATGATCGGGGATCCGTATTCCCGCCTCGCCGCGGCGGAGGCCGAGGGCTTTTTCTGTTCCGGCAAGGGTTCCAAGAATGAACACATAGGGTCCCGGCGAAAGGCGTTTTATCAGCCTGAAGCGGGTATTGTCCACGCTGCACCATTCGCTGAACTGGGAAATGTCCGAGCACAAAAGGGTAAAGTGCCGCTCGTCACGCTCGAACGAAAGCGCCCGCAGCCGTCTTATCCCCTCGCGGACCTTTGACGAACAGACAAGACTCCAGCTTGTGTCGGTCGGCAGGGCCGCGACGCCCCCCGCTTCAAGCAGCCGCGCCGTTCTGGCCGCGACCCGGTCGTCCATGTTGCCGGGAACCACGTATTCAATCATGAAAACCGCGTTTTCAGGGAACCCATACAAGTTTGTCCGGCGCCGATTCGTTCAGAAAGATCTTCCGGTAACGTCCCGAATGTTCAACACCGGGATTTTCGGGAAAGTAGGTTTTTCTGAAAAACCACACGATGTCCGCCATTATGGCCGAGGAATTGGACGGGGCGTAACGGAACCATATCTCCTTGTCTTCAAGAATCTGCCGTGTTTTTTCATCGCCCGCAAGCTCGCTGTCCGTAAGGCGGCGTATTTCCGAGCGGAGGCCGCCGTAATGGGTGTCTCCCACGGAAAGGAGGCGCAGGTGGCTGTGTTCATCCATCCAGTAAATTTCGTAAATTCCCGCTACGGAAGGAACTTTCGCGTTGATGGTCCACCGTTCGGCAAGGCTGAGGGGAGACCATTCGACAAAATAATAAACGTCTTCACCCTTCTCGCGGGCGGTAATTCCGTAATCCATGATATAATCATATCACAATCCGTTATAGTTTCCAATACACCGATTTTGGGGAAAAGTATAAAAAAACATACCAAAACATATTTTCCCGCGGCCCAATCTTTCATACGTAATTGTATCTCTTTGTAATACAACGAATTAAACGATAATACGGCAAACGGCATGCGAATGGCACGGAAATTGCTACATAGTGTCTATCCACAAAGTCGGTTACTTTGCGGCCAGACCTTGCATTTTCTCGCCTAAAGGCTGCGAAAATGCGTTTTTCAGGGAAGTCTGTCCATAATGTGTCTACATTATGGACAGACACTATATAATGGCCGGCTCCGGGAGATACTATATGAAAAGAACAGATGAGGATGACGGTTCCATCCGGTTTTATTTCAGCCGGATAAAGACCATTCCGCTTCTCACTTTTGAAGAGGAACAGCGGTTTTCCCGGCTGATCCAGGAAGGGGACAAGACGGCGCTGGGCCGCCTTGTGGAGGCGAATCTCAGACTGGTGGTAAAAATTGCCAGGGCTTATATTTCACGTGATTTTTCCCTGCAGGATCTTATTCAGGAAGGCAACTTGGGCCTTATCCGCGCGGCGGAAAAATACGATTTCAAAAAGAATGTCCGGTTTTCCACCTATGCCGCCTGGTGGATACGGCAGTCCATAAACCGTTACCTTTCCAACAGACGGCGGACCATACGGCTTCCCCAGCGCAAGGAAGAAATACTGCGGAAGATACAGCGGTGCTATCACCATTTAAGCCAGACGCTGGGACGGCAGCCAAAGATAGAGGATATTTCCAGAGAGATAGGCGTTCCGCCCCGGGACATTGATTGTATCCTCAATATGACCAACGGCATCCTGTCCCTTGACCTGGAAGCCTCCGGGGAAGAAAGCGCCGCCATCATGGATCTTCACGAGGATTATACCTACAGTCCCGAGCAGGCATTGCTGCGCAAGTCTTCCCGTGACGAGACAATCCGCTTTCTAGACCGCCTCAAAGACAGGGAAAAGCGCATCCTCATGTACCGGTATCAGCTTAACGGCGGCGAACGTTACACGCTGAAAAAAATAAGTGAAAAAATGGGAATTTCACCGGAAACAGTACGCCAGATCGAGATGAAGGCGCTGCGGAAGATCCGTTCACAGGCGGAAGAACTGCGGAGCTGCATGTACGCTACATAAGAGACGCCGGATATTTTTTTGTTGACAAATCACCGAAAGAGGGTTTATAACGGATGCAAGTGGTATAATAAATATCCACTTTTAGGGCGTCCCAGTGACGACCCTGTTGGGTCGGAAACGACCCTGGCCCTCTTCGGAGGGCCAATTTTTTTAATGCTTCCCGGTAAAAAGGCCGAAACTGTACACGTAACCGTGAAAGATCCCCGTTCCCCCCACAAGGCGTCCTCCCCAAAAAGCCGCAAACCTCCTTCCGGCCGCGGTGTCCCCCGGAGCCGGAGCGGAAAAGGCAGGCGGAAAAGGCGGGCCGCGCCGGGCCGCCGGGATATTCTTCACGCGCTGGCCTTGACCGCCGTTCTGATAGCGGCGGCGGTCCTTGTTTCCGCTCTGGCGATTATCCTCCGCGGTCCGTCCCGGTCCGCGCCCGCCGGGAGCTCTGTCCCCGCCGCCGCCCGTCCCGCGCCCGCCGTCCCCGCCGGGAGCTCTGTCCCTGCCGCCTCCCGTACCACGCCCGCCGCACCCGGCTCTGTCCCCGCCGCCTCCCGTCCCGCGCCCGCCGTACCCGCCGGGAGCTCTGTACCCGCGGCTTCCCGTACCACGCCCGCCTCACCCGGCTCTGTCCCCGTGGCCTCCCGGTCCGCACCCGCCGCGTCCGGCTCTGTCCCCGTAGCCTCCCGGCCCGCACCCGCCGCCCCCGCCGGGAGCTCTGTCCCCACAGCCTCCCGTCCTGCGCCCGGCTCTGTTCCCGCCGCCTCCCGCGCCACACCCGCCGTACCCGCTACGCCCGGCTCTGTCCCCGCCGCACCTGCCGGGACCGGCTCTGTCCCCGCCGCCTCCCGCACCGCGCCCGCCGGGACCGGCTCTGTCCCCGCCGCCTCCCACGCCGCGCCCGAGACCGCCGCTCTGCCGCGGCGGGGGACGGTGGTTTTTATGATTGACGACGCGGGCAACAATCTCCGGGAACTGGAACCCTTTCTCCGTTTTCCCGGTCCCCTTACCATCGCGGTTCTGCCGGGACTTCCCCATTCGGCGGAAGCGGCACGACGGATACGGGCGGCCGGCAAGGAGGTGTTCCTCCATCAACCCATGGAGGCCATAGGCGGCCGGGACCCCGGACCGGGGGCCGTCTATTCGGACATGGACGGCGAAACAATACGTTCCGTAATCAGGGCAAACCTCGCGGAAGTGGGGCCTGTCGCGGGGATGAATAACCATCAGGGTTCAAAGATCACCATGGACGAAAAGGCCATGGAAACCGTTCTTGCCCTTTGCCGCGAAGAAGGCATATATTTTCTTGATTCAAGAACCATCGCCGGAACGGTGGTTCCCGAAACGGCCCGGAGGCTGGGCATCACCATAGGGGAGCGGGATGTGTTTATCGACAACAGCCAGGAAAAATCTTCCATGCTGAAGTATATAGAAGAAGGCCTGGCAAAGGCCGAACGCCGGGGTTCCGCCGTCATGATAGGCCACGCCTGGTCGCCCGGACTTGCCCCCATCCTTTCGGAACTCTACCCCGGCCTTTCCGGGCGCGGTTATTCCCTTTCCACAGCATCGCGCCTTGTGGAAACAGGGAAAGAGGACAGGCCGTGAAAGTTCTGGGGATTGAATCTTCCTGCGACGAATGCGCCGCCTCGGTGGTTGAAGACGGAACGCGGATACTTTCAAACGTGGTGGCCACGCAGATTCCCTTTCACGCGGCGTATAAGGGCGTGGTTCCTGAAATAGCGAGCCGCAAGCATACCGAATGGATCTACTCCGTGGTACAAGAGGCGCTTGACAGGGCGGGACTTGCGCCCGGCGAAATAGAAGGCGTTGCCGCCGCTTCACGGCCCGGCCTTTTGGGTTCACTTATTGTCGGCCTGAGTTTTGCCAAAGCCTTTGCCTGGGCCCGAGGCATTCCCTTTATCGCCGTGGATCACATGCTGGCCCACCTCTATGCCTCGCAGCTTGATTGTGGGGATTCCGGCGCCCGCGGTCACGCCGGCGCGGACAGGCCCGCCTATCCTTTTTTGGGACTGCTTGTTTCCGGGGGACACAGCATCATCTGCCGCGCCGGCGCTTTTGACGACGTTACCGTTCTGGGAACCACCCTGGATGACGCCGTGGGGGAGGCGTTCGACAAGGTGGCAAAACACTACGGATTCGGCTATCCGGGCGGGGCGGTAATAGACAGGCTTGCCCAATCGGGCGACGCGGACGCCTTCCGTTTTCCCCTGCCAAGCCTTCACAAAGGCGGACACCGCTGTGACCTTTCCTATTCAGGGCTCAAAAACGCCGTTATCAACCAGCTTGAACAGTTCAGGACCCGGCCTTCGCGCGGCGGCGAAGCGGAAAAGGCCGACATAGCCGCTTCTTTCCAGAAAACCGCCGTCGCCATCCTTCTCCGCGGCCTTTTCAACGCGGCGGCGGACACGGGGCTTACAACCGTCGTGGCCGGAGGCGGAGTCGCCGCCAATTCATGCCTCCGCGCCCTTTTAGCCGGGCGGAAAGATCTCCGCTGTTTTTTTCCTCCCCCCGAACTCTGCGGGGACAACGGCGCCATGATAGCGGGCATAGGCTGCCGGTATCTTGAACGGGGAGACGTTTCCCCCCTCAGCGTAACCGCGTCGGCGCGGGTGGCGGACTTCAAGCGGAATTGACCGTTCCCTTGTGCTATAGTTATCAGCGTTAAACAAATAAGGAGGCAAACAGTATGAATACGCCGCGTCGTTTATTGTATTGCAAAAATATTTTTACCCCCCCCCCCCCCCCCTACGTGCGTTAAGTAGTTTTTATTTTTCTTTTCTCTCTTTGTG
>JAIRXH010000159.1 GCA_031268385.1 Treponema sp. | reverse complement strand
CCAATCAGCGTTACCCTCCGGAACGTCCTTTGCGGTCTTGACTTGAGGCAGCGATGGTTGACGCGCGGCTAATCAGTGCCGCCCTGTCCCTTTTTCTTGTTTTTCTTTTCTTCCCGTTTTTCCTTCAGGGTCTTTTGCGGAGCTTTTTTTGTCTCCTTCTTGTACTGGATATGCTCGCCCATATGTTCCTCCCGGTTTTGATATAGCTTCCTTATATAATATAAAACGGCGCCGGTTTTTCGTCAACGCGGCCGCCTGTTGGCGCGCCGCGGGCAAACGGCGCGAACCCGCCGCAAAACTCCCCAGCTGAAATCTGTCCCCGCGGGGACAGATTTCAGCACTGTTGAATCGCCGGTATTTTTGTGTTATCCTTGAAATACGAATGGGGGGCCTATGATCGTAGAGGAAGCAGTCAAATTGCTGGATGGACAGTTTTTTTCCGGGGAAAACGATGCCGGACTGGAGGTAATTTCAGCCTGCGGCGCGGATCTGATGAGCGATGTCATGGCCTTTGTCAAAGACCGCGTACTCCTCCTTACAGGACTGGTTAATCCCCAGGTCATACGGACGGCTGAACTGCTGGATATACACTGCGTTATCTTTGTAAGAGGAAAAACCCCCAGCCGGGACATGATAGACATGGCGGAAGAGGCCGGTATTATCCTCGCGGGGACAAAGCTCCCCATGTTTATTTCCTGCGGCAAACTGTACGAGGCGGGCCTCAAGGGCGGAGGCACGCGGCGTATCTAGGAGACAAAGACAGCCTGAGGCGGCGCGTAAAAAGCCGTCTTGCGGCCGTTTCCGCCGGGGAATTCCGCACTGGGGGGCAAAGGGCCCTGGAAACGCTTCTGGCTTCCCCGTTGTGGGCCTCCATTGATACCCTCCTTCTTTTTCTTTCCATAAAGGACGAAATAGACACGCGGCCTTTTCTTGAGGCGGCTTTTTCTGTGGGAAAAGATCTCTTCGTTCCCCGCGTCGAGGGGAACGAACTTGCCTTTTACCGGCCGCCCTCCCCCGCCGGTCCCTGGCGGCGGGGTCCTTTCGGCATACGGGAGCCCGATCCGGCGGCGTTCCCTCAGGCGGCCGTCTTTTCTCGGGCCAATCTTCCCGCTCTTCCCGCTCTTCCCACCGCGTCCGGGCCGCCGGTCCTTGTCCTGGTTCCCGGCCTTGCCTTTGACCGGGAAGGAAGACGGCTCGGACGGGGCGGCGGCTATTACGACCGCTTTCTCTCGAAGCCGGGCGGGGCGGCCGGCGGCAAACGCGGAATGTACGCCTTGGGGCTCTGCATGGAATGCCAGCTTGTGGAGCGTGTTCCCGCGGAAAGAGGCGATCAAAACATGAACGGGGTACTGACCGAAAAGGGCTTGCTGATTTTTGGGGATTCTCATTATACTGTAGGCCATGGGACGAATTAAAAGCGCGCTTGAAATAGCAATGGAAAGGACCGAATCGGTCAAGGGCGACAAAACCAGCATTGATTTGTACGGGGCAAAACAGCTTGGGAAAAAGCTGGCGAATGAATATCTGAATGATCCCCGGAAGAACCTTGAAGATGAATTCAAAAAGGCCCCAAAGGAACAGAGGGCAAGCCTCAAACAGGGGGCCTTTGACGTGTTTGTTTCCCAGCTTGCCCTTCCGCTTTCAAAGGACGACGAGGCGCGCCTTGAAGCGGTGGGACGGGGCCTTCAAACCGTAATAAACGACGCCCGTTTCACCGCCGCGGTAAAGCAGCTTCGGGAAACCGTTTCCCGTTACCTTGGCGAAATTACCCGTTACGAAGAGGCGATCATGCGGCAGTACGAACCCAAACTCCGCGCGAAAGAGGAAGAAATTTCCCGCCGCATGGGAAGGCAGGTCAAGCTGGACCCCTTCCAGGACCCGGAATTCGCCGCCTTTTACAACCAGAACATGAACGCCCTCAAGGGCAATTACCAGACGCTGATTGACGATATCGCGGCGGAGGCCCGGCGGCTCTTCAAGGCCGAATAGGCCGGTCCCGAAACCCGGCCGGGCCGCGGGACGGCCCCGCGCCGCAAACGCTAGGGAAGCCTCGCGCCGTCCCTGGTAAAGACGGGGATTTTGTCCAGCGGCGCCGGGGCGGTAACGCTCCTTCCACCCTCAATTTTTTCACCCGTCCAGGCGTTGGTCCAGGAAGATCCGGCGGGAAGATAGACGCTCCGCTCGCGGATCCCCTCGTACAATACGGGGGCCACAAGGTAATTGGGACCGAACATGTACTGATCCTCAATTTCCCAGGCCGTCCTGTCGGCGGGAAAATCGTAGAAGAGGGGCCTTATAACGGGGCTTCCTTTTTCGTGGGCGGCCTTCATCAGATCCGTGATATACGGACGGAGCTTTTCGCGGATGAAGATGTATTTTTTGCAAATTTCGTACACTTCGTCCGTGTACGACCAGACCTCGTTGCCGGCGCCCGAAGCGACGGCGGCGCTGCCCGATGTCCCCAGCGGGGGCCTGTGCGGTTCGCGGTCGCCGTGAAGCCTCATAACGGGGCAGAAGGCGCCGTACGCAAACCACCGCACAAAGAGTTCGTGAAAACGCGGATCGTCAATCCAGCCGCCGTGAAACCCCCCTATGTCGGTGGTCCACCAGGGAATGCCGGCAATTCCCATGTTAAGCCCGGCGGCAAGCTGATTCCTGAGGCTTTCAAAACTTGAATGAATATCGCCCGACCATACCAGCGCACCGTAACGCTGGCTTCCCGCCCAGGCGCAGCGGAGAAGGTTGAGTATGTTCTCCTGCCCGGCGGCCTTCATTCCGTCAAAGAATGTTTTCGCGTACATTACGGGGTAGATATTGCCTATTTCCAGATCCGGTCCAAGATGGTAGCGGTAATTGTCAAAATCATACACCGAATACTCAGGCTCCGCCTCATCAAGCCAGAAAATTTTGATTCCCCTGTCATAATAGTTCTTCTTCGCCTTTTCCCACACAAAGGCCCGCGCGTCAGGGTGCGTCGCGTCATAATGAATGGCGGGAGTCTGATAGCCCATGGCAATCCTCATGCCGCGTTCCGTACGGACAAGATAGCCCTTCCGCAGCATCTCTTCGTAATTTTCGCTTTTCTGCTCCACGGTGGGCCAGATTGAAACCATCAGCTTCATTCCCATTTTTTCAAGTTCCGCGATCATCGCGCCGGGATCGGGCCAGTACTCGGGATCGAATTTCCATTCACCCTGATAGGGCCAGTGGAAAAAATCCACAACGATGACCGAAACGGGAATCCCCCGTTCCCTGTAGCCCCGGGCAACTTGCAACAGTTCGTCCTGGGTCTGGTAACGGAGCTTGCACTGCCAGAAGCCCATGGCGTAATCGGGCATCATGGGAACGGTGCCTGTCACCTTCGCGTAGGCTTCCTCAATTTCGGCGGGATTGTCCCCCGCGGTGATCCAGTAGTCAATCAATGTGGACGATTTCGCTTCCCAGCTTGTAACATTCTTCCCGAATACGGCCCGGCCCACGGCGGGATTGTTCCACAGGAAGCCGTAACCCAGCGAGGAAAGGGCAAAGGGAACGCTCGCCTGTGAATTGCGGTGGGCCAGTTCCAGATCGGCGCCCTTGAGGTTAAGGCAGGACTGCTGGTACTGCCCCATGCCGTAGATCCTTTCCCCGGCGTCAAGCGACTCAAAGCGCACGGTTATTTCGTAGCCGCCCCCGATAATGGGCCTGTATTCCCGCGCCTCTATTTCGAGGGCGCTGCATGTCTTTGATCTGATGTCCCTGCGGTTGCGGACATATTCATCCAGAAGCAGAACGCCCCTGGAATTGTACACGGAAATTTTCCCCGAGGAATTTATCCGCAGTTCTATTTTTCCGTTCCGTATGGACGCCCCCTCCTCCCCTATGTCAATGTCGGCGGCGTCCGTCCGGGGCGAAAGAAGCGCCCAGTCGCATTCGGGCATTTCCGCCATTTTCGTGCCCCTTACCCTGAGGCTGTTTTCGCCCCAGCTTTCAATCCACAGCTTCTCCGCGTCGTAGCGGTACACAAGCCTGTTTCCTTCCCTCGTAAAATCACTCATTGCCGTCCTCCGTATTTTCGCCGTGTTTCTGCAGTTCCCGCGACAGGCGGTAAAATGTTTCAAGTTCCTCACGGGGCGCGATGTCCGTCCGGGTGTGGGTAAGGGAAAGGGCGTAGGGTTCAAAATACACAAGATGGTTCCCCAGATACCCCAGGGTGACAAAGAGGCCCTCCTCTCCCCCGTCGGTATTTTCCATGCCGCCGAACACATAGTTCCCCAGCGACCAGAAAACCGCCTTCCCGTCTATCCACTCAAAGCCCTGCACCACATGGGGATGGGAACCTATGACAAGATCGGCCCCGCTTTTTACGAGGTCCGTATACAGCCGCCTCGTGGCCTGGTCAGGCTGCCTTGACCATTCCGCCCCGCCGTGAAAAAGCACGACATGCACGGCCGGTTTCCCGTCCCGGTCTTCCAAAAAACGCGCCGCGAGTTTTTCGGCGCCGCCCTTTCCCGCGTGCAGTATTCCCGCCTTTTCACGCTCCGCGGCGACGGAAAGCCCGTCCCAGCCGTTTCTTTCGCGAGGGTAAGAGGCAAGGCCGTACACCCTGATTTCCGTACCGTCCGCCTCAAAGACCGCGGGCCGCGAAGCCGCGTCGTCGTTACGTCCCGCGCCGAGTACGCCCAGATGAGCGTCTTCAAGATGGGCAAGGGTGTCAAGAAAGGCGGTTTCGCCGTAATCGTAAATATGGTTATTCGCGACAAGCACCGCGTCGATGCCGGCGCCGGCCAGGGCCTTCGCGGTTTTCGGTTCGAAACGGAAATTGAAGGACTTTCCCACCTTCTCTCCCCGGACGCTTACGCAGCCTTCAAGATTGACAAGGGCAAGATCCGACCCCGCAAGTTTTTCGGCCGTGCCGCCGAAGACACCCGCCGGCCCTTCGTCAAAAAGAATGCCGCCCGCCCCCCGGTCAAGCATGACATCTCCCCCCGACGCTATCCACGTAATCCGGGGCGCCGTCCGGGGGAGGGAGGAAGGGGCCTCCCGTATGAGCGTTTCGAGCGCCCCGATTTTTTTCGCGGCGCGGGACGCGGCCCTTCTGTTTGGAGGCCTTTTTCCCGCGCCCGCATCCGCCCTGACGCGGAGTCCCCGGACCCTTACCAGGGGATACTCTTTATCCTCGACGGAAAGGCCGTCAACCCGCAGGGCTATGTCCGGCGGCTTCAGACCGGAAAGGGGGACAAGCGTTTCCCCGCCTCCAAGGCAGAGGTCAAGGGATGTTCCGGTTCTGCCGGAAAGGGCGTTGTCCTTCGGCACAAACCAGGCGAGCGAAAGGGGAATGCCGTCAAAGGCGTCAAACGCGTCTTCGCCGCCTTCAGCCCAGGAGGAAACCAGCTCCAGGACGATGAGGGGCCCCTCCGTCCCGTCCCGTGAAACAAGGCGGAACACCGGGCCCCCGTCTTTTTCTTCTTTCTCTCTTTCGGCAAAAAACGATTCAACAAAAGCCCGTTCCGCCGCGTAAAAACCGGAAGCGTCCCCGGAGGCAAATCCGTCGTCGGTGATCACGACATAATCGACAACGGGACCGCAGGAACACACGATGAGGGCCGCGCAAAAAACGGGCGGAAACTTCATGGGGCCAGTATAGCACGGGCCGGTCAGGATTCCAAGATTCGCTTCAAGGTTTATTCAGGGCAACGCCGATCAGCCACAAGTTAATCAGCGTTACCCTGACCACCGCTGGTGTTTTACTGATCGCTGCCTCATGGACAGAGGATGGGGGACGTGTTATACTGAACGCCACTACAAGGAGGCGGATACATGAAAACGGTTAAAGACAAACAGGTGCTTGTCGGCGCGGATTTTGCGGGCTTTCCCCTCAAGGAAGCGGTGGTAAAACATCTTGTATCAAAAGGCTGGAACATAACCGACATTGGGGTAAAGTCCGCCGGTGAAAAAAATCCCGAGATGTTTCACCGCATAGGCCTTAAAGTCGGAGCGAAGATTGCCGAAGGCGAATTCGAACGGGCCATTGTCTTCTGCGGAACCGGCATGGGCATACACATAGCGGCAAGCAAGTGTCCCCGCGTCCACTCGGGCGTTGTGGAAAGCGTTCCCGCGGCGCTCAGGGCCATTACCGGAAACGGCGTCAACGTTCTTTCCATGGGCGCCTTCTATGTGGCGCCCCAGATGGGGATGGATATTGCCGACGCCTATCTTGAACACAAGCTGGGCGACGGCTACGAGAACTGGGAAAATTTCTACGAATTCCACAAACTTGCCATAGACGAACTTGACGCCTTCGATTACGGAGAATTCAAAAAGAACGGATTCGAGGTAAAGAAACTGGGAGAAGTAACCCTTGCCTCTCCCAAATACGGAGTCCTGGCGCGCTAGGGACCGGGGCGGCGGGCATCCCCGCGCGGGCCGCGGGTTTTTCCCGCGCCCCGCCGGGGACTCCCCCTCTCCCTATTTCCTTTCGCGGTATTCGGTAACCGCCGCGGTTATTGCCGCGGTAACTTCAGGCGTCACTGTTTTTCCCGCGCCCCTGGGCGCTTCTTTTTTCTGCGCCTCCAGGTCCTTGTCCCACCCCAGTGCGTGGATCAGTTTTCCCGTCAAGGAAACACAAACAATCATAAGCCATAAAAAGGCGAAAACAATCGCCATGCCAAGTACCGTAAGAATTACGCTTTGTTCCAGCATTTCAACAATAGTCATAGTACAACTCCCTCTCCGCGGATTTGCTCTTCGAAGGACGCGTCAGGCAGCCTGGCCGCCTTGCGCGTCCGGTCAAAAGCGGCGCAGAACATCGTAAATTTCCCGCGCGCTTGAGGCCGCCTCTATTTCCGGAATACCCTGTGAATTGAACAGCTTGAGAAGGCGGCTTAACATGTACAGATGGTTTTCACGGGACTCCCCGCCCAGGATGACAAGGAATATACAGTGAACCGGACTGTGATCGTCCGCGTCGTACTCTATGCCCCCCCGGGAAATACCGACCGCCCCGGTAACGCCCCCTGATATACGGCAGTATCCGTGCGGTACGGCAACGCCGGGCATGACGGCGGTGTTCATCAGGTTTTCCCTCGCGCTTACCGCGTCGAGCATTTCCTGGCGATCAAGTTCCGGGTGCAGGACGGCGATTGCCTCGATCAACTCTTCCAGCGCCCCGTCTTTTGTCCTGCTTTCAAGATTCGGCTTTATATGCCGGATATCAAAAATGTCGCTTAACAGCATTTTTCTTCCCCGTGTTTTCTGATTGAAAAAGCGGCCGCCCTTGCAAAACTCACGTCTTGAAAGAGCCTCAATTGATGTGAAAAAGAAAAAGAGGGGAAATCAAATTCTGAGTCTAAGAAGAATGGTATCTTTTACGCTGATACACGATATTTTCGCGTCTGTCTGAAACGGCGGTCTTGAAAAGGCGTTTCCCCAGCCTGACGGACAGGACGGAAAAACAACACGCTGAAATCCCGCACGAAGCGGGGAAAACCGGCCGCCGGGCGCTCTGGTGTAAAAGGCCGCTTCTTCCGCCGGATACAGGACAAAGTAACTGCCGGGAGAAACCAACGCCTTTTCCTGAACCGGGTTTTCCGTTTCGTATTTGGCGGAATACAGGGGATCGACCGCTCCCAGGAGAAAAGCCCCCGTTACGGAAAGAACAATGTAAACCGTCAAAACGGGAAAAAACGCTCTTTTCCACAAACCCCGAATCATACGGTGTACTATACCAAAAAACAAAAAAGTAAACAACCGGAAATTGCCGC
>JAIRXH010000131.1 GCA_031268385.1 Treponema sp. | reverse complement strand
TAACCCGGAGGCTTGTAACAAAAAGAGGCTTTATGCCGCCGAGGCGGTATTCCATGGGTATTTCGGGTCCGGAAGTTGAAAAGATATGAAAGAGGCCGTCTTTAACACAGGTGAGGTTTCTTGGTGTCTGAACTATGGTCTGTATGTTCATTCGGTTAAACTTTTAATGACAGGGTTCCCGGGTATTGATCCCTGCCGTGAATTAATCTTATCGGCTTAAAGAGTGGTTTTCTGTAGATTTTTATAAACAGGCCCGTAATGGCGCCTGGAGTTTTGCGGCGGGGCGCGTATGCTTCACACAACGCGAAGTTTGATGGTTGTGAAAAGACAAGCGGGCCGCGCGAGAGGCCGAAGAGCCGCAAAACTCCGGACGTTTCGGTAACATTTCAATTTGAGGTATTCCGGTCGAAGGCAAAGCTGCGTTTTGTCTTCGGCCGGGGCGGCAGGTACCCGTGCGTTACCCTTCCGTGAGCGTTTTTATGGCGCGGACACCACCCGGAAGCCGCCATAGAATGACCGGTTGTTAGGGGCGCCGTAGTCCCGGTAGGCAATAGTGCAGGTAGATACGTTGTTGTCCCAAATGCCGCCCCGGCCCACACGAATCGTGCCTGACGCGGGTCCCGGATGATTGATCTGCGGGCCGCTCTCGTAGGCGGCATACCAGTCCCAGCAGAATTCCTGCACGTTCCCGGTCATGTCATGTATCCCAAGCTCGTTGGGAAGTTTCTTCGCGGTTTCATGTGTCTTGCCGCCCAAGGAATATAAAACACCATACCATTCGTAATCGCCAAGGATGTTACTCCCGGTGCTCCCCGAGAAGGCTTTGCTGTACCCGGTAGCGCTTACCGCCGGGCCCCCCGCCGTCGCCCCCATGGCCGCCCACATCCATTCCATCTCCGTGGGTAGCCGGTAGCCGTTTCTGCTCCAGTCCGCATCTACCGTCGCGGCGGTTATGTACCCGCTCGCGCCTCCGCTTCGTGTTATCCCCGTAAGGGTATACACCGCCTGTTTCCCCGTTGCCGCGCTTAACCTGTTGCAGAACTCTACCGCGTCATACCAGGTTATCGTTTCCACCGGGCGTTTCTCCTGGATTTCTCCTGAAGCAGGACCGCTGCTGAAACCACTGGGACTTGTCAGATTGTCGCTCCCGGTCATTACCGCCGCCCACAATTCCTGCGTTACCTCGGTCTCTCCCATCCAGTACCCTTTGGTTATGGTGGATATGTTTGCCGGCGTACCGTCCCGCTGAAAGCTCCCGGCGGGCACGTAGCGCAGGTTAAAACTTGCGCCGTTTGCCGTCTCCGTCCCGCGATACCCGGCGGGGAAAGCCGCCGCCTTCATCGGTATCATCACGCTGGTTCCCGCCGATTCCACCGTCACCGCAAGGGTCCCCATCCCCGCCAGTATCCCTTCCGGTGTGTAGGCCCTTGCGCTGATCACCCACTCCCCCAGAGTCAATGTCAGCGTCACCATCCCGCTCCCCGCCGGCACACTCCGGGTAATCACCTGGCCGCCGGGCCCCCGCAGTTCCACTTCGTAGCGCAGACTGTTTATCATTCCGCCTGGAAGAACAGACCGCGACGCCTGTGACGCCTCGGTCCCCGAACCAAACCACAGCGTCACATTCTTTTCGGACATTCCGGACAGATCTTTGGACCCCATGAAAAATTCGCAGGAACCCGCCAATCCTATTACGGTAACAGCCGTCACTACATACAGCGCCTTCCTCATTTTTTCGCCCCCTTTGCCGCATATCTCAACTCGCACATCTGAACCAGCCTGGTTTGGAGATGTGTCCTATTCCCAACTGAAGCCAAACCCGGCGGGCCCCGCCCCGGGCCCCGCTTCGGGCATAATTGCCGCCGCCTCCAGAATGCTCTCCGCAGCCGCGGCGGCTTCGGCTATCACCGGTATCAGTTCCGCTTTGGCGCTTTCCATCGCCCCCGTGACGCGTCCGGTCTCGGGGTCGGGAGCGGCGCTGTGACCCGCCCCAACATACACTCCCGAATTGTCGCCCCCCGTCACGTGTACCAGCCCCTGGTCAACTTTCAGGTTCACCCCGTCAAACTCAAAAGAGGTCCCCCTCACCGACGCCGTGGCCACAGGGCTCCTTACCGTAAAATTCGTTTTACCCCCCAAAGGCGGATTCACATCGGCCCGTATCTTCCCCGTCCGTATATGAAGCGTTATTTCCTCTTCCCCCTGTGTCCGCCGTATTTCTTCCAGCGTTAACCGGGTCAGGGGATGGACCTGCACCACCGAGTTCCCCAGCGCGATGAAGGCTGTGCTCTTGAACCCCGTGGAGATAACCGTATCCCCGCCTATCCTCTGCCCCGCCTCCGCTTTGACCCACACCGCCGTTCCCGCCTCCTTTACTTCCACCGTCCCGGCACAGTCCCGTATATACGTCTCCTGTGCGCACAACCCGAAACCGCCCAACGCCATCAACAAACCCGCAATCAACCCCCGCGCCTTTTTCATTTTTCACTCCTGTATCAGGCGGCGGAATCGCCGCCGCCGTTCAATCTGACGGGGCTGTCCGAAAAGTTTGAAAAACTTGTTCGGACAGCTTCCTTGGTGCGGCATTTGCGCACCGTTTCAACGAAACGGGAGCAAATGCAAGGGCTGTCCAGGAAGTCGCAAACGTAGTTTGCGCACCAACTTCCTGGACAGCCCCAGCCTCCTTCAAAGGCCCGGACAGGGCCGGGCTTGTTTTCAAGACACATTTTTTCCAGTATACTCAAAGGGGCCAGGAGTGCCAATATGCGGACGGACGAAGTCCTTCTTGAAGTAGAAAATCTGACGGTCTCGTTTTCCATGGCCGGAGGCCTTCACCGCGCGGTAAGGGGGCTTTCCTTCAGCCTGGGCGCGGGGGAGATTCTGGGAATCGTGGGAGAAAGCGGTTCGGGAAAAAGCGTGAGTACGCAGGCTATTCCATCGCTGCTGCCGAAAAACGCCCTTACATCAGGCTCGGTGCGCTACCGGGGCAAGGAGCTTTTGGGGCGGAGCGTTTCGTTCCTCAGGGAATACCGGGGGAAGAAGATAGGCATGATCTTTCAGGAACCGGGCCGTTCCTACGATCCCCTGCAAAATATGGAAAGCGTGTTTTTTGAAACATTCAGAAACAGCGACAGGAAAATTACGAGGGCGCTTTCCCTGGAAAAGGCCGCGTCGCTTCTTTCGGAGACGGGGCTTGAACGGGGACGGGAACGGCTTTCCAATTTTCCCCACCAGTTTTCAGGCGGACAGCTCCAGCGCATAGGCATAGCCCTCGCGCTCGCTCAAGGGTGTGAGCTGCTCATCGCCGACGAACCGACAACCGCCCTTGACGTTACCATTCAGAAACAGATAGCGGCCCTGCTCCTTAGACTGCGGGAAACGCGGAATATTTCCATTATTTTTATCAGCCACGACATTAACCTTGTGGCGGAAATTGCCGGCCGCATCATTGTAATGTACGGCGGACTCATCATGGAGGCGGGGAAGTCGGCCCTGTTCGCGGAGGGGGCCGTTCACCCGTACTCGAAGGCCCTGCTCGCCGCGTCCCCGCGTTTCGGCAGCCATTATTCGCGGGAAAGGCTGAAGACCATACCGGGCAGGGTAACGGACCCGGCCCACACAGAACCGGGATGTCCCTTTGCCCCCCGCTGTGCGGAGGCGTCGGACGAATGCAAGGACGGCGTGCCGCCCCTTGTCCCGCTTGACGGCGAAGGCGGGCACCAGGCCCGCTGTGTGAGGATCCCATGGCGGTAATCACCGTTTCGAAGCTCCGGAAACGCTTCAATCTGGAGGCGGGCTTCTTTGCCCGTTTTGGACGTTTTGTTGACGCGGTACGCGGCCTCTCTTTTTCCGTGGACAGGAACGAAAGCTACGGCCTTGTCGGGGAATCGGGCTGCGGCAAAACCACCGCGGCGCGGCTGCTTGTGCGCATGTACGAATGCGACGGTGGAAGCATCTTCTTCCGCGATACCATTGACGTGTCCGCGCTCAAAAGAAGGGAACTTGAAAAGTACCGCCAAAAAGTGAAGTACGTATTTCAGGACCCCGCGCGTTCCCTTAACCCGCGCATGAGCGTCTACGAGGTGCTGGTCTCAGGCTACAGATGGTCGCCCGGCGCAATGAGCGGGGAACGGACAGGGGGACACGCCAGGTTCCGGGAAAAACTGGCGCGCGAAGAAGCGGGGGCCATACTGGAGGAAGTGGGTTTAAGCCGGAAAGATCTTGAAAAGCGGCCCCCGGAATTTTCGGGGGGACAGCGGCAGCGCGTCTCCATAGCCAGGGGACTTATAATGAAGCCGGATCTCCTTATCTGCGACGAGGTTGTTTCCGCCCTTGACGTTTCCATACAGGGACAGATTCTCAATCTGCTCCTTGACATACGGGAAAGGCGGGGACTTTCGTTTCTCTTTATCGCCCACGACCTCAGAGTGGCCTGTCATTTCTGCGACCGCATAGGCGTAATGTACAGGGGAGAACTCATGGAGGAAGCGCCCGCCGCCGATCTCTGGAAAACGGGAAGCCACCCCTATACGCGGCTGCTCTTTTCATCGGCGCCGGGCCTTTCCCCGGACGCCCCCGCGCGGGATGAAGGCCCGCCCGATTCAGGCGCGCCTTCAGGCGGCGAAGGCGAAGAGCGGTGCTCCTTTGCCGGCCGCTGCCCCATCGCCACGAAACAATGCCTTGAAAGCCGTCCTCCCATGCGCGAAACAGGATGCGGTCATAAAACAAGATGTTTTAATGTCTAGCGCTTCCCCGCCGCCCGGTCCGCTGCCGTCTTCGTTTCATCCTTTGATACGTGAATGGTTCACCGGAACATACGGAAAACCCACGGCGGTTCAGGCCGAAGCGTGGCCCGTCATAGCGGAAGGCTGCCATGTGCTGGCCATCGCGCCGACGGGAAGCGGGAAAACGCTCACCGCGTTTCTGGCGGCACTGTCAAGGTTCTGCGCGCCTCCCGGCGGCGGCGGTTCGGACGGGCCCGAATATTCCGCGGGGAAACTTTCCGTCCTCTATGTGTCGCCCCTCAAGGCGCTCAACGAAGACATCAGGCGGAATCTTCTGGAACCGCTTTCGGGCATACGGGCGTGTTTTGAGAAAGCGGGGCTTCCCTTTCCCGCCATACGCGCCGAAACCCGTTCCGGCGACACGCCCCGGCCGGAACGCCGCCGTTTTCTTGTTTCCCCTCCGTCCATCCTCGCGCTGACACCCGAAAGCCTCGCCATCATCCTGCTTAACCCGAAAGGAAGAAAGGTCCTCTCTTCCGTAAAATACGTGATCCTTGACGAGATACATTCGGCGCTGGGAACAAAAAGGGGAAGTTTTCTTTCCTGCCAGATTGAACGGCTTGCCCTTGTCGCGGGCGAATTCCAGCGGGTAAGCCTTTCGGCGACGGTACATCCTCCTGGAGCCGCGGCGGAATTCACGGGGGGAATGAAACGCGCCGTCCGCGTTATCGCCCCCCGCGAAGAAAAGCGGATCGTCTTTACCGTGGAATTTCCCGGAGGCGCGGCCTGGGGGGCCCCCGAAGGAAACGCCGCAGAGGCGGATTCAAACGGCGAAGGCGCAGGCGGACCTTACCGCGTAATAACGGATCTTGTCCTTAATAAAATTGAAAAGGGTGAAAACGGAAACGCCGGAAGCGGCAGGCAGCCGTCGCTGCTTGTATTTACCGATTCGCGGCAGCGCGCCGAGCGGCTTGCCTTTCTTGTCAACAGCAGGGCGGGCCGTACCGCGGCCTACGCCCATCACGGTTCTCTCTCAAAAGAAATACGGCGCGAGGTGGAAAGGCGATTTGCCGCGGGGGACCTTCCCTGTGTCATAGCGACTTCGTCGCTGGAACTCGGCATAGACATAGGAAGCATAGACGAAGTGATACTCGCGGGAAGTCCTTCGTCGGTTTTGCAGACGCTTCAGCGCATAGGCCGCTCCGCTCACGGCGTGGGAAAAACCAGCAGGGGAACGCTGATCCCTTTTCACAGCATGGATCTCCTTCTTGCCGCGGGCCTTGCCGGAGCGGCGGCGGAAAGGGAGATTGAAGAAACATGGCCCATTGAAAATCCCCTTGACATACTGGCGCAGATCATCCTTTCACTCTGTACCGAAAGAGATTACAACATTGACGAACTCTACGAATTGATCCGGGGTTTTTATGTGTTCAGAAATCTCGGGCGGCCCTCCTACGACGCCGTGATCACCATGCTCGGCGAAACATACCGCAGGGTTCCCGGCATACGGCCGCGCCTTTATTTTGACAAAACGGAAGGAACGCTTTCCGCCGCGCCCGGCACCCTGGAGCTTCTGTACACTCAGGGCGGGGTTATCGCGAACCGGGGGTACTATTCCCTCAGAATAGCGGGAAACGGAGAGGACGGCGGGAGCGGGACAAAGATAGGGGAACTGGACGAGGAATTTGTCTGGGAACGGAGGACGGGAGACTGTTTTGAATTCGGAACCAGGGGGTGGCGCATTACCGCAATCGGAGCCGAGGCGGTCCAGGCTGTTCCCCTTGACAGGCCGGTTAATTACATTCCCTTCTGGAAGGCGGAAAAGGCGTTCCGGAGTCCCGTACTGGTGCGCCATGTCCTTGGCGTTCTTGAAAGGTACAACACGGCCCTGGAGAACGGGCGGCCTTTCGGGCCGGACGGGATCATCCCCGGTTTTTCCGAAGACGCGGCAAAAAGCCTTGAACGGTTTCTCGGCGCCCAGTACGCGGCGCTGGGCTCTCTTCCGGGAAAAAACAGGATAAACGTTGAAATCATAAACGGGGCGGCGCGGAAAGAGGGCGGAGGGAACATATATCAGGTTGTGCTGCACTGCTTTTGGGGCGGGGCGGTCAACTATCCGTTCTCGCTTGCCGCGGCACAGTCGCTTGAGGAAAGGCTCGGCGTCCGCGTCGAGGTCTTTTCCGATGACAACGGCATTCTCCTTGTTATACCGGGAGGCGAAGAGGCCGGCCTGGAAGCCCTGCTTCGCGGCGCGCTCGAAGACCTTGACAACGACGGCGGCGGGGGGATCTCCAGGGGAGAGCGGCTGTTCAGAAGACGGCTTGAATCGTCAGGCATCTTCGGCGCGGCGTTCAGGGAAGCGGCGGAACGGAGCCTCCTTGTCTCGGGGCCGCTCTTCGGAAAACGCACACCTTTGTGGATCACGCGGCAGAAATCAAAACGTCTTTTTGACGCGGCGGGCGGCGAAGACGGGTTTCCCGTAACGGCGGAAGCCTGGCGAAGCTGCCTCAAGGATATGTTTGACATGGCAGGATTCCGGGAACTACAGGAAGGTATCCAGGGCGGCGGCGTGGAACTCCGCTTCTCGACAACTTCCCGTCCCAGTCCCTTTGCGCGGGGCCTTGTCAGAGAGGAAACGAACGCCTTCATGTACGAATACGACGGGCGGGCGGATCTGCGCCGGACGCCTTCGGGACGGGAAGCGGGAACGTCGCTTTCCGACCGCGCGATTGCGGACGCTCTGGGCGAAGCATCCCTGAGACCCGCGCTCGGCGCGGCGGTGGTGTCCGATTTTGCCGGACGGCTGAGGAGGGAGATTCCCGGCTGGACTGCGGAGGACAAACAGGGCCTTGCCGAATGGGTCAAGGAGCGCATCGCCGTTCCCCTTGACGAATGGGACACGCTTGCCGCCGCGCTGCCTGCCGGATTGAAAAAGGAACTTGATGAAGATCCTTCGCTCGGCGGAAGAATAGCCGTCCGCGTAACGGAAACGCCGCCCGGCCGGGAAAGCGGCGCCGTTCCCGTCGTGATCCACCGGGAATGGGAAGACGCATGGCGGAATCCGTCCGCGAGGCTCGGCCTCCTTGGCCCGTGGCTCCGCTATGAGGGGCCCCTTTCCCTTTCCCGCGTCGCGGCGGTATTCGGCGTGGAAGACGCGGAAGCGGAAGACGCGGCCCGCGCCCTGGCCGAATCGGGCGAAGCCGCGGACGATGTTTCGGTAACGGGCGTTACCGGAAAGCTCCTCTGCGATACCGGCAACCTCGATCTCCTCCTCCGGCTCGCCCGGAAGAAGGCGCGTCCGAGAATAAGGGAGCGCCCCGCCGCCTTCATTGCCCCCTTCCTCGCCATGCGACAGGGCATACTGGGCAAAAATTCCCCCGGCGGACGGCCCTGGGAACATATTTCCTGTTTGAGCGCCCAGGCGCGCCTTTGGGAAACAGAATTCCTTCCCGTCCGCGTCAAAGGGTATGTCCCCGAAATTCTTGACGGCGCCATACGGGAAGGAAGCCTCCTCTGGTACGGAGACGGACGGGAAAGGACCGGTTTTTCAGAGCCGGACAATCTGGATCTTGCCGCGCCCTGGACCGCGCACGGCGCGCCTGAGACCGGCGGCGCGCTTGACGCCGGCGCCCTTGATCCCCGTTTTCTTGACAGATCCCGTGATTTCTGGGAGATACGGGAAGCCCTTGAAACGGGAAACCGCCGGGCCGCGGAAATTATCTGGAACGAGGCCTGGAAAGGCCGCGTTTCCGCCGATTCATGGGAACCGGTGCGCCGGGGCCTTGCGGAAGGCTTCATTCCCGGGGAAGATTCCGAAACGGGGAACGGTCCCGTTCTTCCGGGGGGCTATCCCTATGGCGCGGCGCGGCGCCGTATCCCCCGCGCCCTCCGCGAAAAATGGCGGGGCGGACCGCCGGTACACGGCCGCTGGTATTCGATCCTTCCCGACTATGCCGCGGATCCGTTCGAGGAAGAAGAATTGAACCGTGACCGCGTGCGGCTTCTTGTAAAACGCTGGGGGATCATCTCGCGGCCTTTCCTCGAACGGGAGGCCCCTCCCCTTTCATGGCAGGCGCTTCTTCCCGCCATACGGCGCATGGAGCTTGCCGGGGAACTTGCCGCGGGCCGTTTTTTCGGCGGGATCAATTCCCTCCAGTTTGCCCCGCTTTCCGTGGAACGTGAACTTGAACAGGCCGAAGGATCTTCGCAAATATACTGGATGAACGCCGCGGACCCGGCAAGCGTTGCGGGACTTTCCGTTGAGGGGCTTGATCCCCGCCTTCCCGCCCGTTCCCCCTTCAACAGACTCTGCTTCAGGGGAAAGGACCTCATCGCCGTTTCCCTTAAAAGCGGAAAGGAACTGCGCATTTTCACCGGCCCAAAGGACGGCGAAAACGCGGAAGCCCTGGCGGCCTTCGCGGCGGCTCCCCGGTTCCGCGCGGTGCGGCCCGAAAAAAAGATCGTGATTGAACACATCAACGAAAAGGCCGCCGCGGAAAGCGAATACTCGGGTGTATTCCGGGAGCGGGGCTTTACGGCGGACCGGGGAAAACTCGTCTTATGGTAACGCGGCGGACACGGAAGGGACAGCCCCGGATCCGTTACGCCTGATTTCCGCCCCGCAACGGACGTTTTCCCTTTTTCATTCCCTTCGAACGTTCAGGACAAAACTTTGGGCATTATCCGGGTGGTAAAAAATTCCCCCGGGGCGCCGGGCAAAGGGAATGTTCTTCAAGAAAACAGATGACCTGGTTGGATGAGTATCTTGAAAAACTGTTTTTTCAATCCCGTTCGTCTCTGATTCAGGCTGATTTATATACGCTCATCCCGCCGGGTGTACGTAGACATATCCCCGTGAACGTTATACAGTATTGTCATTAAGAACAAGGGGCTGTTTCAAGGCTTCAGTTTTTTGAAACAGCCTTTTATATTTTTTAAGGAAGTCTGTCCATAATGTGTCTACATTATGGACAGACACTATTTAACGGGAAACCGGGTTTTTGACTGCTTTTTTAAAGATCTGTCCAAAATCAGCCGGATTCTGAAACAATTTCGATGACGAAACGTATTTAGTCATTTTTTCAACCGGAAAAAAGGCGAGGCATATCGGTGAATTCAACGCTGGAGAAACGGTTATCGATAGTCCATAACGATGAATTTCGAAAATTGCTTTCCATGTTTAAATGCGGTGAAATGCCGGAATTTAATGCGGGCATGACAGATCATTTTCTAATAGCCAAAGAAAAAAGGGAAGTTTTTTTGAATCATCCCAAGGCTCTGGGTATTTCAATAGGAGGAACCAATACAAAAATAATTCTAGCCGCTATGAAAAACGGGGAATTGGTAGTACATCATGCAGAGGCTCTGATCAACCCTCCTGAACGGATACACATATATGAATTTTTTAACAAAGTACTCTTGAATTCTCCTGTTTTTGCGGACTACCTCAAAAACACCCCGCGTCCTGTAGTAGGTATTTCGGTGCCAACCAGAATTTTGGGAAAGATACCTTTTCATGAAACGAAGGTTCCCACCATTGATGGTCTGTTGGCGCGTAACGAATCTCATATGACTGAAGAATATGATTTAAGTCAAAGTTTTGCGAAATATCTTGATGGACACAAGCTGCCCCAGGCGGTACTTTTTTATCAGGCAGACGGTATTGTCGCCCACCATGGAGCGGTATCCTTGTGCGATATGGACGTACAAGATCGTTCAACATTATTTGTCTGTGGAACCGGCATGGCAACCGGTGATGAAGAAGCGTACATACAGGCTGGTATCGCACGGATGCTTGATGTTGGAGACGAAGAATTGTTCCCGGCACAGGCTACCGAAAATTACCAATTTCATTATGCTACAGCGGGAAAAGGGATTTTCAGTCTCATGGACAGAGCAATCCGTATCCGCGCCGCGGAAAAAGGGTCTGCTCTGGCCGGATATGATCTCTCTCCGTTTTTTGCCGGCAATCAGGCAACCAGGACTGTCGGTTTATTATGGAAGACATCCTTTGGGGAGAAAGCAATTGATGATGCGGAAAAAATCCAGGCGAGGGTGTCTTCTGAAGCCTACAAAGAACTGGAGATTCTGGCCGGATGGATTATGAGGCGCTGTGTTCACTCCATGGCAAATACGGTGGTAGCTACTGTTGCAAAAACGGGACAAGCACCCAGCGGCAGAGGACACACGATTTTTTTTGAAGGAAGTATCGCCAATGACACCTGTGTAAATCCTTTGCTGAGGAAAGAAATTAAAGAGCTTGTCGAAAATGAAGAGTCATACAAATCTTTGGGATATAAAAAGCCGATTTTACCAAACATGAACGCAAAATACCGCCGAACAATTCCCGCAGCAGGTACTTCTCGTGATGAAATGAAAAATGTTGATCTAACGGTAATTGGCGCCGCAACTATGGCAATGGCAGAGAATATACGGAATTCCTGAACCGGAAATCTTTACATTTCAAAGACATACTTTCAAAAACCAAACTCATTCACAATGATATTCTGTCTTTGCGGTGTTATCGCTGTAATAACCCTTAACGGTAATTATTCCTTCTCTGTTTTTACCAAGTACTTTTACCCGCTTGATTTGTCCGGGAATCATGTCAAAATAATTATCATCGAAGAGCCATCCAAATTCGTCTTTCCCTTCTTTTCCGGTAAAACCCAGAATTTCCACAGATCGTTCATAGCGGCTGCTTGTTAAAAACAGATCACCGTCTGCAATTTGTATGGTAATAATTCCATCCGTTGGAAAACGAATATGCCGTTCTATATCAACGTAGTCAAAAGTTTCGGCAACACGTCTTCCATCATTGGTGACGGCATACGCATGCAGGATATTATTGCTCCTGAACTGTCCAAAACAATTTAAATCAGCCACAAATTTAGATTGATCAGGCGCCACGGCAAAGGGAAGGGTAAAATTTTTTATAACACAGTTTTTTTCAGGACTAAAAAGACGCACAAATACACTGCCTTCGAGCGGTTCAGTTGTATCATTAACAATCCAAAGATTGATAAAATTACCAATGTCAAAACCAAGCAATACCGGCTCATAGACCCGTTTTATACAGTAGTATGCAATATAGGGCTCAAGAAAATAATCTATTACGCCAAAAAATATGTGGTTGCAGCTATTGTTGAATTTCCAGAGAATATGCCCCTTGGTTATCCTGTTTCCCATACCATTTTCCAGCGGAATACCGCGGCGGTACCGCTCAACACGCCGGCGCAGATAGTCTCCGTGAGCCCAGCCAAGACGATATAACATGGCGTCAAGATCTGTTGCGTCATAATAATTTTGTATATCGCCAAGTTTCCAGTATCCCTGATTGGAATTGTATTTATTCCATTCTTCAGGCCATGGGAATTCACTGTTTTTATGCAAAAGCCCGTCATATCCCTCTGGCCAAAGATCACCGCTTTTCATCATACGTTTCATTGTACGTTTGGCGGGCGCCGATACCCGGTTGTTTTCACTGAGGAACACCGGATAATAACTGCCGGGAACATACCAGATATGGGTATACCCGTGGGTGTCGCCGGCAAGAGGGTCATTTGGATATGCACCGCCTGAAGGGGAAGAACAATGATAATAACGCTCAGGATCAAGTTTTGAACAGACGGCAGGATAAATCTCGTTGAACACTTCAATTCCGAGCATTTCCTCACCCGGAAATTCAAAAGAAACACACATTAAACTTTCGTTTCCACCACACCACAACCAAATACACGGATGATCCCTCAGCCGGAGTACCTGGTATTCAGCCTCCTGTCGCATCAAATCAAATAAATGCAGATCATTCATATACATGGAAAAGGTACCAAAAAAATCATGCCAGAGCAAAAAACCCCGGCGGTCACATTCATTATAAAAATCATCATCAAGACGTTCATTTTCACCCCAAACTCTGAGGCAATTGTGATTCGCAAGTTCCGCCAGATCCAAAAGCTCATCCATCTTTTTTTTGTCATAAACATTTGTCAAGCTGTCAACAGGTGCAAGGTTTGACCCCCATATTTTTAAAGGAAGTCCGTTAATGGTAAAGTCAAGATCGCCGATCTTTTCGATGTTTCGAAAACCAATTTTGCCGATTTTTTTATCAAGCAGGGCATCATCGGAACAGAGTTCGGCGATAATAGTATAAAGAGGACTGTTTCCGTGTGTTCTTGGCCACCAAAGTTCGGGATCTTGCAAAATAAGGTTCCCGGATATAACATTCGAGCCTGGCGTGGACTTGAAAATCACCGATGCAGCCTTTTCCCCTGATGGTCCTATTATTGTAATTTTCGCCTCGGTTTTTTTTATGTCGCCCCGCAGTACAAGCTCGACAGTCAAATTCACGCTTTCATAGCCAGCCGAAAGTTTATAGGGAATATGAAGCCATTGAATTTCAGCTTTATCCACCGAAACAAGACGTATTTCGCCATAAATACCCAAACGAACAAGATAAGGTTTAGGTCCAAGGTAATCATGAAACGAAGGGCCATACATACGAGTCCGCGCACCTGGTTTAAATTTATTTACCGCATTATGTACGTGCTTCGGAAGTTTTACCTCATCAATTTTTTTCTTTGGTGAATGAATGTGAACAACAAGCCTGTTACTGTCTAGAAGTTTACCGGTAACATCAAAATCGCATGGAATATAAACATCATCATGGGAGCCTATTTTTTCGCCATTGAGATATATATCCGCATATGTATCAATGCCCTGGAAATCAAGATAATTCTGCCTCAAATCGGGCACGCAGGTAAAGTCGGTGAAATAGATCCAGTCACTTTCGGCGACCCACAGACAATCCGTTGAATCTCCGTGAATATTGGGATTTTCGATCTCTTTTTCCGCTATTAAAACTTCGTAAACCTCTAAAGGCATTTTTGGTACATTAAAAAGTCTGTCCCGAGGAGACGATACTTTTTCCAGAATGCTGTCCAGGCAACCTGTATCAAAATTTTCCACCGGATCGATACGCTTGAGATACCACTGAGAGTCAATTGTTTTGCGGTTTTTCATCCTTTTACCGCTCCTGCTGTAAGACCCTGTACAAAATACTTTTGTGCGAATATGCAAAGGCCTGCAACCGGTATAGTCAGCACAACTCCTCCAGCAGAAATTTGATCCCAGGCAAGCTCGGTATTATTAATCAAGGCGACAACGGCAGGAGGAAGCGTCATTGTACGAAAACGGGTAAGGACTGTAGCCATAATATAATCGTTCCAGGATCCCGTGAACGCAAGAATTCCTACAGATGCGAAGGCCGGTGTTGTAATAGGAATGATTATTTTAATAAATGTACCAAAATAGCCAACGCCGTCAATGTAAGCGGACTCCTCAATTTCCCGGGGCAAATCTTTAAAAAATCCCCACATCATCCATATTACGGTTGGCACTGACCCTGCCGCATAAATAAAGACCAGCCCTCTATACGTATCTACCATACGCATTTTTGTAAACATAAGAAAAACAGGGAGAAGAACACAGATTGAGGGAAGCATACGAAGAAAAAGAAACCCAAACGGCAAATAATTGTTAAGCGGCGAGTGAAAACGCGTTACCCCATAGGCCGCCATCGAACCGAGCAATACCGCAAGGCTTGTAGCGAAAATAGAAATAATAATACTGTTTATCATTCGCCCAAATAAATGCTGAAAATAAAAAGCCCGGACATACGCACTTGGTGTCGGAGTAAAAAATAACGCCGGCGGCCTATCGTAAACATGGACAGATTCAATAATTGAATTGCGCAGGAGCCATAAAACCGGAAAAAGTATAACAAACATCACCATAACGGCAAAAGCATTAAAAACAATCCGCGTTATTTTTTTTGATTTGGCTACATTGTTCATAATTACTCCCTTAAACAGAGTTATTCGAAAACCTTAAATTCCCGAACAATTTCCGCTGAAATCTTCAGGCATTTGTATTGACACGGGAAAGCTTTATGATTGCCAGGGTTAAGACAGCAATCATGATCGCTACAATAAGCGATCCTGTTGCACCAACGCCGTATTCCCAGCGTTCAAATGATTGCTTGTACACATAAACGGTTATTAATTCCGTAGTATTCATAGGACCTCCCTTGTTTGCCATTAAATATGGTTTTTCAAAAACCTTGACTTCATCGATTATACGCATGATCAAAACCATTAACAAAACGTTTTTCAACAGGGGCAAAGTAATCTTGAAAAATATCTGGATTTTATTAGCGCCGTCGATAGCAGCAGCTTCGTAATATTCATTAGAGATACCCTGCATGCCGGCCAGGGTCAATATCATTACAAATGGAGTACATTGCCATGTATCGGTTATTGCCAATGCATAGAGCGTAATACCGGGGGTGGCAAGCCAGTTAACCGGCGGCATATGCAACATTTCCAAAATGATGTTGAACAGTCCAAAATTGGAATTGTAAAGCAGCATCCATGCGATAGTGAGGGCCGCGCCACAGATTAACATGGGCATAAGCGCAATACCCCGCATCACACTGATCATTTTACCCTGCCGGTTAAGGAGCAGGGCGAGCAGAATTCCAAAAATCATGGTACTCACTACGCCGATAAAAGTATAGATGAATGTTACTTTTAGGGAGTTCAAGAACTGCTCGCTTCCCATCATATTTATGTAATTTCTAAAACCGGTAAAAGTAATTTTTGAGCCGGAAGCGGCATTGTATTTTTGAAATGACAAATAAACAACATTCAGAAGCGGGTATAATGAAAAAACCGCAACAAAGACAATTGCCGGCACGACAAATAAAACCCACGCCCTGGTTTTATTGCCCAATAATCGGCTGCTGTTGCTCCTCACAAAAGCACCTCCCTTTTTTTAAAACCTTCCCGCCGCAGATCTTTCTACAGCAGTATGTCTTGGGTATGGATCTGCCCGCAAAACCACCCATTCCCGTCCACAGAACGGACGGGATATGGTAATTCTCGACAAAACACCAGCTTAGATTTTAAGCTCCCCCGCATCAATAAGCGCCTGCCGGGAAAGTTTGGCCGCATCATCCAGGGCCTGTCTGGCCGTCTTTACACCCTGAAACGCTTTCTGCATTTCATCATTAATGTGACTGCGGACAGCTTCATACTGGGTTGAAAGACAATATATCTTTGTCTTGTCAAAACTATCGCTTACAGCCCGAAGAATTTCATATTTTTCCTGAAGCTCGGGATCATTAAGGACATCAAGATGTGTGGGATTACAGTCGCCGCCCCGAAGAATGACTTCTTTCTGACATGCGGGATCCGCTACAAATTTCATAAATTCCCATGCGGCATCTTTGTCTTTTGTACTGTTGAACATCACCATGTGCCAACCGGAAACAAGGGCAGCCGCCCCGGGTAAAGCCGCAACTCTTTGTGATCCGGCAATTTTTGATTTTTCAGGCATACCTGCGTCAATATAACGGGCTGGCCAACAGTCAAACATGGCACCGCCACCGGAAAGGAAGCCGGCAATTTCGGCGCTGTAATCCCAGCTTGTCGATTGAGAATCGACATAACCAGCCTTGTACTGATCTATCATATACTGAAGTGCCATAACACCAGCATCCGAATTGTAAACGGGTTCAAACTTGTCATTAATAAATTCGCCCCCGAATTGGAAAAGAATGGATGTAAAATTATCAACATTATTTGGATTGCGATTTTGACCAAATCTGCCGGCCCGGGTAAGAATTTTCGCATATTCCGTATATTCTTCCAGCGTAGCAGGCGGTTTATCGGGATCAAGGCCAGCATCAATAAAATGCTGCGCGTTATAATGAAGAACACGGACATCGCCACGGACCGGAATACCCCACGTTTTGCCCTGATATGTGACTCCGTTATCTATCATTTTATCCATCGGGAAATTATCCCGTTCAATATAAGGATCTAACGCTTCAAGGGCATTAATATTCACAAGAGCGGGAACATGCAGATTCTGCATAAGAACATCGTAGGCCCCGGTTTTACCGATAGCTTCCATAAGCCCCTTGTTGTTAATTTCATTCTGGGGGACTTCACTGAACACAACGGTAATATCCGGATGCTGAACCGCAAATTTTTCTTCGATGATTTGACGGATAACATTGGACTGGTTCATGGCCGCAGTCCACATTACATTAACAGTAGCTTTCCTGGCAACCGGACCACCGGAACCAGAAGCATTTTTGGAACATCCGGTTATCATCACAACTATTGCCAGCAGCATGATAATCAAGGGTGCATTTCTTTTCATGATTTTCTCCTTTAAAGAAAGATAAAATTAACTTTTTGGATGTTAGTACATATATTTCCATTTGTCAAGGAGAGAGATTGACGGAAGGACAGCGGGAACTGATGATCACATCCTGCTCTTCATGGCAGGCGCTTCTTCCCGCCATACGGCGCATGGAGCTTGCCCGGGAACTTGCCGCGGGCCGTTTTTTCGGCGGGATCAATTCCCTCCAGTTTGCCCCGCTTTCCGTGGAACGTGAACTTGAACAGGCCGAAAGATCTTCGCAAACATACTGGATGAACGCCGCGGACCCGGCAAGCATCGCGGGGCTTTACGGCGGACCGGGGAAAACTCGTCTTATGGTAACGCGGCGGACGCCGTGTTCATGTTATTCATAGTCCACTACGCTGGCCCAGCGGAGGAGCAGTTCCCGTTCTTCAGGCTTGTTCTTTACAAGCTGCGAGGCCGACACGATGGGGATCCATTTTTCGACA
>JAIRXH010000106.1 GCA_031268385.1 Treponema sp. | reverse complement strand
GGTCCACGCGGACCCGCTGCGCCTTTGAAACGGCCTTCGGCGAGGAAGGCGGGCATCCGGTGTTCCTTTCCACACAGGACATTCAGCTTGGGGCAAAGGAATCCATAGAGGATACCGCCCGCATTCTGGGCCGCATGTTCGACGCCATACAGTTCAGGGGCTTCAAACAGGCCACCGTTGAAAAACTCGCCGAATATTCGGGCGTGCCGGTCTACAACGGCCTTACCGACGACTTCCACCCCACGCAGGCGCTGGCGGACATCATGACGCTGGAAGAAAACTTCGGTTCGTCCGGGGAAAAAAAGCTCTGCTTCACCGGGGACGGCCGTAACAATGTTGCCCGTTCCCTCATGGTAATCTGCGCGAAACTGGGGCTGCGCTTCACCGTCATTACCCCGCCTGCCCTTAACCCCGATCCGAAACTCCTTGCGCTCTGCGCCGATCTTGCCGCCGCGTCGGGGGCGGTCATCACCGTTACGCCCGATACCGCCGCCGTAAGGGGCGCCGACGCGGTCTATACCGACGTGTGGGCCTCCATGGGCGAAGAAGACAAGAAAGAAGAGCGGGCGCGGCTGCTTGGGCCGTATCAGGTGAACCAGGCCCTCATGGACGGAACAGGCCGCAAAGACAGCATCTTTCTCCATTGTCTTCCGGCCGTCAAGGGCGAAGAAGTAACCGCCGGCGTCATAGACGGGCCGCAAAGCAGGGCCTGGGATGAGGGTGAAAACCGCAAGCATACAATCAAGGCGCTCATGCTGGCCACTTTGGGCTTGTCAGATACGGTTTCTTGACAATATACTTATAGCACGACCCTGAAATTACCGGAGGATTGCTATGAAAAGGTTCCTTTTTACGATGATTATCCTTACGGGCATTAGCGCGGCGCTGCCCCTGTTCGCCCAGACTATTTCCGAGGGCAAGGAATCGGACTACTTTTATGTCCATGTAAACATTGAAAAGATATACACCTACCGGAAAGGCTATGTTATCCTTTATCGGAAAGGGGTAAACCAGATGGCCGAAACATACCTTCCCCTGGAATGGTTTACCGAAGTGGCCGGAAAAGGGGAACTTGTTTCCATCCAGGCGCCCACCGCCTGGCCGTATATGACGGTTTACTATAAAAACGGCGAATTCGATCATGTAAAACTCTACGTCCGCAAGGCGCGATCCCATGAAACCTGGGGCATTGTGCCGCTTCACGTCAATATTGACGACAAATTCGAAAACATCACCGACGTAAAACTTGAATATTGACGAATCAGGCGGCCTATCCGGCGTTCCGGCGTATGGATCCTGAAAAACTGGAAGAAATGCGGAAAGCCATCCGGGAAGAAAACCTTGACGGATGGCTTTTCTGTAATTTTCACCACCGCGACAGACTTTCCGACGAAATACTTGCCATACCTTCCGGCGTCTCCAATTCCAGATGGTGGATATACGCCGTTCCGGCCCTTCCTCCTTTGGGGGAAGAGGGAAAAGAGCTTCCCCTCAAAATAGTCAGCCGCGTTGAAGAAGATGTTCTTGACTTTCTGCCGGGGGAAAAGATCCCCTACTCGGGAAGGGAAGAGCTGCTTTCCCGCCTTGCGGCGCTGGGGGGAAAACGCTGGGGCGTCCACGCCTCAAAGACCCTCGCCGCGATTTCCTGGCTTGACGCGGGCGCCGCCGCCCTTTTCAAGGAGGCCGGGCTTGTTCTCGCTCCGGCCGCCGGCCTTATCCAGCGTTTCAGGGGGCTCCTTGACGGAAAGGGAATGGCGTCCCACGAACGGGCCGCGGCCCATCTGTACGAGTCGGTCTTTATCGCCTGGGAGGCCGTGCGGCGGGCATACCGGCAAAGAAAGACCATAACGGAGGCGGATATTCAGCGTCTTTTCCTTGACGAATTTGAAAAGCGGAAGCTCACCTCCGATCATCCCCCCCTTGTCGCTGCGGGGATCAATTCGGGAAACCCCCATTACGAAATACGTAAAGGCGCCGTCTTCAAATCAGGCGACGTGATCCAGTTTGATGTATGGGCAAAAGAAGCGGGCGGGATCTACGCGGATATTTCATGGGCAGGCTTTTACGGACTAAAGCCGCCAGGCTCCCTTGAAAAGAAATTCGGCGATCTTGTCTCCGCCCGCGAGGACGGCCTTGAGTATCTGCGGAACGGGCTTGAAGCCGAGAGGCGGCCTTCGGGCGCGGCGGTAGACGCCGCCGTGCGGAAAAGCCTTGCCGCGCTGGGTTACACAGAGGCGCTGCGCCACCGCACCGGCCACGGCATAGACACGGAAGTCCACGGATCGGGGGTAAACATTGACTCGGTGGAATTTCCCGACGAAAGGCTGCTCCTTGACGGCTCCTGCTTTTCACTGGAACCGGGCGTCTATTTTCAGGACTTCGGACTGCGGACCGAAATCAACGTGTACATCAGGGACGGAAAGGCGGTGGTTTCCGGGGCGCACTCAGGACACGAACGGCAGTCGAGGATCTTGACCTGTGATGAATAAAGTACCCCAGATGCATAACGGTGTTCCCCAGGCGCTTGTGGACTTTATCCGGGAAGGAAGCGCGTTCCTTGTCGCCGGACACAGGGAACCCGACGGCGACTGCGTAGGCAGCCAGCTTGCCCTCTCTTCTGTCCTGGAACGGCTCGGCAAAAGGGCGCTTCCCTGTTCCGCCGGCCCCTTCAAACGGCCGGAAGTAAAACCCTACGAGGGCCGCTTTACCGCCCGGCCCGGCCCGGAAGAACGGAAAGGGGCCCGCGTTATCGTGGTTGACTGTTCGGCCCCGGACCGCACAGGGGACCTTTCCTCCTTTCTGGAAGGCCTTCCCACCGCGGTTATCGATCATCACAAAACGGGGGATCACGGGCTTTGCCGCGCCGGCTCTCCTTTGTACCTTGACCCCCTCGCCCCCTCCACAACCTTCATGGTGCGGCGCCTTGTGGATGCGCTGGGCCTTGAACTTACGAAAGAAGAAGCCGGGCTGCTTTTCTTTGGACTCTGTACCGATACGGGATTTTTCCGCCATGTAGATTCAAACGGGGCGGAAACATTCGCCGCCGCTTCGGCTCTTATCCGCGCGGGGGCAAATCCCAAACAGACCTTTATGGCCATCAACGGGGGAAAAAGCCTCGATTCCCGAAAGCTCCTTGGCCTTCTGCTTTCGCGCGCGGAATCCCACTTCGGCGGCAGGCTTATCCTTTCATACGAAGAACTGGAAGAGACCGCCCGCTTTGGCCTTGAGGGCCGCGATTCTGACAGCCTCTACCAATTGCTGCAGTCCGTCGCGGGCGTGGAGGCCATCGTCATTATCCGGCAGGAAGAACCAGGGACGTGCACCATAGGCCTGCGTTCCCGCGACGCGGTGGATGTCGCCGCCGTCGCCGCGTCACTGGGCGGCGGCGGACACAAAAACGCGGCGGGGGCAAGCTGCCCTGGAACCATCGCCCCGCTGCGCCTTGCAATTCTTGAAGCGTTCGGGAAGATTTTTCAGGAGTAACGCTTTCGCTGTTTGCGGCGGGATCTTTCATTCGAATGTGAATAAATCAGCGTTACCCTGGGGTTCCATAAAATATTTACCGTTAACGGCGTCCGGCCTGGAAGGCCGTGTCAAAGCCATTTCCTCTTCCGCGTTTTTTATGACAGTTGTCATATAAAATAAAGCAAACCTACATCTTGATACCCTTATTCCGATACATTCCATGAAACAAGGGGTACGTCATGCAGGAGCCGACGCTCAACGATCTTTACGGCAGTTACACATCAAACAGACTGGACAAGAGGCAGTTCGAAGAAGCCCTCTTCAAAAACATCATGCGCAATTACGGGCGCTTCTTTCCCTATCACTGGCATCAGGAGGACCGCACCGATTATCTCTGCTGGCTTTACCCCCGCATCTCACGGGCCATCGATCATTACCGGGATACCGGCTCGTCATTTGAAGCCTACATGGGCGCCATGCTTCGCTGGTCGGTAAGGGAATGGAAATCCCACGGGCAGGACTTCAGGATGCAGGACTACGCCGCGTGGATGGGACTAACGGCGGACTGTGAGGAACCCCAATGGGCCGCTTCACAGCCGCTCGAAGAAGAGGTCCATTCATGCGAACCGGGCTACCCGGACCCGGATCGCAAAAAGGTGCCAAAGATAACCAATCCCCGGCAGGTTTTGATTCTGATGCTTAAAACATATTATTGTGTATCCGATGATTTTCTTGAACGGGCCGCCCCGCTGGTCGGGGTAAAAAAGGAAGACCTTGGAAACATGGTAGAGGCGCTGCGGAAGCGGCGGCTGGAGCGGGAGGACGAAATCCGCCGTCTGCGGGAACATATCAGCGGCCAGCTTTACCGGTGTATTGCGTACGAAAGAAAGATGCTTGCCCTGATTGAAGACAGGACCGCGTATACCAGAGCAAGGGACCGGCTCGGGAAGGCGCGGGAAAGGCTCAAGTCAATGAGGGAACGGCTGTCGCATGTACGGCTGGAGGCCACCAACCTGCAAGTTTCGGAAGTACTTGGCGTCCCCAAGGGGACGATAGACTCAAGCCTTTACGCCCTGTGGAACCGTATGGGACGGAAAAAAAGGGAACTATCCGGAAGGGCCGGAGTCCCCGAATGACACCACCCACACCAGGGCGGACACGGGGGAGCACACAGACCGGGCCGGTACGTCAACGCCACTGTACGGGCGCCTCCCCGAAGCGCTCATTCCACTTTGAAGCGTTCCACCTCCAGCACAAGACTGTTGATGCTCTCTTTGTTTTCGCCGCTTATGCTGTTTACCCTGTCTATCGCGGTGTTTATCTGTTTGGCGCTGACAGCCATCTCGCTCATCCCGTCGGCTATCTGGTGGGTTACGGAATCCAGGTTTTTGCTCTCCTGGATAATCTGGCGGCTTCCGGTGAGCATTTCAAGCGCGCTGCTTTTTACCACCTGGTTAATAGTGGTAAGCTGGGTGATGGCTTCAAAAATCTGCTTGCTCCCCTCGTTCTGCTCTTCCATGGCGTTCCGGATTTGCCTCTCCAGGGCCGAAACGGTCTTGACCTCCAATTCTATGGCCTCAAATTTTTGCAAGACCCTGTTGGCCGAATCGTTGATCTTCATCATGGCTTCGGAGATCTTTTTCAGCACCGCCGATATGGTTTTGGACTGCTCCCCCGAAGATTCCGCCAGTTTTCTGATCTCGTCCGCCACCACCGCGAAGCCCTTTCCGGCCTCTCCCGCGTGGGCGGCTTCAATGGCCGCGTTCATCGAAAGAAGATTTGTCTGGCTGGCGATGTTTTGCATTACCGAGTTGATTTCCGTGAGCCCTTCGGATTCACGGGCTATTTCCTGTATGTCCGCCGCGATTTCCTGAAGGCTTGA
>JAIRXH010000094.1 GCA_031268385.1 Treponema sp. | reverse complement strand
GCGGGACCGGGTTTCGTCCAAATCCGCGGCCGCCCGATTCAGCCGGTCCGCCTCCATGTTGTAAAGGTGAACCTTCGCCTGTTCAACAAGGAAGGCCAGCCCTTCCCCGTCGAGTTTGGGTATAAGGGAACGGAGTTCCTGAGCAAGGGCTTCCCGGCCGGTTTTCGCTTTAGCCATACTATTATTTTAATATAACAGTTAAACCCCAAACAAGGCCGCCGCTTTTTTCATGTTGGCGATCACGGGGATCCCGAAAGGACATTTGTTTTCGCAGCTTGAACAGGAAATACAATCCGACCCGTGGCTTGCGAGAGAACGGTAATGCTGCACTACCGTGAACGGTATGTCATTTTTGTTAAGGCCGGCAATGTCGGCGTAACGGGTAACGGCCGCTATATCTATGCCGGAAGGGCAGGGCTGGCAGTGGTTACAGTAAAGACAGCCCCCCCGCGCCGTTCCCCTGAAACTTTGAAGAACCTGGCTGTAATCACGGGCCGCGTCCCCAGCCTCAAAATAGGAAAGGGCCTCCTGTATTTCCGCTTCGCTTTTGCAGCCCAGAAGAACGCTTGAAACAGCCGGACGGGTAAGCGCGTAGTGAATACATTGACTTACGCTCATGGGCCTGCCCAGGGGTGAAAATTCGGCGGAGAGAAGTTTTCCGGCAAGCAGGGTTTTCATCACGGTTATGGAAACCTGATGCTGCCCGCAAAGCTGATAAAAACGCGCGCGTCCGGGATCAACTTCAAGGGTGTATTTCTCCTTGAATTGAGCGTCATCAAGGAGTTCGTAAATATCGGAATTAACCGGAGTCATATCGAAAACAGGGTTAACGCTGAACATGATGAGGTCGGCAATTCCCGTTTCCGCGATACGCCCGGCGACCTCACTGTTATGGCAGCTTGCGCCTATTGCCCGGATTATCCCCTGTTTTTTGAGATCGGTGACATAGCGCAAAAGCTCGTCCTCAAAACAAAGGGAAAAATCCTTATGGGTATCGACAAAGAAGAACATGCCGAAGTCGATATAATCGGTCCCCAGGCCCCTGAGGAGTGTTTCAAAATTTTTTCTGCATGTGGCTGTGTCCCGGCTTACATCGTACTGGCCGTCCGTGGCGGATGAGCCTATGTGTCCTTGAATGAGCATTTTTTCCCGTCTGCCCCGCAGGGCCCGGTTTATATGATCCTGCACCTCAAGTCCCGGCATACAGCAATCCATGATGTTTATGCCGGAGTCTACGGCAAAACCGATAACCGCGTCGGTTTCGGCGGCGGAAACGCGCGCAATTCCTTCCGAGCCAAGGCCGATAACACTTGCCTTTATGCCGGTTCTTCCTATTTCACGATATTCCATATTATCCTCCTTATGTATCCCGGCCGGGGCTGCCGCTTCGCGGCAGAAAACGCCCGATAAAAAGCGTCAGCTCAAAAAGCAGGTACAGGGGCACGCCGAGGGCCACTTGTGAAATGACATCCGGAGGCGTGCAAATGGCGGCTACCAGAAATATCAGGAGAATGATGTGGGGGCGGAAGCGGGCCACGCTTTTCGGCGTGGTGATCCCAAGGACAAAGGAAAACAGCAGCAGCAGCGGGGTCTGCAAAAGCAGGCCCGCGGCAAGCATCAGAGCGTAGAGCATGCCCAGATATTCCCTGAAGCCCCACAGCGGCTGAACGCCGTCACCCGTGGCAAAGAGCAGGAAGAACCGCAGCACCACGGGCGAAAGAAACCGGTAGGCCAGGCCGGAGCCTGTAATGAACAGTACCGGAACGACAAGGAGCGCGGCCACAGTCCACCTGCGCTCCTTTCCCTTGAGGGCGGGCCATACAAATAATCCGATCTGCAGAAGACAAAAAGGCGCGGAAAAAATCACGCCTGTCCACACCGCAAGGTGGAGGTAGGCAAGAAATTTTTCGGCGGGGTTGAAGGTGTAGAGCACGACACCAAGATCCGCGACCGGCGCCATGAGAAAGGCCGCCAGCTTTTCGGAAAGGGCGAAGGCGGGCACGGTCACGGCGGTGAATACCGCAAGGACCGCGATTATACGCCGGCGGAGTTCCTCAAGGTGTTCCGTCCATTCGTCAAGGCCCGTGCCGGAACCGCCGGCGCTCTCCGGAGGGGAACTTTCGCTCACTACCGTTCGCTCAGCGGAGTGTTCCGTTTTTTTTCCCGTTTCCTTCGCCATCGGCCTGCTTCCCGGCGTCCGCTGTACGCTCTCCGTCCGCCTCAATGTCGTCTTTTAGTTTGCTCACGCCGTTGAACGCGGCCTTGAATTCCCGTATGGCTTCCCCGGCGGCGCGGCCTACCTGGGGCAGCCGTTTCGCGCCGAACAGCACCAGCGCCAGAACAATCAGCAGCGCTATCTCGCCAGCTCCTAAATGCATACAAACCTCCCTATACAAAACAAATATTCGTTAAAACGGAAAATCCCCGGTAATATCCACACTAAGTTCGTCGCCGGATTCCTCAGGCGGACGCGATCCGGTTGTAAGGCTCTGTTCCCTCACGGCCGCAATGGTAAAAGCCCTCGGCTCGGCCGGACAGGCCGCAAGGCAGGCGCCGCAGCCTATGCAGTACCGTTCATCATACACGGGCCTGGTGAGAAAAGGAATGCCCGGCTCGCTGTACGGGATCATCGTGAGCGCCCCGGTGGGGCAAACCTCGGCGCAGGCACCGCAGGATTCGTGCCTGGTGTTGACCACGCAGCGTTCAAAGTAGAGGGTTGACAGGGCCAGGCGGGTCCGGTGTTTCTCGTCTACGCTGAGGCGGGTAATGGCCCCGGTGGGACAGACCCGGCCGCATTCGACACAGTTGAACTGGCAGGCGGCGCCCGGGGAATGAATTACGGCGCCCTCGTAATCTATCTCCGGATAGATACCGCTTTTTGACTTGATGATACCGGCCGGACAGGAAGCGGCGCAGGCATGGCAGCCGGTACAGCGGGAAGCGTAATGCCTTAAATCTTTTGCCCCGGGCGGCAGTATGGGCGGATTCGCGGCCGGCGGACGCGGAAACAATTTGAGACTTGGCCCCAAGAGGTACGCCGCGCCACAAACAAGCGAAACTTTACCCGCGCCTTTCAAAAAGACACGCCGCGCTTCGCCGGAAACCGAGGCCGCACCCCGCGGCCCGTAGGACACGCTTCCCGTGGGACAGACCGCGGCGCAGGAAAAGCACAACACGCACCGTTCACTGTCTATGTGTTTTTCGCCGGAATCAATACAGCCGGAGGGGCACCGGTTTTCGCA
>JAIRXH010000087.1 GCA_031268385.1 Treponema sp. | reverse complement strand
CCGGATCATGGTATAATGCCGCAGGCGGGCGGTTCCGCCTGGCGTCAAGGAGCGTGGTATGGTGAAGATTCTGCGGGGAGACAGGATAGTCCTGGGAACCTGTTATTATCCCGAACACTGGGATGAAAGCCTCTGGAAAGACGATCTTTCGAGGATGAAGAAAAACGGCGTAGACGTTATCAGAATAGCCGAGTTTGCCTGGAACAAAATCGAGCCACGGGAAGGCGATTTTACGTTTGATTTTTTCGACCGTTTTCTCGAACTGACCCTGAAAGCGGACATGAGCGTTGTCTTCGCCACGCCGACGGCAACCCCGCCGGCATGGCTTTCCAGCCAGTACCCCGAAATATTGAACGCCCGCATGGACGGCGTGCTTCTGCGCCACGGCATGCGGCGCCATTACAACTACAATTCCCCCGTGTACCGCCGCTTTACCGAAACGATTGTTGAAAAAACGGCGCGCCATTACGGGCCTCATCCCTCTATCATAGGCTGGCAGATCGACAACGAACTGAACTGTGAAACCGACGAGTTTTATTCCGAAAGCGACACCATCGCCTTCCGCGAATTTCTCAAAAGAAAATACGGTTCCCTTGACGCGCTCAACGACGCCTGGGGAACGGTATTCTGGAACCAGACCTACACCGCCTGGGCCGAAATCCATGTTCCCCAAACGACAGTTGGCAATTCGGTCAATCCCCACCGGACGCTCGATTACATCCGTTTCGTATCGGACAGCGCGTGCGGTTTCGTGAAACTGCAAAGCGATATACTACGCAAATACCTTAAAAGCGGCGACTTTATTACCACCAACGGCATATTCCCAAGTCTTGACAGCCACCGCATGTGCGATGAAAGCCTTGATTTTATTACCTACGATTCATACCCCAATATGGCCTACAATCTTCCCGATTCAGGCGTCCAGGGGGCGGCAGAGACAATTCCTGATTCGGGACTCGGCGACAGGGAATGGAGCTGCAATCTGTCAAAGGCGCGGTCCATTTCGCCCGCGTTCGGCGTCATGGAGCAGCAGTCCGGGCCCGGCGGCTGGACCACCCGCATGGAAAGCCCGGCCCCGCGTCCGGGACAGATGACGCTGTGGACCATGCAGAGCATAGCCCACGGCGCCGACTATGTGGGCTATTTCCGCTGGAGAACCTGCTGCATGGGCACGGAAATTTACTGGCACGGCATTCTCGATTACTCCAACCGCGACACAAGGCGGCTTGCGGAACTGAACGACATTCGCAAAAAGACGGATCTGATCTCCGCCGCGGCGGGTTCCCGGTACCGGGCGTCGTTTGCCGTACTGACCGATTACGACAACATCTGGGACGCCAGGCTCGACGTATGGCACGGGCGGGTTCACCGTGAAAGCGAAGCGGGTATTTTCCGGGCCGCCCAGACGCTTCATTCGCCCGCGGATTATGTATGCTTTTCAGGTCCGGTGAAACTGCAGGACCTGGCGAAGTACCCCGTTCTTTTTTATCCCCATCCTGTTATCGTAACGGAAGAACGCGCCGCCCTGCTTGCGGAGTACGCCGCCTCGGGCGGAACGCTCGTGCTGGGCGCGCGGGCGGGCATGAAGGACATATCGGGTAAATGCCCCATGACAAAACTTCCAGGACTTTTCCGCGGGCTTTCGGGAACCGATGTCGTCGACTACACCCTTACCGGTCCCGGCCTCCCTGTTACCGCGGACTGGGACGGCGATGAAATTGAGGTTCCGGTTTTTAACGACATTCTGGAACCGCTTGCTGACGGGGGCGCGGCAAAGGTTTTGGCGTCCTATACGAAGGGATGGTACGCCGGAAAAGCGGCGCTCATCGTCAACAGGTACGGCAGGGGCAGCGTTTATTATTTCGGCGGGGCCTTTTCCCGCGCGGCCGCCGGGGTTTTCCTCAAAAAACTGAACCTTGCCGAACCGTACCGCGATACCATCGGGCTTCCGGCAAACTGCGAGATCGCCGTAAGGGAAAAGGAAAACGCGCGCTTTTTCTTCGTCCTTAATTATTCGCCCGAACCCGCCGTCATCACAGTGCGAAAGGAACTGCGGGATCTTTACCGGGGCACAGCGGTTTCAGGCGGGGTGGAGCTTCCCCCCTTCGGCACGGCGGTCTTCGAAGAATAACAGGGCGGCGCCATGTTTGCCTCCGCACAGGGAGACAGGGCGGCGCCGGTTGACCACAGTCAATCAGCGCCGCCCCGGGTTTCCGTGGTTTTGCCGTTACTCGGCGATGCGCTCTTCGGCCATTTCGCCGTAGCTTTCAATATGCTCGCAGATATTTTCAAGGCCCCGCTCTTCGCGCATCCGCCCGGCCAGCGCCCCGGCGTTTTTTCTGTATTCGGGATTGGTCAGAAGATCCGTGACCCGGCGCGCAAGGTACTTTTTCGAGATGCCCGACATTTTAACGCTGCCCGGTCCGGCGCCCAGATCGCAGATCCGCTGCCCCCAGTAAAACTGATCGAGAAGCAGCGGCACAACCATCTGCGGCTTGCCGGCGCGGGACGCGCTGTGCGTGGTTCCCGAACCGCCGTGGTGGATGATTGCCGTAACATGGGGAAAAACAAGGTGATGGGGAATGGCGCTGTCAAGGAGAAAGAGATCTTCGCTTGCCGGAAGACGCGCGCCGACTTCCCACCAGCCGCAGCCAACCACGAGCCTGTAGTTGTTCTCTCTGCAGATGTCGAAAAGCCAGGCCGCGAATCTGTCCCTTTTCACGGCGTTGCAGCTTCCCAGCGTAAAAAAAACGGCGGGCCTGTCGTCTTTCTTTATGAAGGCCAGGTATTTTTCGTACGCCTTCCTGCTGTAGGGAAAAGTATCGTTAAAACAGTAGCCCCCTATGTTCCAGCGGTATTTCCACGCGGGATCGGTATTGCCCAGATACTTTGAATACATGAGGTAGTTATCCCCGATGGAAGGGGCATGATCCGCCTGATCGGCGATGGGCCGCATGCCAAGGGCGCAACGGTGGCGGTTGATGATCTTCTTCACCATGAGGTTGAGTCCCAGGTTAAGAAGCGCCCAGAGGAAGACCGGCCTGAAAACAGGATGCGGCTTTGACCAGGGGAAAACAGGCGGCGGTATGACGCGGCCGGGAATAAAGGGACCGAACGCGGTGCGGATCAGGGGCTTGTTACAGTACTCGGCAATGCTGGCCGCCGCGAATTCGGTGTTGGCCGCAACAAGAACATCGCTTTGACGGAGCAGCGGGATGATCTCCGTAAACTGGCTGGCAATAACGCGCCGCGTCCAGTCCAGAAGGTTTTTGGTATCGGGCACATCTCCCATCATGCCTTCAATATCGTCAAAGGCCTGAAGAACATAATGCAGGGCGGCGCTCCGCGCCTCATTTTCAAAAATACGGGGCAGGCTCAGGGTAACATCGTGGCCGCGTTTTTCAAGTTCCCCGGCAAGCCCCAGATACGGGTAGACATCGCCCTGGGAACCCCTTACGACAAGCAGTACCTTCACGCGGCGCCCTTCGAAACGCCGTTCCCCGGCGTCCCAACAATGCCAAGTTCCTCAAGTTTGGCCCTGTCCACATGGTATTTGTCTTCAAGACTCCGCAGCAATTCCTCGTTCACCGTCATGGACCTGCCGGAAAGTTTCTTCGTTTCCCTGTTGCTCTTCATCAAAAGGGAGATCATCTTTCCGGGATTGAAGGTGATGGACGACATGATCCAGCAGCCGTGGGTACACCAGCAGTTTGCCCTGTAGCCGTGGCCTATGGCGTCGATCTCTTTCTTCATCGCTTCGCCCGACATGATCTTTTGAACATCGCAGCCATAATCCTTGACATTGCCGACAGGCTCCCTGAGCTCGCAGGCGCGGAAACGGCCGTCGTAATCCACGACCAGCGTGGTTTCCCCGGCGGTACAGTCCATGTTCCAGCAGGTCGGTTTTTCAAGATTCGCCGCCCTGATGTTGTACATGGTCCGCATGAGTCCGACATAAAAGAATTTGGTAAGCCCGCGGCCTATGAAATTCATTCCCTCTCCTATGCGCCTGGCGTAAAGGAGGTAGTAGGGGGCAATGTGGTCCTGAATTTTTCTGAGGGAATTTTCGGTAAGAACCTTTACTCCGTCTTCGCGGGTAACTCCCCGGGCCGCCTCTATGGTGTGAGTGGACACGTTGAAACGTCCGTACACCCAGGTAACAAAATCAAGGATCTCCTCTACATTGTATTTGGTGATGACCGTGGCAATGTTCTTGATTACGTGTCCGTCGTCCCGGAAATGGTCGTCGATTTTCCTCAGGGTCTCGGCGGCCCGGTAAAAACTCGCCACGCCCCGCTGGGTGTCGTGGGTCGAACCGAAACCGTCGAGCGATATGCTGATTGAAATATTGCAGTCCGGACAGGTCTTCCTGATACGGGAAAGCCAGTCTATGATCCGGTCGCCCATGATCCCGTTGGTGGGAAAGTTGAGGTCCGTGATGTGGTTGTTCCTGTAAAACATTTCAACAATTTCGGGCAGATCCTCCCGCAGGGTAGGCTCCCCGCCTGAAAGCCAGAGCCGCTTGAAATTCCCCGCCGTCTCGGATATTTTCCTGATTTCCGCAAAAGAAAGATCCTCCGCTTTCTTTTCCATATCGTTCGCGTAAAAGCACATGGCGCACTTGGCGTTGCATTTGCCCGTGGTAAAGAGGAAGATCGATTCAAGCTGCCGCTTTGAATTCAGTGAATTAAAGGAACTTCCTCTGCGTTTCGTTTTCATTACAATAAAATAAGCAGGCGCCACGGGTTCTGTCAATAGAAAAATCGGACATTTTTGATGTTTTTGTCTATTTTATAGACATTTTTTGAAAAAAGCACCGGATTATGGGCCCCCTGGACCGGCCGGCGGACCGGAAGGCCGCCGGGACCGTCTTTTTTCAAGGTGTTCCGTATTGAGGAGGGGGCAGCTATAACCTATACTTGCAGAAGAGATTAATGACAGTAAAGACAGGACTGGGACCTCCCGGCTTTTACGCCGAGGCCCTGGGCATTGCCCTGCCGGTGATGCTCCAGCAGCTTATCATGGGCATGGTTTCCCTCATCGACAATTTTATGGTCGCGGGCCTTGGCGACGTCAGCATGGCCGCGGTCAATGTGGCGAATCAAATCAACTTCATCCACATTGTCATCGTCAACACGATATGCGGAGCCGGGGGAATCTACCTTGCCCAGTTCAGGGGGGCAAAAGACGAAGACGGGATGCGCAACGCGTACCGCTTCAAGGTGGTTTTTGCCCTTGGAGCCTCGGCGCTCTGGTTTGCCCTCTGCCACCTTGTTCCCGGCAAGATGATATCGCTTATGATCATGGGAAACGCGGAGCGGGAGCGGATAATTCCCATTGGGGCGCAGTACCTGCGGATCACGTCTTTCGCGCTTTTTCCCCTGGCCCTTTCGTCCTGCATAGGAAGTTCCTTCAGGGAAATAGGCCTTCCCACAATTCCCCTTGTCATATCCGCGGCGGCAACCCTTGTCAACACGGCCGGAAACTGGATGCTCATCTACGGGAACCTGGGGGCGCCGCGTCTTGAAGTTGCCGGGGCGGCCATTGCCACAGATATTGCCCGCCTGGCCGAGGTCTCCGCCTTTCTTGTGTACGTAAACCGCCGCGCCGTCCCGTTCTATTCCGCCTTTCGCCGCCTCTTCCATGTGGATTGGCGGCTCATCACCGTCATACTCGGCAAGTCGGGCATGATGTTCCTTTCCGAGGCGTCGTGGATCAGTTCCGAGACGATTATGACCGCCCTCTATAACAGCCGGGGTGGGGCGGAAGTGGTCGCGGGCATGGCCGCCGGCTGGACCATGGCCAACATCTTCTTCCTCCTTTTCGGCGGCATCTGGACCACATCCACAGTGCTTGTCGGGGGAAGCCTGGGCGCGGGAAAACTTGACCAGGCGCGGAAACGGGCCGGCTGGATCAAATCCGGCTCGGCCGCCGCGGGGATCATCATAGGAATTGCCGGAGCGGCGGCATCGACGCTGCTCATTCCCCTTGTGTTTTCAAACCTTACCCCCGAGGCGCGGCGCATAAGCCTGGGACTCATCTACACGATCCTCGCCTACCTGCCCCTGTGGGCCCTTCTTAACGCCATATTCGCCATATCAAGATCGGGGGGCGATACATCTCTGGGCATGTATGTCGACGTTTCGATCAATACCCTGCTCTTTGTCCCCGGCGCCTTCGCGCTGGCCCTCTGTACCAGCATGGCCCCCGTTCCCATGTTCGCCATTCTCAAACTTACGGATGTCGTCAAACTCTTTATCGCGCGCCATTTTCTGGGCAAGGAGCGGTGGGTGAAGAACCTGACGAAAAGAAATTGAGGCTGCGGAAATATTTCCCGGCGCGTTCCTCCGGGTGTTCCTCAAAGTGATTCCGCCATACCCGTTCAATTCCGGCAAGATCTTCTTCCCGGTTAATCCGGTTTATGACATAATTCCCCCACACAAGATTGCCGCAGAAATAGCCGAAAAAACGCCGGGCCCGCGAAAGATGAAATTCCGGCGGCTGATACCGGGCAAGCAGGTCCAGAAACCGGAGCCCCGTCTCCTCAACGGGGGGCGTTTCCGTTTCGGCCGGGAAGGGACCTTCCCGTGAAAGAGCATCCGGCCGAAGCTCTGTCCCCGTTTCAAAGCGCCGGGCCCGGGCGAAGATCCAGGGCTCCCGCACGGCGGCCCTGCCTACCATGAGGCCTCCGGAGGCTCTGTCCCCATCACAAGCTCTGTCCCCATTGTCGAAAGCGGCGCGTTTCGCCAGTTCCGCCGCGTCCGAAATGTCGCCGTTTCCGGCCACGGGGATGCGGAGTTCCTTCCTGAGCCGGTACACATAGTCCCAGCGGGCAGTACGCCTGAATTTTTCACCGGCGGTACGGGGATGGAGGGTAACAAGCTCTGTCCCTTCCTCTTCAAGGCGGCGGCAGAAACGGAGAAGATACTCGAAATCGCCGGTAAAACCGGCCCGGATTTTGACGCTGAGACGTTTTTTTGTTGCTTTGCGGACTTTGGCGACAAGATCCCCCGCCTTATCTATAGAAGACATCCAGGCCACTCCGGCCCCCGCCTTGCGTACAAGCGGCGCCGAACAGCCCATGTTGATGTCTATGCCGGCGGAGGGAAGCCGGTCCAGAACCGCCGCGGCACTGGCGATCTTGCAGGCGGAGGCCCCCTCAAGCTGGTACACAATCTTTTCGGGCCGGGGGCCGCCGTCAAGGTACCAGGCTTCAAAAGGGCCGCCTGAAAGCAGGCCGGCCGCGCTTATCATCTCGGTAAAATATTCTGTACAGCCGCCAAAACTTTCAATCAGTTCCCGAAGAACCCGGTGACTCAGTTCGGCCATGGGCGCCAGCAAAAAAGGGACTGTCATCGTGTCATGGTACCGTACTTGACTTGCATCATGCTATGCCATACAGTATTAAGAAGAAGAGGAGCGAACGGCATGATAGCAAAGAGTGATATGCCCAGCATCAACGAAAAACCGCCCGAGGGGATCAAGCCGGAGGGCGGTTCATACCGGGTACTTGTGGTAGATGATTCCATGTTCATAGCAAAGCAGCTCGGCCAGATTTTCACTTCCGAGGGTTTCGAAGTGGCGGGAACCGCCGCGGACGGGGCCCAAGGTGTTGAAAAATACAAAGAGCTGTATCCGAACGTCGATCTGGTTACCATGGACATCACCATGCCGGTAATGGATGGTGTTTCGGCACTCGAAAAAATACTGGAATTCGACAAGGAAGCCTGTGTCATCATGGTCAGCGCCCTGGGAAAGGAAGATGTTGTCAAAAAATCCCTGCTTATGGGCGCCAAAAGCTATATAGTCAAGCCTTTGGACCGGAAAAAGGTGCTGGAACGGGTCGTCTCCGTCCTTAAACGCTGAAATCCGCTTTGCCGGCACAGCCGATGAACGCCCGGATCATTGCCGATTCCGTATATTGTATCCACGCGGACATTGAAACCGGAGATCTTTTTGAAGGTATCTGGCCCATTCCCAATGGAGTTTCCCTTAACTGTTACCTGATAAAGGGTGAAAAAACCGTCCTTGTTGACCTTTTCCGGGACTGGACCGATGCGTCACAGCAGGTGGAAACGGCCCTGGCTTCCGCCGGGGTGTATTTTTCCCAGATAGATTACCTTATATTGAACCATCTGGAACCCGATCATACCGGCTGGCTCCGGGAATTCCGCGAGCTGAACCCGAAAGCCCGGATACTATCCACCGCCAGGGGGATAAACCTTGTCAAATCCTTTTACAAGATTGAAGACGGCCTTGAAGCCGTCAAAGACGGGGATACCCTTGACATAGGGGGAAGAACCCTCACATTCTACGAAATTCCCAATGTCCATTGGCCGGAGACCATGGCCGTCTGGGACGCCGCCTCGGGCGCGCTCTTTCCCTGCGACGCGTTCGGTTCCTTCGGCGCACTGGGAGACAGGGTTTTTGACGATGAATTTAACGAAAAAGAACATGCGTTCTACGAGGCCGAAAGTCTCCGTTACTACGCCAATATCGTATCTTCGTTTTCCATTTTTGTGGAAAGGGCCATACAAAAACTCGCGGCTCTCCCCATTGCCTGCGTGGCCCCCAGCCACGGCATCGTCTGGCGGAAAGATCCCCAGCGGATCATCGGCCGTTACGGCGCATACGCGGCCTACGCGAAAGGACCGGCCGAAAAGGAGATCGCCGTTATCTGGGGCTCCATGTACGGTAACACCAAAACCGGCCTGGACGCGGTGATACGGGGCATAGAGAAAGAAGGGGTCCCCTATACAACGCGCCGCGTCCCCGATGAAAACGTGTCCTGGGTACTGGCGGACGCCTACCGATGTTCGGGACTGGTTCTGGCCATGCCCACCTACGAATACGCCATGTTCCCCCCCATGGCCTATGTTCTGGACATCTTCCGCCGCAAACACATACACGGCAAAAAAGTCCTCCGCATCGGTTCCTGGGGCTGGGCGGGCGGCGCGAAAAAGGAATACGAACAGGCCATTGAAAGCCTCAAATGGACAAGCGTCGAATCCCTGGAATGGGCCGGCCGGCCCACCGAAGACGAATTGAAGCTCCTGGAAGCGCGCGGCGCGGAACTGGCCCGCGCCGTCATTTCAGGCGAGCAATGACGGCGGTATCAAAAAGCAGTTCCCTTTTGACACCGTGAAATATAAACAAATTTTTCTTTGCGGCATTCACGGATTCCCGTTTCTGGTCGCGGCAAGAAGCGCTTCAATCTGCGCCACAACATAATCCTGAAATTTCGGCGGAAGTTCGTTAAACAGGTTAATCATCCGCCGGAGTTTTTCATCCGGGGTTTTGTACCGCATATCGCCTTTTCCGGTTTTAAGCCATTGTTCGCTGATGCCAAAGGTAAGGGCGACAAGATGAATAATCCTGTCATTGACCTTCCGGTTGCCGGTTTCCATTTCGGCGATATAGCCGTTGCTGATAAAAACGGCCCTGGCAAATTCGGCCTGGGAAAGCTTGAAAGTTTTTCTGACCTGTTTAATCCGTTCATTAATGGTCATAGGGCAAGTATAGCGAAACAGGACTCACAAAACAATGATATTTTCTTACGGAATGAGTATTGACAAAAACTCACTAAGTTAATATAATTCTCATATTGTGAGTAAATCTTGTATGGAGCGGAGGCATATATGAGTAAACAGGAAAAACTCAACAAGCTGAGCGCGGATTTCTGCTCACTGAACGAGAAACAGCAGGATTATATTTTGGACATTATGGAAGCGCTGGTCTTTGCGAAGGAAGAAATGGCAAATCAGCTTGCCGGAGCCGCTACAGATAAAAGTGAAAGAGTTTTAGCGTGAAACAAATACTTTTTGGCGGAATTGTAAAATCATCTGCCTGTTCACGCAAAATCCGCTGTCCCGATCTTTTCTTGACAGAGACGAAGAAAACCCATAATAATGAAGGGATTTTTTGCGGTCCCGGTTGGCATGCGGACACTGTTTGTACCGTACCGGTTCCGGCGGTTTCTCACCGGCGAAGTTTCGGTTCACGGGGCTGCGAAATTGCGGTGGTTTTTGTGGAAGTTGTTTGATAACCGAAGTTATTGAACAATTCATTATATAGTGTCTGTCCACAAAGTTGGTTACTTTGTGGACAGACCTTGCATTTTCTCGCCTAAAGGCTGCGAAAATGCGTTTTTCAGGGAAGTCTGTCCATAATGTGTCTACATTTATGGACAGACACTATATATCAAGGAGGAAAATATGAAATCAGGAATGCGTTTTCTTTTATTGCCGGCGATTGCCGTCTTTTTTCTGCTTGCCGGCGCGGGCTGTTCGGGAAAACAGAAAAGCGATCAGGTTACTCTGACCGTAATGACCCGGTGGACCGGCAGCGAAGGAATGACCGATGTATGGGAAAACTTTGTGGCCGATTTTCAAAAAAACAACCCCGGCGTTACCGTTAACGATCTTTCGGTAAGCGAAGAGGCCTCGTACAACAACAAATTCAGAACCATGGCCGCCACCGGGGAACTTCCCAATGTCTTTTATCTGCCCGGGATTGCGGCTCTGGTGAAATACGCCGAAAGCGGAATGATCGCCGATATTTCACCGCTGCTTGAAGACAGGGCCTGGTACGACGGCTTTGTCGAAGGCGCCTTCGACATGTTCCGTTTCGATTCCTACGGGGTTCCCGGCGTGTACGCGGTTCCCTTTGCCGCCGCTCCTGAAGGGATTTTCTACAACGCCGATCTGTTCAGGAAAGTGGGCTACGACACATTCCCCGAAACCATGCCGGAATTCTACGAGGCAATGGACAAGCTCAAGGCCGCGGGCATTGTTCCTTTCGCGCCGGGGGCGCGGGATACCTGGCGCACCGGCCACATCCACAACCAGTTCCTCTACAAGTGGGCCGGCGTGCCCGCCGCCATGGACATGGGCGCCCGCAAGAAGAAGTGGACCGACCAGGATGTTGTGGAGTCCCTGGCCTTTGTAAAGGACATGAAGGCGCGGGGTTATTTTGTGGACAACTGCGAAGCCCTGACCCTGGATATGGAAAAGGCGATGTTCTTTGATCAGCAGTCGGCCATGGTCTGTAACGGCTCCTGGTTTATCGGCGATATAACCGGGGAAAACCTGGACTTCGAGGCGGCCTCCGCCCCCTGGCCCTATTTTCCCGAAAAGCCGCAGTTCAGGGGACACATCACCAACTATCCCCAAAACTTCATAATGAGGGGCGGGCTTGAAGGGGCCGAATACGACCTCACCGCCAAATTTCTCAAGGAGTTTACCGGCCGGGAACGGCAGTCGATCATCGTGAACGCCAAAAAGACCCTGCCGGCCCGCAGGGACATAGATACGGCCAGCATGAACGTACCGCCCCTCTTTACCCAGAGCATGGGCATTCTGCAGAATTCCACCCAGGGGGGCGGCGACAGCTTTGACTACGACCAGCTCTCTTCCATGCAGGACGTTACCCGCAACGCCATAATAGGGATGCTGCTGGGCAACAGCCCGGAGCAGGCCGCGCGGGAAATCCAGGACGAAATAGACAAGAACGGCTAAGAGGCCGTATAATTCTGTTGGGGACATCGATGGGGGCTGTCCGGAACATTCCGGGCGGCCCCTGTTGAATGAGGCGAGGTCAGGGTGGAAAAGCTCCGCAGAAACAAACTGTTTATCTATTCGTTTTTGGCGCCGGCGTTTTTGATATATACGGCGCTGGCGGTCATTCCCATTGTTCAATCCGTCAATTTTTCGTTTTACGCATGGCCGGGCATAAAAAACATCCCCATGAAATTTACCGGCCTTGCCAACTACGCCGAAATGCTCACCTCTCCGCGTTTCTGGCTTTCCATAAAAAATGTCATGTGGTTTATTCTGATGAACCTGATCTTCCAGATTCTTCTGGGATACGGGCTTGCCCTGCTCCTCTCCCGGTGCTGGAAGGGGTACAAGGCGTTCAAGGTCGCGTTCTTTCTGCCCGTCGTGCTGCCCCTTACGGCCTCGGCCCTTCTGTGGAAGTTCATCTACTTTCCCAACAACATAGGCATTTTGAACCAGTTTCTGTACCTCCTGAAACTGGACCGGCTTGCCACGGCCTGGCTCATCAACGCAAAGACCGCGCTTAACGCGGTAATTGCCGCCAACGTGTGGACGGGTTTCGGTTATCATGTGGTCATAGGGTTTGCCGCGCTTTCGGGCATTCCCGATTCCATCATGGAGTCGGCGGGTCTGGACGGCGCGGACGCGCTGCAGCGCCTTGTCTATTTTACCCTGCCCATGATTTGGGAATCGGTCAAGATTTCAATGGTGCTCATCATAACCGGCAGCATGAAAAACTTCGACATTGTGTTTGTCATGACCGAAGGCGGCCCGAATGGGTTGACCCATGTACCGTCCACCCTTCTTTATTACGAGGCGTTCAAGTACGAACATTACGGGCTGGGAAGCGCGATCGCGGTTTTTATTCTTGCGGCAAGCCTTCTCCTTTCCCTTGTTACCATGAGGCTTATGCAGCGTGAAGCAATTGAATATTGAGGCGGTTCCATGAAAAGAGCGCATGCGCCAGGCTGGTATATAAAACGGGCGGGATATTATCTTTTTCTGACTGTTGTCGCGCTGACGTCGATATTTCCGGTTTATTTTTCTGTCATATCGTCCCTTAAAACGGACAGGAATGTGTTTCTTCACCCGTTCACTCCTTCCGCGATACCGCTGTTTGAAAATTATCCCCGCGCCATACAGACAGGCAATATCGGGGCAAGTTTTATAAACACCGTTTTTGTTACGGTGGCCGCCGTTGCCATTACCGTTTTTGTGTCGGCCATGGCTTCGTATATTTTCGCGCGCTTTATTTTCAGGCCGAAAAAACTCCTGTACACCTATTTTATCGCCGGAATGATGGTGCCAATTCAAATCATCATCATACCGATGTCGTACAATCTGGGGCAGCTGGGCCTGTTTGACAATTACGCCGTATTGGTACTGCTGTTCACCGCCTTTCAGATACCGATGACTGTTTTTATCATCTACGGTTTCATGACCAGCATGCCGGTTGAAATCGAGGAGGCGGCGGTAATAGACGGGGCGAGCCTTGCGGGGGTGTTCCTCCGCATCGTTGTTCCGCTGTCGGCGGCGGGAATAACGTCGGCGTCCATCTTCAACTTTATCAATATATGGAACAACCTGCTCTTTCCGCTGGTGTTTATTCACAGCCGGTCAAAGCAGCTTATCTCAATCAGCCTGCAGGCGTTTTTCGCGGAGCGCAGTTCCGATTACGGCGGGGTAATGGCGGCCATTGTCATCTCCATTCTGCCACCCATTGCCGCCTACATTGCCCTGCAGGAAAAAGTGGAAAAAGGATTGACCGCGGGCGCGGTCAAAGGATAAGTACAAGGAGTTTTTATGGGCGATTTACCGTACCGTCAGATCCATCTGGATTTTCACACGTCTCCTTTGATCCCTGATGTCGGGTCACGCTTCAACGCGGATGAATTCGCGCGCACGCTGAAGAAGAACCACGTCAATTCCATAAACCTCTTCGTGAAATGTCACCACGGCTTCTACTATTATCCGTCGGCGGTCGGCACGATCCACCCTTCCCTTGCGGACGGAAAGGATCTGCTCGGCGAACAGATCGCGGCCTGCCGGAAGGAAGGAATACGCATAGTGGCGTACACAACGGTAGTGTGGGCGGAAAACACCTGCGACGAACATCCCGAATGGATGCAGATTGACAGGAACGGGGTGCTCGGTTCCAGGCCGCCCTTCCTCAACGACTACAACTCCGAAACGCGGGCATGGCGTTCCCTGTGCATGAACAATCCCGGTTATGTTGAGTATCTCAAACGCGAGTTTGCGGAGATTCACGAACGTTTTCATCCTGACGGACTGTGGATCGACATTATATTTCAATTTGGCTGTATCTGTCCGCATTGTATGGCGGAAATGAAACGGATGAAACTGGATCCGGAAAATCCTGATGACGTGCTTTCGCATGACAGGCATGTTGAAATCAAATTCAGCCGGGAAATGTACCGGTATCTCAAGGAGCTGGACAGGGACTGGGGCGTTTATTTTAACGGATGCCCGGCCGAGTTTGACGAGCAGAACGACACCGCCCTTTCCACGGCCCGAAGGAGGGAGTGCGATGATTTTATCGATATTGAATCGCTGCCTTCCGAGATCTGGGGTTACACCCATTTTCCGGTACTGATAAACTACTGCAACCGCTTTGACAAGCCGCTTACCATGATGAACGGCAAATTCCACAAGACCTGGGGCGACTTCGGGACGCTGCGCAATCAGGCGGCGCTGGAATACGAATGTTTCCGCGCCCTGGCCTACGGAGCCGGTTCATGCGTGGGCGATCAGCTTCACCCCGCGGGAAAACTCGACGAGACCGTCTATGACCGTATTGGCCGCGTGTTTGAGCAGATTGAAAAAAAGGAGCCCTGGTGCGTCAATACACAAAAGAAATCCCAGATAGCCGTCTACGCGGCCAACAGGGTGCTGGAAAATGAACGCGGATTTGACGCCACCGCCATGGTCATAAACGGAACCAACGAGGGCGTATACCGGATACTGAGCGAACTTCACTATCTTTTTGATTTTGTTGATTTTGAGGACGACATATCGCGCTACGAGCTTGTCATTCTGCCGGATTCGGTGCGCCTGCCCGCGGGAACGGCCGCGCGTGTTTCCGCGTATCTGGCCTCGGGCGGCAGGCTTCTTCTGACAGGCGAGTCGGGCCTCAAGATGGACGGTGAAGGATTCGCCCTTCCCGAGTTGGGGCTGCGGCATGAGGGCGCCGAGGAATATTCGCCCGCCTATGCGGCGTTGCGTCCCGAAGAGGACATTTTCAGGAAGATTCCCGCAATGGACTACACCGTGTATGAACGGGGACAGCGTGTAGACGCGGGGAGCAACAGGGTGTCCGCCTTTCTTACCCTCCCCTATTTTAACCGGACATGGGAACATTTTTGTTCCCACCGCCAAACCCCTCCAGAGCCCGAACCTTCCCGGCATCCTTTCGCCGTTGAAGGAAACGGCTTTATCTACATCACCCATCCCCTGTTCCGCGATTACGCGCTTAACGGCTGCAAGGTGTACAAGGACATAATCTCAGGCGCGCTGGAACGGCTTGTCGAAAAACCGCTCGTGCGCGGTGAACTGCCTTCCACGCTGGAAGTAACCCTGCGCGGGGGAAAGAGGGGACTTGTCCTTCATCTTCTGCATTACATTCCCATGAAGCGCTCGAAAACGGTGGAAATTATCGAGGATGTGATCCCCCTGTACAATGTTGCCATGCAGGTAAGGGCGGACACGCCGCCTTCGAAGGTATACCTTGCGCCGGGCGGCGAAGCCGTCACTTTTACCAGGGAGAACGGGTATATACATTTCACCGTGCCTGAAGTGCGGGGCCACCAGATGGTTGTATGTGAATAGGGGCAAGAGGCTTTCCCAAAAGCTGAAGTTTCGGGAAAGCCTCCAGAGATGCTTTTTTTACCGTGTTTTTTTCACTATACTTAAGGAATGACAAAAACAACATGCCTCTATAACGGGATGGTAATGACCGGTTTTGCCGCCATGGAAGAATGCGCGGTACTGGTTGAAGACGGTTTTATCACCGATGTCTTTTCGCAAAAACGTTTCCTGAAACGTCAGTTCGATCCCGGTACGGTCATCATTGACGTTGAGGGGGCCTTTATTGCTCCGGGGTTTATAGATACTCACATTCACGGAACGGGCGGCTATGGCACCGATGACGGTTCGGCCGAATCGGTCATCGAAATGTCGCGCATCCTGACCCGATACGGCGTTACCGCTTTTAATCCCACCCTTTACCCTTCGGAAGCGTCCGAAATGCTCCGGGCGGCGGCCAACATCGCCTCCGCCATGGGAAAGGAACAGGGCGCCAGGATCATGGGACTCCACATGGAAGGCCCGTTTCTTTCACCCCAGAGGATGGGAGTACAAAAGCCCGAAACCCTGCAGCCTGTGAACATGCAATTTATGGAAGAACTCTGGAACGCCTCGGGGGGGCGCATTGTCAACATGACCGTCGCCCCGGAGATCAAGGGCATGCACGAACTTGCCCTGTACTGCATCAAGAAGGGCATAATCCTCCAGGCCGGCCACACGGACGCCAAATACGAAAACATGCTGGAAGGCATGCAGGCCGGCATACTCCATTCGACGCACCTCTTTAACGCGATGAGCAGGCTGGATCACCGCGACCTCAACGCCGTCGGGGCCATCCTTGTTCATCCGGAAATGTCCTGCGAGATCATCGCGGACGGCTGTCATGTACATCCCGATCTCTTCAAGCTTCTTCAGCGGGACAAGCCCATCGATAAAATAATTCTCGTTACCGACAGCCTCAGGCCCACGGAACAGGCGGAAGGCCCCTTCTACGCCAACGGCGAAGAGGTTGTTTTTCACGACGGCCTCTTTCACCGGAAGAGCGACGATGTTATCGCGGGCTCGGCCCTGACCATGATACACGGCGTACAAAACCTTGTCGGTTTCGGCTTCAGTCCCGAAGACGCGGTAAAGACCGCGTCCTTCAATCCGGCCCAGGTGATGCGCTACAACAGCCAGGGGGCCATTGTTCCCGGCCGGTTCGCGGATCTTGCCGTGTTTGACCGTGACTTTGCTATCAGGCTTGTCATGATAGGCGGCCGCATAGTGAGAAATCTTTTTTAGGGGGAATCATGCGCGTTGTCATTCTTGAGGATTATGAGGAAGTGAGCCGGTGGGCGGCCCTGCATATTGCGGAACGGATACAGGAATACCGGCCGGGGACGGCAAGGCCCTTTGTGCTGGGCCTTCCTACAGGCTCCACGCCGCTTGGAACCTACCGCGAACTGATACGGCTTTACGGTGAAAGAAAAATTTCCTTCGCAAACGTTGTTACCTTTAACATGGATGAATATATGGGGCTTGGGGAAGATCATCCTCAGAGTTACCGGCGTTTCATGATGGACAACTTCTTCAGTCATATCGACATTGACAGAAAAAACATACACACGCTTGACGGCCTTGCCCCGGACAGCGGGGCGGAGTGCCTGGCCTACGAGGAGGCGATAAGGGCGGCGGGCGGCATAGAACTGTTTCTGGGCGGCATGGGAAACGACGGACATCTGGCCTTCAACGAGCCGGGGTCTTCGCTCGGCTCACGCACCAGGGTAAAGACGCTTACCGGGGAAACCCGCATTGCCAACGCGCGCTTCTTCGGCGGCGATCCACAGCGCGTACCGGCCACCGCCCTTACCGTCGGGGTGGGAACGGTGATGGACGCACGGGAAGTTCTTGTTCTTGTGAGCGGCTATCAGAAGGCGCGCGCCCTCCGCGCGGTGGTGGAAGAAGGGATAAATCACATGTGGACGCTCTCCTGCCTCCAGACGCATCAATGCGCGATCATCGTCTGTGACAGGGAAGCTGTCGATGAATTAAAGGTCCGCACGGTACGGTACTTCAGGGACATTGAAAAGCAGCCGCAAGGCCGGCTGTAGCGCGGTGCGGTATATGACGCGAAAAGACGCGGCCGACCGGCGTCCGGCATGGAGCCTTGCCGGACCGGCGCTGTTAATGTTATTGCTTCCGGCAATTCCGGTTTTTCTCGCCGCGGAAGACGGGGATGCCGCCGGGGAAACACAGGCCGACGCGGCGCTTGCCGCCTACTCGGATCCTTCGCGCATCTGGGGAAACGGCGCCGAGCGCGTCATTGAACAGGCCTACAGGCTCTGTTTCAGGACACGGATCATAGGCGGCAGGATAATGAACCTCCGCATGCCCTTTGCCCAAAACAACGAAAGGGACATTCTGCTTGACGAAGGCTGGGAATTCCTCCGGGGCGGCAAGGGAAACCCCGAATTCCTCTGGCCTGTCATCGAGGGGATCATTGACTCGGAGGAATTCGGGGCGTATACCGAAGCCCTTTCCGACGGCAGGGAAAAAGTGATCATCTTCGACATCCCCGGTCAAAGATGGTCGTCAACGCGGGATCTTTTCGAGCTTGCCAGGATGAAGGCCGGCTCCTACCGGGGACTTCCCCACAGGCCCTATGTGCTGGTCTCCGGCAGGGGACCGGAAGAATCCGACGTGTACAATTACCTTTACTGCGTGGGTCTTGCCGGAATGGACTGTTCGGGCTTTGTCTGGCATGTTCTTTCGGGGGTGGCAAGAGAAGGCGGACTCGATCTGGGCAGTGTCCTGCGCCGCGCCCTTGGCGTCAGGCGCGGGGGAGATCCGTCATGGTACGCGGGAACCGCCTTCTTCGATTCGGGGAGTTCCCAGATCCTCGCGGTGCGTGACGAAATACGCGGCCTCAGACCGGCGGACATTATCCTCTTCCGGGGCTATGACGGGGCGGTATCCCATTCGGCGATCATACAGTCGGTGGACATGAAGTCCGGGGTAATACGGTATCTCCAGTGTACCGATGAAGCCCCGCTTGCCGAACGCGGCGTCCATGAATCATTCATTTACTTTGATCCCGGCCGGCCGGCCCAAAGCCTGCGGGACCCGGAACTCAGGTGGACGCAGAAACGGTACGCGCCTTTCCCCGGCGAAAAGGCCAGCCCCTTTTCGGACGACGGCGAACGCTACCGGGCCTTTCCCGAACTGGGGGGCGGCCGCGTCGTGAGGCTGCGGGCCCTTGTCCCGGTGATAGAAAGGCTCTCCCGCCGCTGACGCATATCATTGTTTTTTATCTGCCGCGAAAAACAAGCGAATTGCCGCCATGCCTGGGAGGAGATTCGCGTATTTCAAATATGTTTCCATTCCAGGTAATTGATACATCTATTCCTTCCTGGTCAATACGGTTAAAGGCTTTGATGCTGTTTTCAATAATCCTGCGTTCCAGGGCGCTTGTCCTGCCGGGATTGACATAGAGGGTGCAGTTGATTTTTACCCTGCGTTGTTCCGGTGTTTTCCCCTGGAGCGAGTAAATTGCCGCGGCGCTTTTTTTGGGGTCCAGAAAAAAAGTAAATGAATTGCTGCCGCCTATAGAAAGATACCAGCCGAACAATTCTCCGTTTTCCTCGCTGGTATGGAACCGTAACGCTGCGGGTATCTCCTCCCCGCCGGGGCTTAAAAAATCGCCGGTTATGCTGCGGGGCAGACCGGCAATGTCCCAATATCCCGTTATCGTTTCCGCATACCAGGCGGGGATTGAGACGCTGTTTGTTTCGGAAAACTGTTTTGCCATTGCTTCATAACATTTGATGCGGAGTTCCAGCAGCGCAATTATTTTTTTGTCGACCCATATCCGCGTATTCGCAACACTGTTGGTATATGCTGAATTGGCTAATACGATCTTATCCCCGTAATTGGTCATGGTCCGTATTTTGGGCGCGTCTATGAAACGCAACGGCGTGATACGGGCGAGATAATGGAGAGGAAGGTAAATCATGTTTAATCCGATAGCGGCGGCTTTGTCGCTTCGCAATCCGCTGATCCGTCTTTTTAATGCGGCGAGCACTGTTTTGTTCAATGTTATTTTTTGGAGTAATGCATTGTATTGTTCGCCGCCGGAAACGGTTGAGGCGATAAAAACCAATTCGGGTGAAGCATAGCGGGACGCTTCATCATAATGGGTGATATACCAGGTGCGCTGGAATTCGGGGAAATAGGCGGACAGTGTTCCGTCGGTCAGGAACAGTGCGGAGTCTCGTCCTCCTGATGTTCCCGCAGGAAGCGCGCTTGTCTCATCTACGTTCCGTAGAATAAGAAAGCGTGAGGAAGCGGCTATCCGGTATTGAAAGAGCGTTTTATCGTACTTGGCGAATTTATCATGTATGCGGCGGGTAAAATCTTCCGAAAGGCCCTCAAAGGCGTTTTCAGGGATTTCGAGGGTAACGAGAAACAGTTTGGGCGGGCCGACTCTGCCGGGAATATAATCACGTCTCAGGTACGTCCACATTTCCACCGGATGGAGTTTTAGTACGCAGGTTTCACCCTGAAAGGTTACACGGAAATCGCAGCTTCCTTCCAGAATATTAAAATCGGGGATCTCATATTCCCAGCCGGTTTCTCTTTCACCATTTATCCACCAGTAACCGCGGTAACTTTTGTCGACAGAATCTCCGCGCGGCGAAGGGGGCGGAATAACCGCTATGCGGTTATTTTCGGGGGTGTCCCCCGCAGAGGGGGGTGTCGCCGCAACATCGTGCGGCGCAGGGGGGAGACTTCCCCCCTCATTATTTTTCAAAAAATCATCTTCACGTATACGGAGGGGCGCTATTTTGAATTCCCAGGTATCCGCGAAAATTGCCTTTGTCCAGTAACCAATTTCATTGTTCTCGTTCCGCCCGGCAACCCGCAGTTCCCTAGCGGCGTTACCCTGACCGTTTTGCAGTATCGTGATGCGGCGGGTAATAGCGGCGTTACCGCCGGCAGCGTTGCTGTTTAGCGGGATAGGAGGCTGTTTTCTCCAGTCCTCCGATGGCAGCGCCCATTCGGTGAGGTTGGTGAAATAATTGGTTCCCGGCAAGTCGGACTTGTATGGAATGTAGGTGTACTTGAAAAACATGGGGTCGCC
>JAIRXH010000032.1 GCA_031268385.1 Treponema sp. | reverse complement strand
TCGGGGGTCCTGTCAGGGGTACAACATCCTCCTTGCGGAGGACGCTTGTACCCCTGCCACCCCCTGAAAAATCATTGGGTGTCCTTTCATCCCAAGAGGGCGGCGGGGCGCGTGTGCTTCTCTGCCGTAAAGAGGGGCTTCTCTGCTACAGAGAGGGGCTTCCGGAGGGCGGAGAGGAGCTCCCGGATGGCGCGGGGGGTTCCCCGGAGGGCGCGGGGGGCGGCCTTTCCGCCGGGGAGGGCGCGGGGGGCTTTATTTCCCTGGAGGCCCAGTCCTGGATGATTTTTTTGAGTCCTTCGTCGGTCAGTTTGAGGGGCTTTCCGCAGGTGGAACACAAGAAGCGTCCGTCCCCGTCAAGATGTTCTTTCGCGCAGCCTATGCACCAGGTTTTGCCGCATTCGGGGCAGGAACCGGCGGGAAGCTCGTCGGGGGGCATGGCATAGAGCCGTATGGGCGGCACGGGGGACGGAAACTTCGGCATGCGCCAGCTTCGTCCGCAGGACGCGCAGGCGACACGGCGGTACACGCCGTTTTCAAGGCTCCTCTTAAGTTCCTCCCGGCTTTCGGCGTGTTCCCCCGTCAAGTCAAGCCTCTCAAGGTGTCGGAGTATCTCTTTCACCTCGTCCCAGCGGCTCGCCTGTGTGCGGAGCCAGCCCAGCGACAGGAGCGAGGGGGCGTGATCGGCCTCCATTGCAAGGGCGGCCAGGCAGGCGGATTCGGCGCGGGAAAACTCCCCCTTCTTTACCGCGACATAACTTATCAGCTCAAGAATTTCGGGGGAAGGGGACCTCCGGTGGGCCTGGGCGAGCAGCTCGTCCGCTTCCCCGTACCGTTCAAGTTTGACAAGAGAGGACGCCCTGTTGCAGAGGTATTCGGCGTTGCCGGGGGAACGCAGGAGGGCCAGGCGGTATTGTTCGTCCGCCTCCCCGTACTTTTCCGCGCGGACAAGGAGATTGCCGGCGCAGTTGGCCATGAGGCCTTCGGGATCGCCTTCGCCGCCGCTTTCGAGCACCGCGAGCGCCTGGTCCAGGGAACCGCGCAGAAAGAAAAGGACCGCCCTGTTGACCCGTATCGCGGGAACTTCGCCCAGAAGCGCGGCGGCTTTTTCAAGGTGAAGCGAGGCGGCCTCGGGGTTTCCCCGGTGAAGCGCTATCTGGGCGGCAAGGTTGCACGCCCAGCCGAAACTTTCCTCCCCGCTTTCAAGGAGCGAAAGGGCGGCGTTGCAATCCTGGAGGGCGCGGGGATCGCCGGGATCAAGGAGGAAGCGGTTTTCCGCCAGGCGGAAACGGAAGAGGCCGTAATCGGGGGCGTGTTTTACCGCGTCCTCAAAGAGGGGAATGGCCTGGCGGCGCTTTCCCCCCCTCGCTACAAGCAGGGCTTTGAGGAATAGCAGCGCGGGATCCTTGCGGGGTCTGGGCCGCGCCGCCTTGCGGAGATCTTCGGCCGCGTCAAATTCGCCTTCCGCCGCTGTCCAGTCTTCTATGCCGAAAGCCCACTTTCCGGCGAGCGCGTGAGCTTCCCGGTTGTCCTTTCCCAGTGAAAGCAGTTTCGGCACAATGGCGCCAAGATCGCTGTAGTTGTCTGCGGCAAGGAAAGCCCGTCCTCCTTTCAGATAGCGGTCAAGGGCCTCTTCCTTCCGGCCCAGCATGTCGTACATGTTGGCGGCGTTTTTCGCCGGAAGGCCGTCCTCACCGTCCAGTTCAAAGGCGCGGTCGTACGCCAGGGCGGCCTCTTCGCGGCGCCCCAGGTTCCACAGGGCGTGTCCCAGAAGCGTGCAAAGGGCAGGATTGCCGGCGCAAAGGCAGGGCGCCCCGTCAAGATACGCCTTGAGCGCCTCGAATTGTCCTGACACGTAGAGCATCTTCGCCTTTTCGATAGCGGCCTCCGTCCATTCGGGCCCCGGCCCTTCGGCAAGAGAGGCCTCCGCGTATTCCCCGGCCTCGCCGTAGAGTTCGAGCTGCCGGGCAAGGCGCGAGGCAAGAAGCAGCTCCTTTTGCGTCCGCTTCGGGGCGTGCTCCCAAGCCTTTTTGAGTTGTACGAGCGCGGGGTTGGGTTCGCCCATGGCGGCGAAGGTTTCGGCAAGCGCAAAGCGGCGTTCGGGGGGAATTGCCGGGCTGCCGTTCCACCTGTCATGGGCCGCCATAACTTCGGCGGCGCGGGAATCAACCGTAAGGGCGTCCAGAAAGGCGCGGGCCGTGTACCGGCCGCCGTCTTTTTCGCCGGGTCCCGCTTCATAGGAGGCCAGGACAAAACCCAAGGCGCCTCTGGAAATTGAGGAATCGTTGAGTTCGGCGGCCCATATTCCGTTGATAAAGATGATGAACCGGCTTCCGCACGCTGTCACCTTGAGGGTAAAACCCGTTTCCGCCGCGAGGGAATCATCGCCGCCGGCTGCAGGCGCCTCGGTCCAGCCTATGAGGGGAAAAGGCATGTTGTTGCGGAGTACGTCCAGCCTGAAGTAGCCCCTGCCGGAAACGAGGAGCATGTAACAGGCGCTCTCGTCGATCATGCGAAAGAGGATCCCCGCGGCGGCGTAACCGCCCATGGAAAGGAGCCGCAGTTTCGCTTCTATTGTTTGATCGCTCCAGGAATATCCGGGCGTCCACACCCAGGCGATACAGCCTGTTTTCCAGAGCGACAGCGCCAGAGAATGTTTTTCCGGATTGGCATCATAGGAACTTTCTGATTTAATGTCAAAACGGGATTTGGCGGGTTTTGAAAAATCGGCCTCCCATAGTTCTTCCCTGGCAAGCGTGAACGCGGAGGGGTCATCGCGGTATTTTTTCCGGCGTATTTTGTTGCCGATAAAAAACAACAGCCGCCTGAAATCGAACATACTACAAGATGTAAACCAATTTTTCCGAAAAGTCGAGGTCTTATGAATTCGAAATTTTCAACATGGCTTGACGCCGTCCGTACCGCGTTTGGAACCGGCAGGGGCCTCGATCGCCTCCTGTGCGCCGCCGCGCTGGTTGTGGCGGCCCTGATGACAGCGAGGCTGATCCTGCACAAGGCGGCCGAGCCGGAAAAAACCAGTCTTGTTTTCGCCGTAGAAGAGGAAGAAGACGGTGTCCTCTCTTCCCTTGCCGCCGAATTTGAAAAGCTGAATCCTGAAATACGGCTGCGGCTTGAAAAAAAATCCCGCGGGGAACTGGGGGCCCTTGTTCTTGACGCCCCGGAAATGTCCGGCGCCGCGGGAAAGGCCGGACCGGCCGGGGGAGCCGATCTGGTTGTTCTTGACGACTGGCTGCTCCGGGACGGCATATCGGGCGGCGGCCTCGCGCCGCTTTCCCCGTATTCCGGCGCGGAGGATCACTGGGCGGTTCCCCTTGTTTCCCTTATGGACGTTCTTTTTTACAACATTGACATTTTGAAGGCGGCGAGCCTTGACCGCCCGCCGGGAAACCGCGCGGAATTCCTTGCCGCCGCACGGGCCGCAACCGGAAACGGGATCTACGGCGCGGCTCTTTCCCTTTCGCCCGGAGATCCCCGGTCGGTTTTCAGGGATGTTTTTTCCTGGATGTGGGCGGCGGGCGGCGGCCCTTTAACCCCGGACTTTCCCGGCCGCGCCGCCGCAGGAACGCTCGACTTTCTGGGACAGCTTGCCCGTGAAGGGTGCCTGGCACCGGAAAGCGGGACGGAGCGGCTTGAGGAATTTGCCGGGGGAAAAATTGCCATGATGACGGGTTCCGTAAAGGACATTGCCTTCCTTGAGGGGAAAGTAAATTTCGGCATTACCGCCATTCCCCCGCCGGCCGGTTATACGGGGAAACCCGTTTTCGCGCTGTACGGCCTTTACGCGGGCATTACCGCCGGATGCGCGCATCCCGGCGAAGCCTGGAGCTTCCTTTCGTTTCTTGCCGAAAGAATGCCTTCCGCCGGCCTGATCCGTCCCATTGGGGAAAGCGGAACGGAGACGGACACGGGCCCGCTTGCCGTCAAGGCCAGGGACATGTACGAGGCGGCGGAGATTATCTATGGCTATACCCGCCTTGAAAGGGGAGCGGAACTGGAAGACGCGGTGCGAAGGGAAATTATCCCCCTTCTGGAAGGAAAGCGGAACGGCGCGGCTACCGCAGAGGCAATTGCGGATCAATGGAAAAGGGAATGATTTTCTGTTACCATGTCCGGCATGGTCTTTAAACAGCTTGGCGTCATTCTGGCCTTCGGGTTCGCCGGTGAAATCATAGCCCGCCTTGTCCCTATAGGACTTCCTGTCAGCGTACTGGGAATGATCCTCATGCTCGCGGCGCTGGGCACGCGCCTCCTCAAGCCGGAGCATATTGGCGTGACCGCCGATTTCCTCAGCGCCAACATGGCTTTTTTCTTCCTTCCCGCGGCGGCTACCGTACTGCGGAATTTCGAACTCATACGGCCTGTGATATGGCGGCTGCTTCTTGTCTGCTGTGTTTCTTCCGGCGTGACCTTTGCCGCCGCCTACGGAACCGTGCGGCTTTGCAGAAAATTGATGGGAAAGGCTGTCTGAAATGGATTATCTGCTTTCACATCCTGTATGCGGCATCCTTACAAGTGTTGCCTGTTTCGGTGTGGGGGTCCTTGTCCGCAGGGCCCTTCCTTCTCCGTTTACAAGTCCGCTTGTTATTGCCAATATACTTGTCATACTGATCATTGTCTTTACGCCCCTTACCCTTGAACAGTACGAGGCGGGGGGAAACATAATCATCATGTTCATGGTTCCGGTAACGGTAATTCTTGCGCTGCGTATTTACCGGCGGCGGGCCGCCCTCATGGCAAACATTATCCCCATAACGCTGGGCTGCGCCGCGGGTTCGGCCGCTTCGCTTTTCAGCACCTGGGGCCTCTGCCGCCTTCTGGGCGTAGACGGAGAAGCCGCCGCGTCGCTCCTTCCAAAGTCGGTCACTACCGCCATCGCGCTTGAACTTGCCGAAAAAAACGGCGGCATCGCGGGCATTGCCGCTCCGGCGGTTATCATTACGGGGATCTTCAGCGCCGTGTTTTCACCTTTCATGATCAAGGCGCTGCGCCTGGGGGACCCTGTGGCCGCGGGAGTGGCCATGGGCGCTTCGGGACACGCCATAGGAACGGCGGCGGCCCTGGAACTGGGAGAAACAGAGGGGGCCATGAGCGGCATCGCCATAGGGCTCATGGGGATCATCACAAGTCTCATCTTTGTGATTGTGTTTTAGGGCAACACTGATTAACTTGTGGCTAATCAGTGTTGCCCTGTTATTTTTCTCGTTTTCCTGCGGAAAACTGCGAAAAATCTATAGTTTTGTAGCACTGATTTATTCGCATTCGAATAAATCAGTGCTTCCTTAGAGGGAAGCCGTGCGCCGTATTGTTACCCCCCGCCGCTTTGAGGAAAGCGTCCGTGTCCCCGCCTCCAAATCCCACACCATACGGCGGCTCATCATCGCATCGCTGTCGGGCGGGGTTTCGGAAATTGAAGGGCCCCTCGATTCGCTTGACGCGCGCTCCTGCGTGTCGGTCTGCCGAGGCCTCGGCGCGGAGATCGACGAACACAGGGAGGACGATCCGTTCTGTCCCAATCCTCCCGGCGGCGGCGGCGGAAAACTGACACGGTGGACGGTACGGGGTTTCCCAGGGGCCTCCGGCGCCGATGAAGACGGGAAAGGCCGCGCCGGCGCACAGGCGCTGGACGCGGGCAATTCCGGCACAACCCTCTACCTGGCCCTCGCGGCGGCGGCGCTGGGGAGGAGACCCGTCACGTTTACCGGAGACGAACAGCTTGGGCGGCGCGGCGCGGCGCCGCTCCTTGACGCGCTTTCGGGTCTTGGAATACGGGTGGAATCCCGAAACGGCTGCGTCCCCATTACCGTACAGGGTCCCTGGAAGGGCGGACACGTGAGCCTTCCCTGCCCGACAAGCCAGTACCTTTCGGCCCTGCTCCTTTCTTCCCCGCTGGCCCCGGCGGGAACAGTCACCGAAATCAGCGTCCCGCTCCTTAACGAAAGGCCCTACATTGAAATGACCCTCTCTTACCTTGAGGCCCAGAGTATTCCCCATGAAAAGACGGATGATTTTTCGTATTTCAGGATTCCGGGCGGCTCATCATACGGACCCGTGCCGGGTCCGGTGCCCGCCGATTTTTCCTCGGCGGCGTTTTCCGCCGCGGCGGCCGCCGTTTCAGGGGGAAGGGCGCTGCTCATCGGGCTTGATCCCGCGGATACCCAGGGCGACAAAATATTTTTCGACATGCTTGCCCGCATGGGATGCGGGGTAACATGGGAACATGCAGGGCTTGCCGTTTCATGTCCGGGAAAACTCCGGGGCGGCGTATTCGATCTTAACGCCGCGCCCGACACGCTCCCCGCGCTCGCCGCCGTGGCGGCCTTTGCCGAAGGAGATACGGTCCTTGCCAATGTGGCCCACGCCAGAATCAAGGAAACGGACCGTATCGCCGTAATGGCCGCCGAACTGGGGAAACTTGGGATAGCCTGTGACGAGCGGCCCGACGGGCTTGTCATACACGGGAATCCCCGCCTCCGCTCCGGGGCGGAAGAACGGACCGGGACGGAAGAACGGCCCCGGCCCTCCGGGCGATCCCCCGTATCCCTTGACGGCCGGGGCGATCACCGCGTCGTTATGGCGCTCGCCGCCGCGGCGCTGGCCGCGGGGCCGGCCGAAATAGAGGGAGCCCAAGCGGCGGATGTCACCTATCCGGGCTTTTGGGATTTGTTCGCGTAAACGGGTTCTATACCGCGGCTGTGGCCTTTGCCAGCGCGGCTTCGAGCATTTCGGGCGGTATCTCCCTGATATGGCCCTGCTTTTTCATGTCTTCCACAAGGGCGCGGGCGGCGCTTATGTCGGCTGTGGCGCGGTTGTAGACTTCATCCCTTGTCAAATTGATCCGGGCCACGCCTTCTTCAACAGCCTTGACGGCGACATCGGCGGCTTCCTGGGCAAAGACATCGGTTTCGTCCATCGTGGCAACGATGTTATCGGGACTGATGCCGCGCTTTTCGGAAAATTCGGCGATGGAATGGGCGCAGCGTATCGCCATGCCGTCGGTGATCTTTCGCGCCCGCACGAGGAGGGCGCCCTTGAGTATGCCGGGGAAGCAGACCGAGTTGTTCACCTGATTGGGGAAATCGCCCCGGCCGGTAGCGACGATGAAGGCGCCTTCTTCCCTGGCGGCGTAGGGCCAGATCTCGGGCACGGGATTGGCGCAGGCAAAAACAATGGACTTGGGGGCCATTGACCTGATCCATTCACGCTTCACCGTGTCGGGACCGGGCGTGGAAAGCGCGATGAGTACGTCCGCGCCCTTTATGGCTTCGTCCATGGACGGGAAACGTTTGGGATTGGTTTTTTCACAGAGTTCCCATTTGCGGTAATTCCGCCTGTCATCCCTTATATCCCCGCGGCCGGCGTGCAGGGAGCCTTTGGTGTCAAAGACGGTCATAAGTGAAGGATCGCCGCCGTCGGCAAGAATGAGCCTGGCTATGGTTGTATTGGAAGCGCCCGCGCCAAGGAGCACGATCTTCGCATCGCTCAATTTTTTGCCCGCGAGCTTGAGGGCGTTGACAAGTCCCGCCAGGGTAATGCAGGCCGTTCCCTGCGCATCGTCGTGCCATACGGGAATATCGCAGGCTTCGCGGAGTTCATCCAGTACCCTGAAACAGTTCGGCTGGCTGATATCTTCCAGATTGATGGCCCCGAAGGAGTGCTGGACCATTTTGACAAATTCGACAAGTTTGCCGGGATCGTTTTTACCGTCGGGCCCCCGCGAATCAACACAGAGGGCGACGGCGTCCACGCCTCCCAGGTATTTCATGATCATGGCCTTGCCTTCCATGACGCCGAGCCCTCCGGGAGGGGTACAGTCGCCGTCGCCCAGCACGCGGGTCGAATCGGAAACCACCGCCACAAGGTTTCCCCGGTTTGAAAGGCCGAATGAGGCGTCGTTATCGTCGCGTATGGTTGTGGAGATCTTTGAAACCCCCGGCGTATACCAGACGTTAAACCAGTTAAGGCCGTAAATGCCGCATTTGGGCACAGTCTGCATCTTCCCCCCGTAAAAGCGATGGGCTTCTTCCGAAAGGTTTTTCAAAAACAGGGTTTTGGCCCTGGCCTTCCGGTCTTCCGTAAAATCGGCCGGGAAAAGGCTGTCGAGGTTTTTAAGGGCAGGATCAATTTTCATGGCGTTTCCTTATGAGAAAAATGATACCCCATTATAATCCGGCCC
>JAIRXH010000029.1 GCA_031268385.1 Treponema sp. | reverse complement strand
CTTCCCCCGTCCCGTATTCACCCTTGCATTCAGGATCGTAGATGACGCAGGGCACGGGGTTAAGGGAATGGCTGGTTTTGGGTTTGGGGCTTCCGTCTTCCTTGTGGATCACGCCGCCTGTTTTTTTGTTGTGTTCAAACATGTCGTCCGAATTGCCGTGATCCGCGGTGATCACCATGATTCCCCCTGCGGCCGTAACGGCTTTCGCCAGCCTTCCCAGTTGAATGTCCATCCCTTCCATTGAGCAGACCACCGCCTGATACACCCCGGTATGGCCCACCATGTCGCCGTTGGGGTAGTTAAGCCTGATGAAGTCGTAGGCGCCCGAACCCACCGCCCCGATAACCCTGTCCGTAATCTCGGCGCATTTCATCCAGGGCCGCTGTTCAAAGGGAACAAGATCGCTTTTTATTTCCTCGTAGTCTTCAAGCGTCTCGCTGAATTTGCCCGTCCTGTTACCGTTAAAAAAGTACGTTACATGGCCGTATTTCTGGGTTTCCGAAATTGCCAGGGTGCGCACGCCGCTTGCGGCAAGATATTCGCCCATGGTTCTGTCTATGGCGGGGGGGCTTACAAGGTAGCGTTTGGGTACATGGGTGTCCCCGTCGTATTCCATCATCCCCGCGTAAGAGACTTTGGGCCGCCTTACGCGGTCGAACTTGTCGAAGTTCTCTTCCTCAAACGCGGCGGTTATTTCAAGGGCCCTGTCCCCCCGGAAGTTGAAGTAGATAACCGCGTCGCCGTCTTCTATCGTTCCTATGGGCTTTCCCCCCTCGGCAACGGTGAATTCCTTGAGATCCTGATCGATGATTCCGGGGATCTCTTTCCGGTATGTTTCCACCGCTTCCCTGGCGCTTGCGAACTGACGGGCCTGACCGAGCACATGGGTTTTCCATCCCCGTTCAACCATGGACCAGTCCGCCCCGTAACGGTCCATGGTTATCCACATGCGGCCGCCGCCCGATCCTATTTTTGCGTCAACGCCGCCCGCGCGGACGTCCTTCAGAAATGCTTCAAAAGGATCCACATAGTCAAGGGCGCTTGTTTCCCCGACATCCCGGCCGTCAAAAAGCACATGAACGCGGATGCGCTTTACCCCGTCCTGCCCGGCCCGCAGTATCATTGCCTTGAGGTGATCCAGATGACTGTGGACATTGCCGTCGGAAAAAAGCCCTATAAAGTGAAGAGTAGGCGCACGGCCTCCCGAAGAAGCGCCGTCTTTGAGGCTGCCGGTAATTTCCTTCCAGGCCTTTCCCTGAAACATGGCCCCGGTTTCAATGGATGCGCCCACAAGCGCGGCGCCCTGGCGGAAAACGCGGCCGCATCCCATGGCGTTGTGGCCGACTTCGCTGTTGCCCATATCCTCGTCTGAAGGCAGCCCGACAGCCGTTCCGTGCGCCTTGAGGGCCGTATTGGGGCTTTTTGCCCGTATGGCCGTAAAGTTGTACATTTTTGAATCGGCAACCGCGTCGCCTTCTTTGTACGTGCCGTATCCTACCCCGTCCATAATGACAAGGACCACCGGCCCGCGCCGGCCTTTCCACCCTGGATTTTTTGTAAGCGCTTCGAGCATGGGATCTCCTTTCTGATTACTGCGAGTATAGTACAAACAGCCACTTTGTGAAAGGACACTATATAGAATTGATCGGGGTCCTGGGCCAAAACCGCAGGTTTTGGGCGCATTGCAAAGGACGCTTGTACCCCTGCCACCCCCCTGGGATATGGTGCCTGGCACCGAGCGCGTGGAGTTTTGTGGCTCTCAGGCCCATCACGCCGCCCGCTTGAATCCTCGCCGCCGCCAAAGCCCGCACAGCATGAAGCACACACGCCCCCGCCGCAAAACTCCCCAGCCCAAAACCGCAGGTTTTGGGCCCGCCCCCCGCACGCGCGCCTTGGAGTTTTCGCTCCGCGAAAACTCCCCAGCCGAAGGCAAAGCAGAGCTTTGCCTTCGGCCCTTGACCCGCCTCCCATTCCCCGTAGTACAGTAACCGGCGTTAAACAAATGAAGAGGAGAACAGTATGCGTTTTGGTGTTCCTTGCAGTGTAAAGAGCCGGTTACCCTCCCCCCAACATGCGCCAGGCAGTTTCAGATTTCCCCTTGTCTTTTTGTGCGTCCTCGCCGCCGCCCAAACCCCGGCTGAACCGGCGCCAGCCTCCGGGGCCGGCGGCAAAAGCGCTCCCGGAGGCGGCGTCCAAACCTGGGTCTGTGCCGCCGGGAGTTATTACAGCGGCAGCAACTGGACGTCCTGTTACTGGATAAACGAGGTCAAAACCGATCTTCCCGTCCCCAGCGGCGCAATGGGTACGGCCTCTGTCGTCGCCGTTTCCGGTACCCGCGTCTATATCGCCGGGCAGTACGAGAGGCGCGGCAACTGGACGCCCTGTTACTGGCTGGACGGGACCAGAACCGATCTCGCCCTACCCGGCGGCGCGTCAGGCTATGCCAACGCCGCCGTTGTTGCCGGTACCCGCCTCTATATCGCCGGGCAGTATGAGAGCCAGGGCGGCGACACGCCCTGTTACTGGGTGGACGGAGCCAGAACCGATCTTCCCCTCCCCGGAGGCGCGTCGGGCTTTGTCTATGCCGCCGCCGTTTCCGGTTCCCGCGTTTATATCGCCGGATCTTATGAGAGCGGCGGCAACTCCACACCCTGTTACTGGGTGAACGGGACCAGAACCGATCTTCCCCTCCCCAGTGGCGCGTCGGGCTTTGCCAACGCTGCCGCCGTTTCCGGTTCCCGCGTCTATATTGCCGGGTCTTATGACAGCGGCGGCGGCGACACGCCCTGTTACTGGCTGGACGGGGCCAGAACCGATCTTCCCGTCCCCGGAGGCGCGCCGGGCTTTGCCAACGCTGCCGCCGTTTCCGGTTCCCGCGTTTATATCGCCGGATCTTATGAGAGCGGCGGCGGCGACACGCCCTGTTACTGGGTGAACGGGACCAGAACCGATCTTCCCCTCCCCGGAGGCGCATCGGGCTTTGCCTATGCCGCCGCCGTTGCCGGTTCCCGCGTCTGTATCGCCGGGTCTTATGACAGCGGCGGCGGCGACACGCCCTGTTATTGGGTGGACGGGGCCAGAACCGATCTCGCCATACCCGATGGCACATCGGGCCTTGCCTATGCCGCCGTTGCTGCCGATACCCGCGTCTATATCGCCGGGTGGTATGAGAGCGGCGACGACTCCACGCCCTGTTACTGGGCGGACGGGGCCAGAACCGATCTCCTCATCCCCGGCGGCGCAATGGGCATGGCCACCGGCATCGCCGTAATCATCGAGCGCTGACTTTTTGAGCGAAGACGAAGCAGCGCTTCGCCTTCGGCTGGGGAGTTTTCGCTTTGCGAAAACTCCAGGACGCCCACGGAGCGCAAGCCCGCCGCGCAAGCGTGGAGTTTTGCGGCTCCGACCCCGGACACCGCCCCCAAACCTTCGCATAGCCGCCGCAAAACTCCCCAGCCCAAAACCGCAGGTTTTGGGCACATTGCGGGGGCGCCCCTCCGGTGGTACAGTTATCCCCATGAGATGCACAATGGTATCGAGCCATACCATAGCTTCCGGAACACTATTGTTCATTGTTATCCCCCCATATTTAGCGCCATTTTCCGATAATCGCCCTCTTCCCACACTACACACAGCGTTCTGTGCGCCCGGACCGGGCTTGCGCCCGCCGGACTGCGGATTAGATACGCCAGACTCTGCGGTATGCACGCCAGACTTTGCGGTATGCACGCCAGACTCTGCGGTATATACGGATGACTCATCCGTATATACGGCAAAGTCATACGAACGTCCGTATGAGTCATCCGGGCGTCCGGATGGGGCTGTATGAAGCGCGGCACAACCGGCGGCGTTTGCGCCGTTTTGAAAATACCACTACACAAGGAGCAGTACCATAGGACAGGGCCAAGCGCCATAGCCGGGATTAGTTCCGAAGGGCGCACACTAAAGGAATGGTGATATGGAAACAAAGCGATGCTTCACGTTGACCGCGGCGGTAGTGTGTATGCTGATCGCGGTATCCTCCGCTGTTTTCGCGCAGACGGCGCCAAAAACCGCGGAGGACTATACCGAACGCGGCTGGGCGTATATCGGAAATGGCGACATAGACAAGGCCATAGCGGACTTGAACGAAGCGATACGGCTGGACCCGACGTATGCCGCCGCGTATAGCAACCGCGGCGCCGCGTATAACAGCAAAGGCGACTATGATAAGGCCATAGCGGATTTTACCGAGGCAATACGGCTTGACCCGACGTATGCCGCCGCGTATTACGACCGCGGCTGGGCGTATAACAGCAAGGGCGACTATGATAAGGCCATCGTTGATTTGAACGAAGCGATACGGCTTGACCCGAAGGATGCCGCCGCGTATAACAACCGCGGCTTTGCGTATGACAGGAAAGGCGACGCGGACAGGGCCATAGCGGATTATACCGAAGTGATACGGCTTGACCCGAAGGATGCCGATGCGTATTACAACCGCGGCTCTGCGTATGACGGCAAAGGCGATTTGAACCGCGCCATCGCGGATTTTGAGGCGGCGCTGCGGATTAATCCGAATAATACCAACGCCGGAGCGTGGCTTGAATCCTTGCGGCAGCGGCGGGGGTATTAAGGTAAAGGCCGTCCGGGAGCATTTCCGTCCGTATTTGTCCGTGTAGTCTGTGGTAAATTCTTCCGCTCTTCCGCTCTTTTGTCCATGTCGTCCGGGGAAAATTGGACAGCAGGCGAAAAATGCCTTACGATTTAACCGGGCGGCAAAATGGGTATACGCATGAATATTAAAAAACTTTTCGGCTGGGGCCTCAACTCGCTTTCGGGGAAGATACACCGTATCGTCTACAGGCCCAAAAGGAGCGCGAGCCCCCTTGCCGACAGGATTCTTGCCGACGCCCTCCGGCTTGCGGAACTTCCGTCGCCCAGCGGCGGCGAAGAAAAACGGACCGCCTTTGTACGGGAACGGCTTGCCGCCGCGGGCCTTGTTCCGGTGACGATCAAGGGAAAAGGCGGCGGCCTTCTGGTCCGCCTTGATCCTCCCGGCGCCAAAAAGGGTCCGCCCGTCCTCCTTTATACCGGCCTGCGTTCGTACCGCTGGCATCCTACGGAGAGCCTTGCCAGGCTTGACCGCAAAAACGCCGAGGGCGCGGGGCTTTCGGGGGCCCTTGGGCCGGCGGCCCTGCTTTCTCTGGCCGAAAGGATCACCTCGGGGCGTCTCCGCGTCACATGCGGGGTCGTTCTTTTCTTTTCGGTCCTGTCCCCCGCCGATCCGGAAAACCAGTACCGCACGCTTCTTGATGAACTGGGGGAAAAACCCGCCGCCGCCGTCGGGCTTCGGGGCTTTTCGCTGGGGCTTATTATCCGGCCGCGCGCCTTTTGCAGGCAGCGGATTACCCTGACGCCTTCCGCGAAACAGTCCGCAAAATCCGGGGAGTACGCGGCGGCGGACACCGCCGCCTCTTTGGGGGGGTATCTGCTGGAAAAAGGCCGCGAAAGCGGGGTGGATTTTCACATTCGCCGCATGGAAGGGGGGGGGCCCGGTGGAGACGGAGAGGGCCAGGCGGTTCTTGAAACGGATACCGAAGCGCCGGACGGCGGCCTTCTTGCCGGTTTCACGGATCTGGTTACAGCCGGGGCGGAACGGCTGGCGGGCGAAGCGGGAATAGGCGCCGATGTGCGGATCCTCTCCTTTGTTTCTCCAGGCGATCCGGTCGTCAGCAGGGGACTCTTCGACATTCTGCTTCCGGTGATGAGGAGGGAGCGCGTGAAAATCAGGGAAGAAGACGGCATGGATACGGCGGGCCTCTTTTCGGCGGAAGGCATACCGGCCCTTTCGCTGGGTCTTGCGCTGGGAAAGGCGGAGGCGTCGCGTGATATTGTCGATATTACGTCGGTGGAAAAAGGCCGGCGGCTTCTGGAGCGCTTTATTGTTTCCATGGGGGAAAAGCTGTGACGGCCGGCATACTGGAGCGGACCTGGCATCATTCCCGCTTTGAAGACATACCGCGTCTGGTTGAACTGAAGGAAAAGAAGGGCCTTACCATTTCGCTTGCCTTTCCGACGCTGAACGAGGAGAGGACCATAGGAAAGGAAATCCTTGTGATGCGCACCGAACTTATGGACCGTTACCACCTTGTGGACGAACTTGCCGTCATCGATTCGTCTTCCAGCGACAAGACCCGGCAGGTAGCCGGACGTTTTGGCGCGCGGGTTATCGCCTCAAAAACAATACTCCCCAAATACGGCAGTTTCCGGGGCAAGGGTGAAAATCTCTGGAAGAGCCTTTATGCCCTTGAGGGGGACATTATCGTCTGGGTGGACGCCGACATTTCGAATATTGCGCCAAAATTTGTCTACGGGCTTGTCGGCCCGCTGCTCCAGGACGACGGCATTTCCTATGTCAAGGCCTTTTACGAACGGCCCCTTCGAACGGTGATTCCGGCGGCGGGGGGCGTTCCGGCGGGAAACGGCATTGCCCTTTCGGGCGGCGGGCGCGTTACGGAAATACTCGTTCGTCCTGTTTTTTCGCTTTTTTATCCGGAGCTTGCCGCCCTTGTTCAGCCCCTTTCAGGCGAATACGCCGGCAGGCGCACCCTCCTGGAACGGCTGCCGTTTTCGGTGGGGTACGGCGTGGAACTGGGCCACCTTGTCGACATTCTGGATCTTGCCGGCAGCGGGGCCATTGCCCAGGTGGATCTGGATGTGCGCATACACCGCAACCAGACAACTTCGTCGCTGGGAAAAATGTCTTTCGGCATACTCAACACGCTTTTTTCGCGCCTTGAAAAATCGGGCTCCGTCCGCATGTTCCGCGAACTGGGGGAAAAATACATCTCTCTTGAAAGGGAAGCCGCCTTTCACCGCATCAGGGAAACGGAGATTCCCGCCGCCGAACGGCCCCCCATGATCGAGATAGGCGAATACCGGGAAAAATTCAAAAAGTGAACGCCTCTTTCCGGGGCCTTATTTGAAAAGCTGCCCCGCGAGGCCGGGAATGGAAATAACGTTTCCGGCAATTCCTCCAAGGCCCGCAAGAAAGAAAACCAGAAGGGCCCTTAAAATACGGTTCCGGTATATTCCCCTGATGCTTGTAATGTCCTCGTTGATGTTTTGGGCGTCTTCCACCCTGGGCTTGCGCATGTACGCCTGGGTAAGGCCGGCAAAAAGGCCAACCCCTATGAAGGGGCTGAGCGTGGCCACAGGCGCGCCGAGAAAGGATACAAGGACGGCAAGCGGGTGGGCCAGCGCGGCAAGGCTTCCCAGCGCGGCAAGCGATCCGTTCCACAGGCACCAGCGGAGGATCATCGCAAGGCTTACCCCCGCGCCGGAGCGCAGGAACCCCGCCGCGACGAGGGCGACGATGAGGACGGGGACAATCCAGCCTGACGCCCTGGAGAGCGGGCTTCGCGGTGGAATGAGATCCAGTTCCGAAACATCGGAATCTTCCCTGCCGGCCGCCATGTTTTCAAGGTGGACCTTGATGCCCGCAAGGTGGCCCGCGCCCACCACCGCCGCGGCTTTGTCCGGGGCGTTTTTGCCGTCCGCCTCTTCGGCGGCCGTCTTCCCGTCCTTCATGGCGGTAACGGCGGTCCAGATCTTCGCCGCCAGATAGCGGTCGCGTTCATCAATCAGGGTTTCCTTTACCGGGGGAAGATAGTCCGCCAGTTCCGACATCATGCCGTCAAGTTCACTGCGTTTTTTGAGGTTCTCGATTTCCGCCTGGCCGAGTTTTTCCGTGGTAAAGGCCCCCGACAGAAGGGACGCCAGCAGCTTGCTTTTGTTCCACAGGCCGCAGCGGGCCCAGGCACGGCGAAGGGTAGTCTGTACCTCGCGGTCGCAGAAGACGAAAGGAATGCCCATCTCCTTTGCCGTCGAAACGGCGGTTTTCATCTCCTCGCCGGGTTTTACTCCCAGTTCGTTTCCCAGCCGCCGCTGAAAACCAGAAAGCACAAGATTCGCGATAAGGAGAAAGCCCTTGCCTTCGCGGAACACCCGTGTTACGTTGAGTTTTTCCCAGTTGTCCTTTTCCGAAATGGATGCGTAGCGGGCCTCGTCCAGCTCCACGCAGACCAGGCCGGGCCGTTCTTCCCGTATGACGCGGTCAACTTCGGCTATGCTTTCCTTCGATACATGGGCGGTCCCTATGAGGATAATGTCCCGGCCACAGGCGCGTATACGCAGCAGATTGTCGTTCATTGATGTCCTCCTGTTTTTTCCATGGCGTCCGTAAAACGCCGGAACAGTTCTTCTTCGCTTATGCTGACGGCGGGATCAATAACACCTCCCGCCATATAGTCGTGGCCGCCTCCTTCTCCTATGTCCCTGAGCGCCTCCCGTATGATAAGGGCGGCGGAGAGGGCGGGATCACGGGAACGGACCGATATATGCCGCTCCGCCCCTTCATCTTCTATGACAACGGTAACAAAAATTTCCCTGAAGCGCAGGAAAAAATCGGCCAGAATGGCGATGACCTCCTGCGAGGTTTCAAGCGGGATGCGGGAAAAGAGCATTTTGCCTTGCAGTCTGGCGTGGGTTACCGCTTCTTCAAAGGCGGGAAGGTTCTGCGTTGAAAGGGATGTCTTGACCACCCGTGTGCCGTATTCCCAGTCCCCCACAAAGAACAGCCGGTGCAGGGCGTCCATGTCGGCCTTCATTACGCGGCGGGAAAGAAAATCGGTATCCATCTCTATACCCATGAGCAGGGCTGTGGCGATTTTCCGGTCCGGGACACGTCTCTCTTCCTTCCAGTAGCCGGCGATGATGGCGGCGCAGGAACCGCAGTTGGTCCTGATGTCGGTAAAGGGACAGCCGGGGACGCCCGAGTTCGCGTGGTGATCCACCACGCCGAAAAGAAAATCCGTCACCGGCCGGGCGTTGGTGTTGGTGGGGTTTCCGTCGACTACAATGCAGGGCGCGGAACGCAGATCCTTCACCGTGCCGTGAACACGGTGCAGCGGAATTTCAAGATCCCGTATCATGGTTTTAAGCGAAAAACTGTTGATGATTCCCCGGTAACACAGGCGGACTTCAATGCCGCGTTTTTCCAGAAGCCGGGCAAGGGCAAAGGCCGAAGCCGCCGCGTCGTGATCGGGAAAGTCGTGGGTCTGAATAACCGCCGTTCCCTTTCCCCTGCCGCCGAAATGGTCTTCCAGCAGCGCCGTCATGCGGGAAAAAGCCCCGGACGAGTGTGCTCCGGCCATCATGACCCCGGATTTTCACCGGGCGCCCGGTCTTCGTTCGTACCGGAAATGCCAAGGTTCCGTTCTTCGACAATGATCTGGTTAAGCCTCCATTCGGGAATGGCCCGCCGGTCCAGTTCCAGAACGCGGAGGAAGTACCTGTCCGCGAGGATTCTGTTTCCCCGTATGTCGTAGTAGTTGGCAAGGTAGTACAGCATGCGGGCCTTTTTGTCGGGATCTTTTTCCTGATCGATACGGATGACAAGATCGCTGTCCCCCGCAAGATCATGGTAAAGCCGGAGCATATACCAGTCCAGCGATTCCCGTTCGAAGCGCCTCAATGTCTGCTCCAGAAACTGCCGGGGATCGCTCATGCTTCCCGCCCGCATCCAGTTCATCGCCGCGAGCAGCGCGTAGGTCGAATCCTTTGGAGCCTGACGGGAAGCCTCAAGAAAATTGTCCCGCGCCTCGGCCCAGAGGCGCCTGCGCATCTTGATGATCCCCAGTCCCTCGAAGGCAAAATAGTACTCCGGCTTGAGCCGGGCCAGTATCGTGTAATCCCTTTCGGCGCCGTCGTAATTACCCAGATCATCCTTGATGCCGGCGGAATACACATAGGCCAGAAAATTGTCCGGATCAATGCCTGCCGCCCGGTTGAATTCCCCAAGCGCGTCTTCTTTCCGGTTCAGATCAAGCAGGATGTTTCCCCGGTCTACGGCTATCCAGTAGTTGTTTTTGTCCAGTTCCTTCGCCTTGTCAATGTCCGCAAGGGCTTCCCGGGGGTATCCTTCCGAGCGGTAAAGCCTGGCCCGTTCGCTTAAGGGTACGAACCATGCCGGGTAGAGCCTCACCGCCCGGTTAAGAAAGCGTTCGGCGTTTTTCGGATCGCGGTTATGGCGGTACACAAGGGCCCGTCCCACAAGGGCGTCCCCGTTGTCCGGGTCGGCCGCGAGAACACGGTCAAAATAACCGGCCGCCGTTCTGAGGGATCTGGCCCTGAGGCTGATGTTTCCAAGTTCTATCAGCGCCTCGATGTTTTTGGGGTCCTCTTTGACAATCCCTTCCAGCACATTACGCTGTTCCCTTTCGTTTCCCGACGTTCCGTGAATGGCGGCAAGCGTCAGCATTGCTTTGGAATTTCCGGGATCTCCGGCAAGTACGCCGTCAACTATCGCGCGGGCTTCTCCGTTCTTTCCCGCCGCGGCCAGCACCGAGGCTTTAAGGAGCCGTATGTCGTTATCTTCCGCTTCGGCGGGATCTATCTTTTCAAAAAGCGCCAGCGCCCCTTCGCCGTCTCCCCTGCCCAGAAGATCCGCCACGCGGGCAAGAATGGTCATTGTATCGGCAGCCTCGGGAATTTCTTCGGGGATCGTTTCAGGGGATTTTCCCGAAATTCCGGGGACTGTTTCCGGCCTTTGATTGACCGCTTTTTCCGTCCCGGCGCAGGCGAACAGTACAAGCGGCGCGAGGAGAAAACACGGCAGTTTTATTTGGTGATGTGTCATTATTTACAGTATACAGAACGGTTCGGAGCGCTTGCAAGGCCGTCCGGGTATAGGGCATTATGAAGGGATGAAAAAGCCGGCCCTTCCCCGCTTTGCCGTTCTGGTCTTCATCTATTCGCTGACGCTGGTAAGCCTTGTGATGATACAGTTTGTCAGGCGGGGGAATTTTACCATGCGCGCCGGAAACATGGTGATAACCGGGCGTTATGCTCCCGAGGAAGATTCCGAAAGCCGGAGCGCGGACGGACGGCGGGAGACCTCCGCTTTCCACCGCCTCCAGGGCGGAGCCGGCGTCTATTTTGGCGGACTTGAATTCAGCCTTGACGGACCCGGCGAAGGGCTGGCCCTGCTGGACGGTTCCGGCGGCAGAACCCCGGTTCTTCCGGAATTCCTTGTTCTTGCCGGCGACGCCGCGACATTTACGTTTCCGGGGGGGACAGAGCTTGCCTTTACGACGCGGTACTCAGGCGGAAGTCTGGAACTGCGGATATCGGCGGCCCTTGGGGGGGAAACAGCGGCGCTTGAACTGCCCTACAAACCACTGAAGTCATCGCGGGTAAGGAATTCGGGCGGCGGGGAAATGGTGATAAACTCAGGCGGAACCGACTATACCTTTGGACGTTTGACAGACGGCGCGGAGGACCGGCTGCTTTCCTTCAAGGCGGACGGCGATTCCGTCTCATACCGGGCCGTACCGGAAAAGAGGGCCTTCAATCCTGAAGATTTCGTTCTTGCCGGGGCGGAAAGCCGGGAGACCTATGCCGCCGCCATGTCGCGCTGGAGGGATCAGAATTTTTCGATCTGGAACCGGACGGTTCAGACAACCGCCGATGAAGACGTGATCGTCGCCTGCGCGGCCGAGGCGGTGCGAAGGGGTGTTTACAGGGCCGCCGTATCCGCCGTTTCTTCCGCCTTTCTTGGGGGACCGAGGCGGACCTACGAGTCCTCGGTGTACCTTGGCCGCATGGGCGAGGCGCGTATTTCCTTTACCGCCGCCGAGAGGGACAGGATAAGCCGTATTTCCCGCCTCATCAACGAGAAGTCTTCCGGTTTTCTTGGCGAAAGCCATGTTTTCGAATTTCTTGCCGTGCGGGGTTATCTCAATTTTCTCAACGACGGCGTCGAGTTGATACGTTCCATTGATCCTTCCTCACTGTCCCCGGAACTGGCGCCGGGTATTTTTGAGGGCTTCATGGACATGAAACAGTACCGCGGCCGGGAGGAAAACCCCTTTGAGCGGCTGGCCGATCAGGCGTGTTTTGTAATCTCCGAAGGGATACACAGCGACGGCGGCCGCGTCTTTGTGTTTCAGGGCGGCGCGGCGGACGTTGAATTCAACCTGCGGCTGGGAAGCGGTCTTCTTGCCTGGGCGGAAGATTCGGGCAGCCCTGGCTGGGCCGGTGTGGGCCGGTCCCTTGTCCTTTCCGTGCTGTCCCTGACCGCCGAAGACGGGACGCTCCCCGCGTCGCTTTCGGTTTCAGACGGGGGAATCATCTCCGAAAATCCGGGACCGCGCCTCGCGGCGGCGAAACTTTACCGTATTATGCGGGCCGGGGACTATTACCCCCGGGCGGCGGGAATAGGCGCGGGCGTCAACGGCATCTGGACCTGGACCGCCGCTTCCGCCGTTTCGGCGTCGCAGGAAAACAACATTCTTGACATCTCCGTCGGTTTTCCCGCCGGGGAAACCCACTACATGATGATACGGGGCGTGCGGCCCTTTACCAAACTGCAGCTTTACAATATCGACTACCGTACCGATCCGCAGTTTGAACGCTACGATTCTTCGGGCTGGGTGTATCTGCCCGAAGATCAGCTCCTTGTCATCAAGATGAAGCACCGCGCGGCGCTGGAGCACATCAGGATCTTTTACTGAAACGGCGGGGCCGGCTTCCGGTGAAACGGGCCGTTTTGGGGCCGCCTGGCCGTCCGGCCGTTTTTTCGTTTTTCCCCTTTTTTTCTTCCCTTTTTGGAAAAAATGTGGTAGAATCACTGTGTTGAGTATATAATTTTTCCGGGAATTTGCCGTTTTTACATCGTTTCAAGAGGAAATTTGACTTTTTTGTATTCATGAAGTAATCTCGAACGGATAAAATAAGGGCAAGGGCGAAGGTCACATTCGTTTTATGCCCCGAGGAGCCTGAGTGACCAAACGTGATTTCCCCAAGATCCATTTTTATGATCAGGATTTTGTCGACATTTACGATAAAACATGGGCATGGCTGCAGGATTACTGGAATCCGGGGTCGGACGTCATGGAAGGAAAATTTTTTTCCTACCCCGGCAGTTCCACGGTTTTCCAGTCGGACGCCATCTTTTCCTCGTTTTTTCTGGTGTATTCCAACCGCATCTACCAAGCGCATCCGACTCTGGATGTCTTTTACCAGCGGCAGGAGCCCGACGGCGCGATACGGTCCGCCTATGATATAGCGACCGGCCTTCGTGTGCTGGACAAGGATAATCCTGAAGGACTGGGCATACCTCTTTTTGCCTGGGCGGAATTCAACCTGTACCACAAGTCGGCCAACAAGAAGCGGGTCAAGGATGTGCTTCCCACTCTTCATAAATACAACGAATGGATAGACAAGACCTTCAAAAAACCCAACGGCCTTTACCGGGCGCCGCTTTCGGTTACGGGGATGATAAATTCCCCACGGGAAGACGCCTATTACGCCATGGATCTCAACACCATGATCGCGATTAATGTGCTTTACATGTCCGCGCTGGCCGACATTCTCAATGACAAAGATGCGAGCTTTCAATACAAGCGGCAGTATTTTTCCCTCAAGACCCGCATCAATTCCCTTATGTGGGATCCTGAAGACGGTTTTTACTACGATATAGACCGCCATGAAAAGCGCATTCCCGTTAAAACCATTGCCGGTTACTGGCCCCTTCTTGCGGAAATTCCCAACGACGACAAGGCGGAACGCATCATCGCGAAGCTCTCCGATCCCGAATATTTCGGCGCGCCCCATCCTTTTCCGTCTCTGGCCGTCTGTGAAAAGGCGTACGATGAAAACGGCCGGGGTTACCGGGGTTCCGTGTTTCCCCATCTGACATTCATGGTTATAAAAGGCCTTGAACGCTACCAGCGCTGGGAGCTTGCCCGTGAATGCGCCATTCGCCATCTGTACTTTATGCTCGATTCCATGAGCGTCGACGGCAACCACCACAAGGGGAATCTGTGGGAAGCGTATCTTCCCGCGAAAGAAGGTCCGGCAAAATGGCCGGGCAAAAGCGACTTTAACCGCCCCCAGTACCTTGCCTACGACGCCCTTTCCACCATCTGTCTTACCATAGAGAACATTGTGGGGCTCTTCATTTCCCTGCCCCGCAAAACGGTGGACTGGATCATCCCCAACCTTGAGATCATGGGAATTGAAAACCTTTCGCTCAAAAAAAACATGATCACAATTCTCTCCAACAAAAGCGGCCGGGGCTGGGAAATACACATGGAAAGCGAAAAACTCTACTACTTTACAATAAACATTCTGGACAAGAAGAAGAAAACCCTGCCCATTCCATCGGGAAAGTGTTCCATGCTCATAGACAAACTGTAGGGCCGCAGGGCGGTTCATTTGTCCGCGTTTTGTTCCCTGATGAGGGTTTTGAGCAGGGCAAGGGCTATTTTCCGGTTTTTTACGTTCAGCTGTTCGGCGTTGTGGAGGAATAGCCGCAGATTCGGGCTGGAAGCGGAATGGTTTATCCTGCGGCCGTTTTCCTTCCCGGTGACAAGGTATTCCACGGACACATCCAGCGCCTTCGCTATGCGGACCGCCGCCTCGGCGGAAGGCATTGCGTTATGGCTGTTTAGATAGTTGTCTATGGTGTGTTTTTTTATTCCCGACAGAGCGGCCAGTTCCTTGACCAGCATTCCCTTGTAATTCAGTTCCGACTTTAAATTTTCCTTGAATCCCATTTCAGGAGAATACCCAAAAAAGAATAACAGGG
>JAIRXH010000181.1 GCA_031268385.1 Treponema sp. | reverse complement strand
CAAAAAGGGTACAGTTACCTCATGTTTGATAACATAGTCAAGGCGTTTTTCGGCTCCCAGCACGAACGGGACCTCAAGGCGCTTTTGCCGATATTGCACAGGGTGAACGAAAAGGAAGCCTGGGCCGCGTCCCTTCCGCTTGAGGCCTTTCCCCGCGAAACGGCCGCGTTCAGGGAGCGCTTCGGAAACGGGGAGGCCCTTGACAGCCTCATGCCCGAAGCCTTCGCCCTTGCCCGCGAGGCGGCCCGCCGCACCCTGGGCGAGCGGCCCTACGACGTGCAGGTGCTCGGTTCCATCGTGCTGCACCAGGGAAAAATCGTCGAGATGAAAACGGGGGAAGGGAAAACCCTGATGAGCGTCGCCGCGGCCTACCTCAACGCCATCCCCGGCAGGGGCATCCACGTGGTCACGGTGAACGACTACCTTGCCGGCCGGGACGCCGAATGGATGCGGCCCATTTTCAGCTCGCTGGGGCTTACCGTGGGAACCATCCTCTCTGACATGGACAACGCCCGCCGCCGCGAGAATTACGGCTGCGACATTACCTACGGAACCAACAACGAATTCGGCTTCGATTACCTCCGCGACAACATGAGCCCGTCCCTCAAGGGCCGCGTCCAGCGGGGCCACCATTTCTGCGTTGTCGACGAAATCGATTCCATCCTCATAGACGAGGCCCGCACTCCCCTTATCATTTCGGGGGCCGCCGAGGACGACACCTTCAAGTTCGCCGAGGTGGACAAGCTCCTGGGGTCCCTTGAGGAAGTCAGGAAAAAGGACGACGGGGAGTACCCCGACGAAACGCAGGGGGAAGACGTCACGGGCGATTACAAGATCAACGAAAAGAACAAGGGCGTTTCCTTTACCAACGACGGCCTTGCCAAGATTGAGGAGATTCTCAAAAAAAGGGGCCTTATCACGGGGGCCATCGTCGACGAACAGAACTTCGAGTACCTCCACTATTTTACCCAGGCGCTGCGGGCCCACCGGCTCTTTCACGTCGATGTCGATTATGTGGTGCAGGAAGGCCTGGTCCAGATTGTCGACGAATTTACCGGTCGCATACTCTACGGCAGGCGCTATTCCGACGGCCTTCACCAGGCTATCGAGGCGAAGGAGCACATCCGCATAGCCCAGCGCAACCGCACGCTGGCGACCATTACCTTTCAGAATTATTTCAGGCTGTACGAAAAAATTTCGGGAATGACCGGCACCGCCGACACCGAGGCGGTGGAGTTCAGCAAGATCTACAACCTTGACGTGGTGGTTATCCCGACTAACCTGCCGGTGGTCCGTAACGACGAAGACGACGTGGTGTACCTTAACGAGGGGGACAAGTACGGCGCCCTGTGCGACGAAATCGCCGGCGCCTACCAGAAGGGCCAGCCCATGCTGGTGGGAACGGTGTCCATAGAAAAGTCGGAGCGCATTTCGGCCCTGCTTACCCGCCGGGGCGTGCGGCACGAGGTGCTCAACGCGAAGAACCACGCCAGGGAGGCGATGATCATAGCCGAGGCGGGGGCAAAGGGGGCCGTTACCATAGCGACCAACATGGCCGGCCGCGGAACGGACATCAAGCTGGGGGGCAGCCCGGAACACCGCGCGAGGAGGCGGGCCGGCACGGGGGCGGACGGGGAAGCGTACGCGCGGATTTTCGCGGAGGAATACGAAAAGTGGCTTTCCGATTACAAGGAAGTCAAATCGCTGGGCGGCCTTTACGTGATAGGGACGGAACGGCACGAGAGCCGCCGCATCGACAATCAGCTTCGGGGACGTTCGGGAAGGCAGGGGGACCCCGGCCGTTCGAAATTCTTTATATCGATGGACGACGATCTTATGCGCCTTTTCGGCGGCGAAAACATCAAAAAGCTCATGACCAGGGTAGGCATGCAGCCGGGGGAGCCCATCTATCATCCCTGGCTTAACCGGAGCATAGAAAAGGCCCAGAAAAAAGTGGAGGAGCGGAATTTCGAGATCCGCAAGCATCTGCTTGAATACGACGACGTGCTTAACCAGCAGCGCAAATTCATCTACGAACAGCGGGACGCCATACTCACCGACACGAATCTTAAAGACAGGGTAAACGACGCGACGGCCGGCATGACAGGGGAGCTGATCGGCGCTTTCCGAAGCCTCCAGCGGCACGACTCCCTGGAAGCGGTAAGGGAGCTTGCCGAACAGCTTCGAATCAAATTTGGTTATATTCTGCCCGCCGGTTTCCCCGGCCCCGACAGCGATGAATTCAAAAATCCGGAGCTGCTTGAACAGCGCCTTGTTGACGATCTGCGTGGAGACATTGAGGAAAAAGAAAACATGATAGGCCCTGCCTATCTTAACGCGATCATCCGCGAGCAGTACCTTCTGCAGATAGACCGGAAATGGCTTGATCATCTTGAAAACATGGAGGCCCTGCGGGAGGCGGTATACCTCCGCAGTTATGCCCAGAAGAACCCCCTTACCGAATACAAGGTTGAAGGCTTCCAGATTTTCGACACCATGATAGACGAGATACGGCGCGAAATAGCGTCCCGCCTCCACCTTGTCCGCATACAGGTGGCCGGCAGTCCCGAAGAAAGGGCCGCGCGTTCCCCGATACGGGCGCAGTCGGCAAGCCACGGCAGCATGGGGGCCTTTGCGTCAGGCGGTGCGGCGCCTTCTTCCCCCGCGCCGCACCAGTCCGCGGCGGAGGCGGCCGGACGGTCGGGCGTGACGGTGGTGCGCTCCCACCCCAAGGTCGGCAGGAACGATCCCTGTCCCTGCGGCAGCGGCAAAAAATACAAGCACTGCCACGGCCGGTAGACGGCGCACATTATGGCAGGCCGTACACCCCTTATACTGACGGCGGGCCGGGACGACGCGGACCGCAGGCTGGATCGCGTACTGCGCAGGGCGCTGCCGTCCCTTCCGCTTTCCGCCCTGCACCGGCTTCTGCGCGGGGGGAGCGTTCTTGTCGACGGGAAAGCCGCCGCCGGGGAAGACCGCGTCGGGGAAGGGGCGGTCATAACGGTGAACGGTCTTTCCGGGGACGAACCGGCTCGCGCCGCCGACCCCAAGGCCCACATCGTCAATGCCGCCGCGGCGGCGCGGAGGACTTCGGGGGCGGAGGGCGGACTTGACATACTGTGGCGGGGGGACGGCCTTCTTGTCATCAACAAGCCCGCCGGCCTCGCTGTCCACGGCGGACAGGCGGACCGGGGACTGTGCCTTGACGCTATGGTGCGCGGCTATCTTGCCGGGGAGCTTCCCCCTTCGCTTTCCTTCAGTCCCGGCCCCCTGCACCGCCTTGACAGGCCGACAAGCGGGATCATCGTGTTTTCCTCGGATCTTTCAGGCGCCCGTTTTTTCAGCGCCATGCTCCAGGGCGGACGCGTACAAAAACAGTACCTGGCCATTACCGACGGGACGGTCGAAGAAGCGGAAACATGGGAGGACGAACTTGTCCGGGACACGTCCCTGAGGAAGACCCTGAAAACGGCGCCGGGCGCGGCGGGAACGGACGGGGAAAAAGGCCGTGCCGCCCTAACCAAGGTACGGCCGCTCGCGTCGGGCCCGGCGCGCGCCGGCCTTGCGCATACCCTCATTCTCGCGGAAACGGTTACCGGAAGAACGCACCAGATACGGGCCCAGGCCGCCGTGAGGGGACACCCCCTTTCGGGAGACAAAAAATACGGCGGCGGGCAAGGCGGAGCGTTCTTCCTGCACGCCTGGAAAATCGAGATTCCCCGGCCGGACGGCGGGGATCCCCTCCGCGTTACCGCCCCCCTGCCTCCCCGCTTCGCGCGTAAAATCGCGGAACTTTTTCCGGGCCAAAGCGGCCTGCCCGGCCCTGCCGGGTAACCGTCCGGCCCGCGCTTCCGCCTTCCCCGTGTTCCGCTTGTACCACCGGGAAACTCCTCCTATAATTGAATGATGTTCTGGAGTTTTTTCCGGCCCTGGAGAAGAATCAAAACGTACGCGCTCATAGGGGAAAGCGGTACGGGAAAAAGTTTCCGCGCCAAGCTCGTGGCCCAGAAATACGGCATTGATTTTATCATAGACGACGGCCTCCTTATTCTGGACAACCGTATCATCGCCGGCCATTCGGCAAAGAAGGAGAGCACCTTTCTCGCCGCGGTCAAGGTGGCGCTTTTCGACGAAAAATCACACAGGGACGAAGTGGCCCGGAAACTGCAGGTGGAAAAGGTCAAAAAGGTGCTTGTTCTGGGAACTTCGGAAAAGATGGTGAACAAGATAGCCGTCCGGCTTCAGCTGCCCTCCCCTTCCCGGCTGATACGGATAGAGGATATAGCCACCCATGATGAAATTGAAAAGGCAATACGGACCCGCCGTATCGAGGGGAAGCATGTCATCCCTGTTCCTTCCATCGAAATCAGGCGGAGCTATCCCAATATTTTTTACGACGCCATCCGCATCTTCAAGCGGAACAGGGGGCCGGGCGGCATAGGTCCCACGCCCAAAATTCACGAGAAATCCGTGGTACGGCCCGAATATTCAAAACGGGGCAGGGTGATAATTTCCGAGGCGGCCCTTTCACAGATGGTCATTCACTGCGTTGACGAGTATAATCAGAACATACGGATTAAAAAGATCGTTGTAAAGGACGATGAAATAGGCTACCACCTTGTTATTACCATAGACGTACCCTACGGCACACAGCTGGGAGGAAACATACACGAATTGCAGCAGTACATCATAGACAACATAGAGCGGTACACCGGCATCCTCATAGAACAGGTGAATATCATCATAGACAAGCTGATTCAATAAGGAGAAGGAAATGAACGTGAGATCCATCGCGCCTGTCGTCCTCTTGCTGTCCTTCCGCGTTTTCGCCCAGGTTCCATCCGCCCCCGTGACAGGGGAAGTTACCGTAAAAACGGCGCATTACGAAGTCATGTCCGATATGGGAGACGGCGAACGGCTCGCGCAGGAAATGGAAAACCGGTTCACGGTCTATTCGCGGCTTTTCCGTTTTGAACCGGCCAGAGCCGCCCTGCCCCTCAAAGTACGGGCCTGGCAGGACAGGGAAACCTACGACAACTATGTTTCCGCGCGGCTTGGCTCAAGCCGGAGCGGGGCGGTCTACCTTCACTACAACCAGAGCGACCGCCGGGAGCTTGTCATCAACCGGGGCAGCGCCGAAGAATGGCACAACCTCCCCTATCAGACCTTTATCCAGTATCTGCGGGCCTTTGTCCCCTTTCCCCCGTCGTGGATACGCGAAGGGTTCGCCATCTATTTCAGCACGGTGGGTTTTTCCGGTTCGGGTGAAATAAACTACGAGGAAAACCTTTCCTGGCTTGAGACGGTCAAGGGACTTGGCGGCAGGGCGCCGGGCATCGAAGACATACTGCTTGCCGATCAAAGGGGAATCCCCGAAAATTTCCAGAGCGTCTCGTGGTCCCTGGTCTCGTTTTTCCTCAGCAGCGGACGGGAAGAGTATTTCAGAACGCTCACCGACTGCTTCATGGTGCTTTCCGGGGAGAAAACCGCCGCCGAAAATTCACAGGCGGTGGTGGACCGCATACGCCTGTGGAACAGCCTGGAAAACATGGAGAAGGATTACCGCGCGTACATCAATTCCCGCAGAACGTTCGCGGAGCTTGTCGCCGAAGGGGAAAAGGCCTACGCGGAAGGAGACCCCGCCGGGGCGGAACTGGCCTTTGTCACCGCCATGAACCAGAAGCCATCCCACCATGTCCCCTATTACTACCTGGGGCTTCTTTCCTACGGGGAAAACAGCTATGTCATGGCCGAAGAATACTACCGCATGAGCCTTGAGCGGGGCGCCGACCGCGCCCTTGTCTCCTACGCGCGGGGCGTCAACGCCGCGGCGGCGGGCAAAAACCGCGAGGCCCTTGCGTTTCTGGAAGAAGCCGCCTCGGCGTCCCCGGAACGCTACCGGGAAAAGGCGGAAAGCCTCATCGCCCGTATTGGGGGAAATTCCCGATAGTCCCGGTTCCGCCCGGCGTCAGAAATCCGCCGGGGCGCCCGTTTCGGACCAGGGAGCGCGCCTCCGCCGCCTGCGGCGCGGATTGTGCGGCTCGGCGGGAATGTCCTCGGCGGGGCCCTGGCTCCTCGCGGTGTGCTCCGGTTTTTCGCGGGGGGGTTTTCCCCGTTCAAGAAAACGTGACTTCTTGATGATGATGCCGCGGGCGGCGAAGACAAGCCTTACCGCGCTGTCCATTTCCACCCTGGGCGGATTCATGGGAAGAACAAAGGAGCGGGCCAGAGCAAAGGTGCTCTTGTAATTTTCCGCGATGCCCGCCTCCCAGTCCGTTTCATCCTCAAGGTAGTCCTGTATAAGGGCCGCCAGCGTTTCGCCGGGAAGGTTCTTGAAACCCGGTTTGTTAAGGAGTTCAAGGCCGGCCAGATACCGGCCGCGAAAACCGCTTTTTTCCTTCATCAGGAGGGAGGCGGCCGGCTGGAGGTACCCGTAAAGACCGAAACCCTCCAGCGCCTGGACAATAACCGCGGCGGCCGGCGAGCGTATGATCTTGAAGATCTCCTCGGTAAGCCGTGAGGGGGAAACCGACAAAAGAAGCGGGGACTGCCGCTTTATTTTCCACCTGAGCGGAAAGGGGAGCGTAAAACCCGCCGCCGCGCCGTACTTGACCGCCCGTATCATGCGGACAGGATCGTCCCTGAATATCAGGGAAAGAGGGATGATGGGCCGTATCACCTTTTCCCGTATGTCCTTCATGCCGCCGACATAATCCACGACTATCTGCTTCCCCGGATCGTAGAACAGGGCGTTCAGGGTAAAATCCCTCCGCAAAACGTCCTCCTCGATGGAACCGAAGGAATTGCCTGTGGGGCCTTCCTTGAGGGAACGGAAGGTGGAAACCTCGAAGATCTTCGGGCCGAAATACACGTGAACCAGCCTGAAACGGTGGCCTATGACGCGGGCGTTGCGGAAGACTTTTTTTATTCTGGCCGGGCTTGCCGCGCTGGCGATGTCGAAATCCTTGGGTCTTTTTCCCAGGATAAGATCCCGCACCGCGCCTCCCACAATGTACGTCTCGTAGCCCTGCGCCTTGAGCCGTTCGACAATGCTGACCGCGTCGCTGTCCACGTCGGCGGCGTTGATGCCGTGTTCATCCCTTGTATATACAATCGCCTTTTTGACGGGCTTTCCATCCTGGCGGGCAGAATATCTAACGCGCAAACAATGCTCCTTTTGGAAAAAACGTCACCGGTCACCCTGGCGGGCCGTTTGCCCCGGTACGGTTCCGGCGGAACAGGTTTCCGCCTCCCCGCTGTGTTTCAAAATCCAGGAGAGAAGGTTTTCGGACACCTCTTCCCGGTTCGTTTCGTTGAGCGTCTCGTGCCTGGCGCCGGGGTAAAGGACAAATTCCAGATCTTTCATCCCCATGGACCGGTACGCGTTGACAAGGACGGTGGGACTCGATCCCATGCCGCCGGCGGGATCGGCGCTGCCCGAAAAAACATACACGGGAAGATCCCTGTCTATCCTTTCCATGGCGGCCGGCCTGTGTATGCGGTAAAGACCGTCCACCATATCCCGGTAAAAACCCGCCGAACAGAGGATGCCGCAGGCAGGATCCCGTACATAGGCGTCCACTTCTTCTTCATCCCTCGAAAGCCAGTCGAAAGGCGTGCGGTTGGGCCTGAAGGGTTTGTTGTAGGGACCGTCGACGGCGGCCCTGGCGAACGCGGACGCCCGCCTTTTTCCGGCGATAAGGGCAAGGGCCGCCATAAAGAAAGACCCCGCCCGTATCCTGAACCCGCCGGGCCCCCTTGTGCCCGAAAGGGCGCAGCCGTCTATGGGCGCCGCGCCGTCCCCGCTGTCCGCGTCTCTTCCCGCGAAGGTTTCAATGTAATGCTGCGCGATAAACGAACCCCAGGAATGGCCCAAAAGAAACAGGGGAAGGCCGGGCCTTTCCTCCCGTATTTTTCTGTTGATGCAGTCTACATCCAGAGTCACCCTGTCAAAACCGCCGAAGTCGGCGCAGTGGCCCATAAGCCCCCCGCGCCCGGGATCGTTAACCGCCGTGTCGGCCGTCCTGCCGTGGCCCCGCTGATCGGCGGCCCACACTTCAATGCCCGCCCCGTTAAGCCGGCGGGCAAGCCTCGCGTAACGCAGGGAATGCTCGGCCATGCCGTGAACAATATGAAGCGCCGCCTTGAGCCCGGAACCGGGACTCCAGCGGCGAAGAAAAAGTTTCGCGCCGTCGCCGGATGTAAACCAGTCCGCGGAATCAGCCTCAAAAACACCGTTCATGCCTTATTGTACCGCGCTGTTTATGTTGTTGCAATGATGGTATAAAATGATCGTATGAGCATGGCGGCAGGGGACGTTTTTACCGCTTCGGTAAGGGAAATAGCCCTGGGAGGGGCGGGACTTGCCTCCGTGGACGGCATGAAGGTCTTCATCGACATGACCGCCCCCGGCGACACGGTAAGGGCCCGCGTCATCCGGGAACACGGAAACTGGGCCATCGCTGAACTTGCCGGCCTGCTTGAGCCTTCGCCGCTGCGAACGGAACCTGCCTGTCCTTTGTACGGAATCTGCGGCGGCTGTTCCCTCCAGCATCTCGCGTATGAATCCCAGCTTGAAGCCAAGACCTCCATACTGAAAAACGCCTTTATCCATATAGGACGTACCGGCATTCCCCTCCCCTGCGCGGCGGCTTCAGCGCCCTGGGAATACCGGAACAGGGTGCGGCTTCACCGCGCCGGAGAAAAGCTGTCCGCGGGTTTCAGGGCCCGTAAAAGCAGCGAAGTAATCCCCGCGCCGGACTGTCCTGTCGCCGAGGCCGGCATTCGCGCAGCGCTGAAAGGGGGAACCTTCCCCGAAAGGGAATGTTTCACCGCCTATTCCCGGAACGGACTGTTCCTCTGCGAAGGAGCGGTGGAAAGGGGCCGCACGCGGCTCCTGGACCGGGAGATAATCCTTGACGCGGGGGTGTTTTTCCAGAGCAACGCCGTCATGCTGGAAAAACTCGTTACGGATCTGCTTGAAACCGCCGAATCCGCCCCGGCGGGCCTTCCCGCCGCCGACATCTACTGCGGCGTGGGAACCTTCGCCCTGTTTCTGAAGGACCGTTTTCCCCGTATCGATCTGGTGGAAGAAAACAGGACGGCGCTGGCGCTGGCCCGTGAAAATGTACAGGGTGAAGGGATTGCGTTTTTCGCCATGAAGGACGAAGATTGGGTTAAAATGAAAAACGGCGCTCAAAGGTCAGGCCCTGGTTACGGCTTTGTCGTGGCCGATCCGCCCAGGCGGGGCCTTTCCCCCGGCATGAGGCGCTGGCTTGCCGCGAAGGGGCCGCCGCTTTTTGCCTATGTGTCCTGTGATCCCGCCACCATGGCCAGGGACGGCGGTGAACTTGCGGGGGAATACAATCTGGAAAAACTGTGTCTGTACGATTTTTATCCCCAGACCGCCCACATTGAAAGCATGGGGGTTTTCAGGCGGAAACGCGGATCATGAAACGGGACGTCTTTCCGGGACGCTTCGCCGTATGTGCGGTGTTTTCCCTTGTATCGTCCCTCCTTGCTGCCCAGGATACAGGCATGGGGCCCCTTTCCGCCGATCCGCTCTGGCGCCAGGCCCTTGGCGGAGAAGTGACGGGCCTTCCGGCCGCGCAGGTTCACTCGGCGGTGGTGGTACTGGACGGCGGAAACATCAAGGCGTATTCGGACCGCGGCCGCCCGCTGTGGACCTATTCCGCCAGGGGACGGCTCAGCCCCTATGTCGCCCGTTCACGGGAAGGGACCTGCTATATTTCCAGAACCAACGGGACATTCATCGCGGTCAACAGGGCGGGCCGTGAACTGTGGCGGGCTTATCCCGGCGGCCCCCTTTCGGGAAATGCCGTTCCGGGCTGGGACGGCCGCGTCTATGTCCCCACAGGCGGACGCATCTCCTGTTACACCGCGTCGGGCTGCCTCCTCTGGCGGAGAGATCTCGCCGCGGACATTGCCCTCAGCCCGCGGCTCGATCAAAACGGCGGGATCCTGGCCGTACTTGAAAACGGCGATCTTGTCCGCGCCGATCCTTTCGGCCGTATTCTTTCCCGCCGTCTTTCCGAGGTTCCCCGGGCGGTCCTTTCAATGATACCGTCCGGGGAAAAGGGAAATATCGAAACATGGGGCCGTACCCTTGTCCTTTACGCAAGCGGCCGTGTGGAAATGCTGGACCCGGCCAGGCCGGGCGGGAGGCCCTATGTCTTTCCAAGGCTTCCCTCCCCGCCTCTGGCGGCGGCAAGCCGGGAAAACACGGCGGCGGCGATCCTTCAAAACGGTGAAGTCATCCTCATTTCGGGGACAGACGGCGCTTTTATCTGGACGGGGAAAAGCCATCTCGCGATGGAAAGATCCGGTTCCGCCGTGAACCGGACCGGGGATCCCGGAGACAATATCGTGATGCTCTACGATGAAAGGGGCGTCTACGTGCTTTCCAAATCGGGGGCGACGGGTTTTACCGAAGACGGCAGGCGGCTCTGGTATATACACCTCGAGGGCGCGGCGGCCGTTCCCGCGTTCGGAGACGAAGGGGTTCTCTATTCGGGGGGCGCCGACTGGATTCTCTACGCCTACAAACTCGAAGACAGGGTGCGGCAGGGCCGGGAATCCCTCTATGGTCCCGTTCCCGAAGGCTCCTACGGCACGGGAAACCCGCCCCCTTCATCCTGGGCGGACGAACATTACCGGTTTGAGGAGGAGAGCCTTGACCGGGAATTTGACCGTATCGAGGCGGCGCTCAAATCGGGGGAAGTGGGGGAAAACGAGCTTGAGTATACGGCCTACCTCATGGAGGCGGCCGGAAGCAGCGCCGATCTCTTGGGACCCGCGAAAGCCCGGCCGCCGGTGCAGGTGCGGTACCGGGTGCGGGCGCTGCGGCTTCTGTCCGTCTTCGGATCGAGCGAGACCATACCCTTCCTCATAAAGGTGTTTACCCGCGACGACGAAGCTCCGGTCAAGGCCGCCGCCGCCATGGCGCTGGGCGCCATAGGCCTTGATCCCGACGGCGCCGCCCTCAGGGCCTTTGCCGCGGCCCTCTATTCTCCTGTCATCCTCAGGGAAGAACAGGTGCTGACCGCCATAGCGTCGGCGTCGGGAGCGCTGTGCCGCTTTTCGGGCCCTCCCCTAAGCGATACCGGGGTGAAGATCCTCACCGCGCTCGCAGGGGATACGCCGCCGCCTTCCGTGCGGGCCCGCGCCCGGCGCGAACTGGACACCCTGCGGCCCTAGACATATAATTGAAGGTATTCCCAAGGAGGGACGATGTATGACCAGGAAATACGGATATTTTTTATCTGTCCTAGCCGCCCTTTTCCTCGCCGGAAGCGGGGCCGTTTATGCGCAGGTTGACCGGGACGAACTGGAAAAAAGCCAGATCCCTATGGCCTTCATCAACTACGAAGGTCCCCACGCGCGGATAGAAACCCGCGCCCAGATACGGAATATCGGCTACAGCCTGGGATTGCAGGTCAACGCGGGAACGGCGCGTCCCGGCGCGTCGAACCGGTACTTTGTCATTCATTCGGTTACCGCCCCCGAGAGCGGCAAACTGGACGCCGACATCTTTGGCCTTGGGGTCGATACCGGCGTCGATCATATCAGAAACCTCAGGCGTATTGTGCAGGGGTATCTGGAGGCGGCATACGGGTACACCGAACAGGACGCCACTCTCCTCGCCGAATATATCACCATATACAACGCGGTTTACCGCGGGAACTGGGAGTACTTTACCGGCCGTTACAAAAACCCGGTAGTGTCAAACCTGAGCTCCGAAAAGACGGGCCTTTCCATACGTTATGACGAATGGCCCGGCCAGACCCTCATGCTGATCCCACTGGGGCCGGGCGGCTTGAGTTCAGTAGACACATCTTCCCTTTCGGATTCCCGCATAACGGAAGAACTGCGGCGTGAAGACGACCGCGGCATAGAGCAGCGGCGTGACATGGTGGAGCTCAAGGAAAGAGAAGCCGAGCAGGCGGAACAGCGCGCCACCGCCGAACGTGAAGCCATACGGGAAGAAGAACGGAGGATAGCCGAAGAACGGTCCCAGGCAGGCCGCGACCGGGACAATATAGCGCGGGAACAGGAGCAGAACCGGGCGGACCGGGAAGCGGGCAGAGTGACCCCCGAAGAGGCCCGCGGCAGGGACGAGGCGCTGGCGGAAAGGGAGAGGGACGCGGACAGAAAGGAAGAAGAACTGGACAGGCGTGAAGACGCCCTTGCCGAACGGCGTGACGAAGCGCAAAGATCACAGGAATTCGCCGAACGCAAAACCGAAGAAGCCCAGAGTGAGCGTGAGGAAATAGCGCGGGATCAGCAGGAGATTATCGATCAGGAAGGCAGCCGTCCGGCCGCCGGCGGGGTCCTCGGCGTCAGTATAACGGCGCCCGACTCGGGCGCGGGCCGTGTGGTAAGTCTTGATCCCCTTTCCGGCGCCGAGTTGAAAAGGTCCGCCCTTTCAACGGTAAGGGCAAGGACGTTTACCCAAACGGGGGGAAAGATCCTTGCCATAGCCGGTGAAGACCGGGGCAACTATGCCGTGAGGCTTGTCGAAATTTCAGGCGATACCCTTGAGATGATAAAACAGGGCGACGACGACATACACCCGCAGAGTCTCCTGTGGGTAAACGGGAGTGATCTGTACGCGGTGACTCTTTCGGACGGCGCCGCCCGTCTGGGCCGTTTCAATACCGATCTGGCCCGCCAGGCCCTTTCCCCGATCACGGTGCATCCTTTTGCCGCGGTGATCTTTTCGGGAAATTATGTCATCACCCAGCGGGCCGACGGCTCCGCGGTGCTCCTTGACCGGCGGGATCTTTCGGAGGCGTATTCCGGACAACGGGACGGCTAAAGCCGTCCCGCTCACGGTCGTATCTTTTACACATGGCGGGCGCCGGGCCAGGGGGCTGCCGTCCGTCCACAGCCTGCGGCTGCCTCTGTCAGGTACCGCGGCGCACGGGACGGCTAAAGCCGTCCCGCTCACGCCTGTATCTTCCGCTCATGACGGGCGCCGGGCCATGTCGCTGCCGTCCGGTCACAGCCTTGCGGCTGCTTTTTTTAGGTACCGCGGCGCACGGGACGGCTAAAGCCGTCCCGCACACGCCTGTATCTTCCGCTCGCGGCGGGCGCCGGGCCAGGGGGCTGCCGTTCAGCCACAGCCTGCGGCTGCTTTTTTTAGGCCCCAAATATATGGGTGAATTCGTGGAGAAGTTCGAGGGCTTTGG
>JAIRXH010000178.1 GCA_031268385.1 Treponema sp. | reverse complement strand
CTGCCCGAGGCAATCTCGCGGAAGACGATGTGCATGGTCATGAGTTTGGTCAGCGACGCCGGGGGAATTTCCTCGTCCGGGTTTTTTTCGTAAAGTACCGTCCCCGTTTCCGCGTCTATGAGCGAGGCGGCCCGCGATACAATGTCCGGCGCGTTTCGGGGATTCTGGGCGGCGAGGGAACAGGCGCGGAGGATCAGAAAAAGCAGCGCGCATATTTTTTTTTCTTTCATTTCTTTCCCGTCTGCCGCCCCAGGGTAACGCCTGTCAGCCGCATGTTAATTGGCGTTACCCTAAAATTCGGCCTGTCCGGCCGCCCTGGGGTAGGGAATCACGTCCCGTATGTTGATCATGCCGGTCACATACTGGATGAGCCGCTCAAACCCCAGTCCGAAGCCCGAATGGGGAACGGAGCCGTAACGGCGGAGGTCGAGGTACCACCAGTAGCTGTCTTTTTTCATGCCCAGTTCCTCCATACGCCGGGAAAGTTTTTGAAGATCGTCCTCCCTCTGGGAACCGCCGATAATTTCGCCCAGCCTGGGCACAAGGACATCCATCGCGCGGACCGTCTTTTCATCGTCGTTCATCTTCATATAGAAAGCCTTGATTTCCCTGGGGTAGGATGTGACAATCACCGGTCCGCCGGCGATCTTTTCGGTGAGAAATTTTTCATGCTCGCTCTGGAGATCGCGGCCCCAGCATGGCCTGTATTCAAAGGAACCCGCCGATTTTTCCAGTTCGCGCACCGCTTCGGTGTAGGTCATGCGGACAAACTTTGACGTGGCCGCCGCTTCCAGTGTTTCGGCGATTCCCTTCCCCGCGCCGTTCCCCCGGCCGTCCCCGCCTGAAAAATGTTTGTCGAAAAAGGCGATGTCTTCGGCGCAGTCCTGGAGGGCCGCCGTAAAAAGGCTTTTGAGGAAGTCTTCCGCCAGATCCATGTCGTCCTCAAGGGACGCGAAGGCCATTTCCGGCTCTATCATCCAGAATTCCGCGAGATGGCGGACGGTATTTGAATTTTCCGCCCTGAAGGCCGGGCCGAATGTGTATACCCGCGAAAGGGCGCAGGCGTAGGTTTCCGCCTCAAGCTGGCCCGAAACGGTCAAATAGGCGGCCCTGCCGAAAAAGTCCCCGCCGTAGCCCGATTCCGGTTTTGCGGACGCCAGCGGATCGAGGGTGGTAACGCGGAACATGGACCCGGCGCCTTCGGCGTCGTTTGACGTGATGATGGGAGTGTGCATGTACTGGAAGCCCCGTTCCCGGAAAAACCGGTGTACCGCGAAGGCAAGGCCGCTCCGTACCCGCGCCACCGCGCCGAATGTGTTGGTCCTGGCCCTGAGGTGGGCTCTTTCCCGGAGGAATTCCAGCGAATGGTGTTTTTTTTGCAGCGGGTAGCTTTCGGCGGGCGCGGAACCCGGAACGGTAATCCCCGACACGGCAACTTCCGCGTCCTGCCCCGCCGCGGGGGAGGGGACAAGACGTCCCCGTATTTCCACCGCCGCGCCTGTTCCCAGCGCGGCAAGTGTTTCCGCCGTATTCCCCGCCGCGCCGTCATTCCCGCCGCCGTCTTTTTCGCGGTCAAAGACGCACTGTATGCCCGAAAGGGAGGAACCGTCGTTTACCTCGACAAAAATCAGGTTTTTCATTTCCCGTTTTGTTCTGACCCAGCCGCGCACAGTTACATCCTGGTTCTCCGGGGAAAGGGACCGTATGTCCCTGACAAGGGGAAAAAGCATGGTACAAGCATAGTTACTTTCGGGGAACGATGTACAGGGGCCGAAGGCAAAGCTGCGCTTTGTCTTCGGCCCCTTGCGTTTCTTCCGCTTTTTTTGCTATCATGTGTGTATTGGATCCTTTCAATTTTGAAAGCCCTGAGCTTGTTCCAAAACCCGGTTGGTGCGCAAACTTTGTTTGCGATGAAACAAGCTCCTGGAGAAAATTGCCAACTCTATATGATGTAAACATGTAGACAAAAGCAATTTTCTCCTTGGGGTAAGTAACTGTTCCAAAGCTGAAGTTTTGGAACAGCCTCCCCTGTCTGTTGTTTTCTCGTTCGTTTTCCAATTTTTTAACCGTACTGGAGGTTTTATGACTATTGTTCAAATGCTGGGGCAAAGCGGTATCCTTACCCTGCTCGGCATGGCTATTGTGTTTTCGTTTCTGATTGTTATGATTGTCTCCATAACACTTGTCGGGAAGCTCCTGCACGCCTTGGGAGCCGACAAGGATGTCCGGCTGTCCGCCGCCCCCAAATCCGGCGGGGCTTCAGGGACACCCGGCGCCGTAACCGCGGCAATATCCGCGGCGGTGGCCGAATACGGCAAATCGCGGAAATAACGCGCGCGCCAAAAAATTTACACATGTGAAGGAAAGAAACAATGCCGAAAGTTAAACTTACCGATCTGGTTCTCCGGGACGCCCATCAGTCCCTGTTCGCCACCCGTATGGTTACCGCCGATATGCTTCCTGTCTGTGACAAGCTCGACAAGGCGGGCTTTTTCGCGCTGGAAGCCTGGGGAGGCGCCACCTTTGATTCCTGCATCCGTTTTTTGAACGAAGATCCCTGGGAGCGGCTCAGAAAGCTCAAGGCCGCCCTGCCCAACACGAAGATCATGATGCTTCTGCGGGGCCAGAACCTCCTGGGGTACCGGCATTACGCCGACGACGTGGTGGCGAAATTCGTGGAATACGCCGCCAAAGACGGAGTGGATATTTTCCGCATTTTCGACGCGGTCAACGATCCCCGGAATTTCACGGCGGCCATCAACGCCGCGAAGAAAACCGGCAAACACATACAGGCCGCCATTTCCTACGCGGTTACCCCTTTTCATACCATTGAAAAGTACGCGGAACTCGCCAAACAGTACGCGGACATAGGCGCCGATTCCCTCTGCATAAAGGATATGTCCGGGCTCTTGAAGCCCTACGTGGCCTATGATCTTGTCAGGGCCATCAAGAAAGTCACCGATCTTCCCGTGGAGATTCACTCCCACGCCACCACCGGCATGAGCGTCGCCACCCTGACCAAGGCCGCCGAAGCGGGCGCGGAAATTCTTGATACGGTTATTTCCTCCCTTGCCATGGGCACGAGCCACAGTCCCACCGAAACAATGGTGGAAATTTTCAGGGGAACCGAATACGATACGGGCCTTGATACCGGCCTGCTTCTGGAAATCGCCGCTTATTTTCGGGACATACGGAAGAACTACAGGCAGTTTGAATCCAGTTTCCTCGGCGCCGATACGCGCATCCTTGTGTCGCAGGTTCCCGGCGGCATGCTTTCCAATCTGGAAAGCCAGCTTAAAGAACAGGGCGCTTCGGACAAGATAGACGCGGTGTTAAAGGAAATTGCCCTGGTCCAGAAGGATTCAGGCTATCCGCCCCTTGTAACTCCCACGAGCCAGATTGTGGGAACCCAGGCGGTGTTCAACGTTCTGTTCGGCCGTTACAACCGGCTTTCCGGGGAATTTCAGGATCTCATGGCCGGCAAATACGGCGCGTGTCCGGCTCCCAAGAATCCCGACGTGGTGCAAAAGGCCCTTGAGGCCCTCAAGATGGACAGGGAAATTACCCACCGGCCGGCGGACGACATTCTTCCCGAATACGGCAAACTGGAAGAGGAAACCAAAAAACTTCTTGGAACCGGCGCGGTTTCCGTGGAAGATGTCCTTACCCTGGCCATGTTCCCCAAAGTCGCCCCCGATTTCTTCAAAAAGCGTTCCCAGGGGCCCGTTGTCTTCAAACCCGAAGAAACGGCGGCTTCTCCCGCGGCCGCTCCCGGACAGGCGGCCCGTTACACGGTCAACGTGAACGGCGCGAACTACAATGTTGTGGTCGCCCCCGCCGGTACCGTGGCGGTTGCCCCCGCGCCGGGCGCCCCGGTATCCGCCGGAAGCGCCGCCGCCGCGGTAATTTCCGCGCCTGTCGCCGGGACCGTGCTCCGCCATGTGGCGGGCGAAGGCGAGGAAGTCGCCTCGGGAGAAACGGTGCTTATCATCGAGTCAATGAAGATGGAGCTGGAAATAAAGGCTACCGCTTCGGGCAGAATACACTTCCTTGTGCCGGCCGGTACGCAGGTAGCCTCCCAGCAGCCGGTCGCCGAAATCCTCGGGGCGGGCGTTTCCCTTCCCCCGGAGGGGGCCGTTCCGGCGGAAGCCGCCGAAACCGTTTCCCCGGTTTCCGCTTCGGGCGGAGCTTCCACCGTAATTCCGGCGCCTGTCGCCGGAACCCTGCTCCGTTACGCGGTGGACGAGGGCGGACAGGTCGCGCTGGGAGAAACGGTGCTTATCATCGAGTCAATGAAGATGGAACTGGAAATAAAGGCTACCGTTTCCGGTACGGTTCATTTCCTTGTACAGCCCGGCGCCCAGCTCGCGTCGCAGCAGCCCGTTGCCGAAATCGGCTGACAAACCAAACGTAAACCGAATTAAGGATGGAAACATGACAGACCTGAAAAAGAACCCCGTATTGATTACCAAGCTGTGCCTCGTCATCATAGCGGGCGCTTTTGTATTTTCCTTTATGCCCAGGGTGAGCGCCCAGCCGGCCCCGGAGGCCGACGAACTGCCTTCCTTCAGAAACCTTGACGGCATTATTCCCAACAGCCGGGATATACCCCGCGTTTCCCTCAAGAGCTTCATCATCAACATCGCCGAAACGACGGGCATATTCAAATTCATCACCGACAGCACGCCCAAACGGACTCCGGCCAACAGGGACATCACGATTCTGGGCTGGCAGGAACTGCTCATGGTCGCGGTAGGTTTTCTTATCGTGTACCTTGGGGCCGCAAAGGGATTCGAGCCGCTCCTGCTTATCCCCATAGGATTCGGCGTCATCTTCGTCAATATTCCCATGGCGGGAATGGGCGAGGCCGGCCATGTATTGGCCGACGGCACCCGCGAGGGGCAGGGCTTTCTGGATATTATCTACCGGGCGGGTGTGGGCAATGAATTCTTTCCCCTCATCATCTTCATAGGCATAGGGGCAATGACCGATTTTGGTCCCCTTATCGCCAATCCCAAAACCGCCCTCCTGGGCGCGGCGGCCCAGTTCGGCGTCTTCGGTACCCTCTTCGGCATCTCGGTGGCCAACTATCTTCCCGGCGTAGCTTTTAACCTCAGGGAAGCCTGTTCGGTGGCCATCATAGGCGGCGCCGATGGTCCCACGACCATTTACATAGCGGCGAAGCTGGCCCCTCACCTTCTTGCCACTGTGGCGGTGGCGGCCTATTCCTACATGGCCCTCGTTCCCATCATACAGCCCCCCATCATGAAGGCCCTTACCACCAAACATGAACGGCTTATCAAGATGAAGCAACTGCGGCCCGTGTCCAAAACGGAAAAGATATTTTTCCCCATTGTGGTTTTTGTGTTGACAATCTTTCTTATTCCCGCGGCGGCTCCCCTTATCGGCTGCCTCATGTTCGGCAACTTTATAAGGGAGTGCGGCGTGGTGGAGCGGCTGTCCGATACATCGCAGAACGCGCTCATGAATATTGTGTCCATGTTCCTTTCCCTGGGCGTGGGCAGCCAGATGACCCCGGAAAAATTCCTCAATACTTCTTCCCTTATCATCGTTGTGATGGGGCTTGTCGCCTTCGCCATCGCAACCGCGACGGGGGTTCTTGTCGCCAAATTCATGAACCTCTTCCTCAAGGAGAAGATCAACCCGCTCATCGGTTCGGCCGGCGTTTCCGCCGTGCCCATGGCCGCCAGGGTTTCCAACAAGGTCGGGCTTGAAGACGATCCGGGAAATTTCCTCCTGATGCACGCCATGGGGCCCAATGTCGCGGGCGTTATCGGAACCGCCATCGCGGCGGGCGTCATGATCGCCGTCTACGGAGGCTGAGCCCGTACGGTTCCTCATGAAAGGACTTTCATACCGGCATACTGTGGCGGCCTGTTATGCCGGTTATATAACGCAGGCCATAGTCAACAACCTGGGCTCGCTTTTGCTGTTGACTTTTCAGCGTCAGTTTGATGTTTCACTGGGAAAACTGGCGCTGCTTGTTTCGCTCAATTTTATCGTACAGCTTCTTGTCGATCTTGCCGCGGTAAAATTTGTCGACCGCATAGGTTACAGGACGGCGGCGGTAAGCGCCCATGTCTTCTGTACGGCGGGCCTCCTTCTTATGGGAACCCTTCCGTTTGTCATGCCCCCCTACACGGGGCTTGTTATCGCCGTGGTTATCAACGCCCTGGGGGGCGGGCTTCTTGAGGTGATCGTAAGTCCCATTGTGGAGGCCCTTCCCACAGGCAACAAGTCGGCGGCCATGGCCCTGCTTCATTCGTTTTACTGCTGGGGCTATGTGGGCGTCGTACTGCTTTCCACCCTGTATTTTACAACGATTGGAACGGCGGACTGGCGGTATCTTCCCCTGCTCTGGGCGGCGCTTCCTTTTGTGAACATATTCCTCTTCGCGGCCGTTCCCATGAAAAGTCTTTCGGGGGAAGGGGCCGTCAAGGCTTTTCCCGTCCGCTTCCTCTTTTCCAAAAAAGTATTCGTCGTTCTTTTTGTCATGATGATAGCGTCGGGCGCTTCGGAGCAGGCTATGTCCCAGTGGGCTTCGCTGTTTGCCGAGGCGGGGCTCAAGGTTTCCAAAACCGCCGGGGATCTTTTGGGGCCATGCGCCTTCGCCTTTCTTATGGGGCTTTCACGGGTTTTCTTTGGTTCCCGGAAGGTAGAGCTTGAACTTGAACGTATACTCTTCGGCGCGGCCGCTTTGTGCCTCGCAAGTTATTTTCTTGCGGTATTTTCACCGTATCCTTTTCTTTCACTCGCGGGCTGCGCGGTCTCCGGCCTTTCGGTGGGGATCATGTGGCCGGGAACCTTCAGCCTTGCCTCCAGGGTTTTCCCGACGGGGGGAACGGCCATGTTCGCCCTGCTTGCCCTCGCGGGCGACGTGGGATGCGCCGCCGGTCCCGGCCTTGCCGGGGCGGTGATGAACAGGACGACGCTTAAAACAGGCGTGCTTGCCGCGGCGGTTTTCCCCCTTGTTCTTGCCGCGGGCGTTGTCCTGCTTGGCCTTGCCGTGCGGGGCGGAAAATCCCCTTCGCCCGGCCGCGATTGTCCCGGTGACGCGCGATGACAGGGCCGGGGAGTTTCTGTTGAAGCGGGCCGTTTTTCTCGCGGGCATTGTTCTTTTTTCGGCCGTTCTTCTTTCGGCCCAAAACGGCGCCGCCGGTCCGGGCGACAACCTTGTCATACGGATAGCCGTCATGGGGCCAGGGGACGAACTCTACTTCTGGTGGGGTCATATCGCCCTTATCATAGACGATACGAGGACAGGCCAGAGCAATTTTTACGACTACGGCCTTTTCTCTTTTGAAAACGAACATTTTTTTGTCAATTTCGCGTTCGGACGGCTGCTTTACAGTTGCGGCGTTTCTCCTTCCTGGCCCAACATTGCCGGTTATATACGCGCCAACCGGGACATAACAGTCTACACACTGGATCTTCCCCCCGAAAAACGGGAGGAAGTGCGGCGCTTCGCGGAAAACAACGTGCTCCCCGAAAACCGGGACTATCTGTACCATCATTTCAGAAAGAACTGCTCCCATCCAATCCGGGATATTGTCGATATGGCCGTCGACGGCCAGTTCAGGGAAAAATACGGAAACGCGCCGGGCCGTTTTACCCTGCGCCAGCATGTGCGCCGCCATACCTGGTTTTCACCCTTTATGGACTGGCTGCTCAATTTTCTCATGGGGCAGGATATTGACGTTCCCATTACCGTCTGGGACGACCTGTTTCTTCCTTCGGAAATGGGGAAGCGGCTCGGCGAATTTTACTATACCGATCCGTCGGGAGCCGAACGCGCTCTGGTTTCCGGTGTGGAAGTTCTCTACCGGGCAAAAAACAGGCCGGCCGTTCTCGACGAGCCCCGCGAACAGTGGCCCTTCGAACTTGCAGCGGGTACGGCGGCGGCGCTCCTCCTCCTCTTCTTTTCCTTTGTAAAGGCAAAACGTCCCGTTGCGGGAAGGATTCTTCTTGGCGCGGGCCAAAGTCTTCTGGGGCTTTTCTTCGGCGGAACAGGGCTGGTTCTTTTCTTCATGACCTTCTTCACCAACCACGATTATACCTTTCACAACAGCAACCTCCTCTTTGTTAATCCCCTTCTGCTCGCGGCCCTGCCTTTGGGGATTCTGTACGCCTTGGGCGGGAAAAAAAAGGTTTCCGCCGGAAGGCTGCTCGTTCTGCTCTGGCGCGTCAGTCTTGCCGGGCTTGTTCTGTCCATGCTGATCAAGCTCCTGCCCGGTTTTTACCAGGACAATTTGACCGATCAGCTTCTGCTTCTCCCCATAGTTCTGGTGTCAAGTTTCATACCGCAAAGGGAATAGCGGGATGGAAAACACCGCCGGACGCGCAAAGTCCCCGGAATCTTTTGGACCGGGGGAACCGGCGAAGCCCCTCTGGATACGGAGGCCCCTTTCTTCCGGGACTTCCGGCGCGAGGCTGGAGGAGACGCTCGAACGCTTCGGCCTTTATACGGTCTGCGGCGAGGCGCAGTGTCCCAACCGGGGTGAATGCTGGGGACAGGGGACGGCGGCCTTTATGCTTATGGGAAAGGTCTGTACGCGTTCCTGCCGTTTCTGCGCCGTCGCTTCGGGGAAGACGGGCGAGCCGCTCCGGGCGGACCAGGCGGAGGCCGTCGCGGCGGCGGCCGGGGAACTCCGTCTCCGCCATGTGGTGCTTACCTCCGTGGACAGGGACGATCTTGACGACAGGGGGGCGTCCTGTTACGCCGCCGCCGTAGCGGCGCTCAGGCGGCGTATTCCCGGCGTCAGGGTGGAAGCCCTTGTCCCCGATTACCGCCGGGACGAGCTTGCCGTCATGGCCCGCGCCTTTCCCGACGTGCTTGCCCACAATGTCGAGACGGTCCGTTCCCTTCAGCATATACGGGACGGCAGGGCTTCCTTTGACGGAAGCCTTGAAACCCTTAAGGGGGCAAAAGAGGCGGGAATACCCGTAACCAAATCGAGCCTGCTTTTGGGACTCGGCGAAAAACGGGAGGAGGTGCTTGCCGCCATGGATGAACTCAGGGAAGCCGGGGTCACGTCCCTGGTGATGGGCCAGTACCTGCGGCCGGGAAAAAGGCAGATCCCCGTTGTTGAATACCTTCACCCCGATACATTCGCCTGTTACGCTGAAGAAGCGCGCGCGAGGGGATTTTCCCGCGTCATCTCGGCCCCCTTCGCCAGGACCAGCTACCATGCCGCTGAAGATTAGGCTCATCCGCACGGGCCGCCGGGACGCCTTTTACAACATGGGCCTTGACCAGGCCCTGCTTGAAGGGGCCTCTGGGGGCGGCCTTCCTGTCCTTCGCCTGTACGGATGGGAGCCGCCGGCGGTTTCCATAGGCTATTTCCAGAAGATCTCCGAAGTGGTTAACCGGGAGGCGTGCGCGGAAAGGGGCGTGGACATTGTGCGCCGCGCTTCGGGCGGCGGAGCGGTTTTTCACCAGGCCGAAATTACCTACAGCGTCATTTTTCCCCCTTCCCGAACCCTTCCTTCGTTTGAGTCCGTATGCGGGGCCGTCATGGAAGGGCTTGCCATTTTGGGCGTTTCTTCCCGCTTCAAGCCGGTCAACGATATTTACGCGGGAGAAAAAAAAATATCCGGCAATGCGCGGATACGCCGGGGAGACACGCTTCTTCAGCATGGTACGGTTCTTCTGGATACCGACCCTGATCTGATGACGGAACTGCTCGGCGTTCCCCCCGGCAGGGTGACAGGTCTTCGCGCCGTTTTGGGCAGATCCGTTTCCTTTGAGGAGGCGGAGGAAGCCCTCGTCGAAGGTTTCAGGCGCGGACTTTCCCTTGAATATGCCGGGGAACCAGGGGGGGCCGCCCCTGTTTCCGGCTGTTTCCCGGCGGCGGAAGAGGAGGAGCGGGCCCGTGTTCTTGCCCGTGAACGTTTTGCCTCTCCCGAATTTACCGGAAGGAGTTAAGACATGAAATTCAGGTGGCTTGCCGCCGCGCTGCTGTTTCCCGCTTTGGCGGGCGTTCCCGCCCGGGCGGAAGACATTCCCTTTGTTATCGCCCCGCTTCTTCAAACCATCGCCGGCGGGGAAATCCTCTGGAATCCTCTCTGGCCCCTGGAAATTCCCCCGGACGCCTTTACCCCGCGCGGCGGCGCGTCCCTTGTAAGCCTTGATTCAGGCGGACGCGAGTACCGCGTGCGCCGGGACGAGGCAAACAGACTCCTTGAATTTCCCAGGCCCGCGGGCGGTCCGGGCCTTTCGGCCGAACTTGCCATGGCAAAGGTGGAATACGGCGGTGGGGGAGCAATTCTCCGTCTTGTACTGGACGGCGCGGGCGGACGGGGTCCCTGGACGGCGGAATTTCCGCCGGATTTTTTTGATCCCGGCCCGGAAAGCCTTGTCAGGGTAAGCGGGGAGGGTGTCTTTTACTTCGCGCTCCTCAAGGATTCGGCGGACGGCGTTTCGGAAACCTGGTACGACGGTGAAGGCCGCATCCTGGCTTACGCGAAAACCGCCGTTCGGGAAGGCCGCGTCCTTTCGGTCGAAATTCGCGGCGTATCGGGAACGGACGGCGAAACATACCGTTTTGAAGGAGGCGGCCGCGTTTCTTTCGCCGGAAGACACCGCCTTGAAGGTTCCCTTTCCGAAGATCCCGCCGTCACCGGCTCTTCTTCCGCCGTTTATTACCGGGATCGTCCCGTGTACTGGGACATTGAATCCGGAACGGAGGCCCGCCGGCGTCTAAGTCTCCAATGGGATGAAAACGGCTTTTTGGTGAGAATGTACGGGGACGGCGCGGATTTCCACTATGATTACGACACGGACGAAAGGGGAAACTGGCGGCGGCGGGGGGAAACCGTCTGGGAAGAAGCCTTGGGGATCCTTGTCCCCGTTTCACGGACGGAAACGGCGCGGGACATTGTCTATACGGAGGACCCCTGAATGGCGGGCGCGTCCGTCGACTGGCGCGACACCACGTACAGGGAAACGTTTGAGGGGGAATTAAGGGGGCTCCATCGCCGCCGGGAATCCGATCCGTCCTGTACGGTGAAGGATATTGAAGGCGTTTTGCGGCACCTGTATGTTCTTGACGGCGGCGACTGGGCGGGCCGGGGGGATCTTCAGGATGTCGTCATGGCGGCCACCATAGCGGCCCATGAACAGTTTATCGCCGGATGGAAGGCCGAACCGCCGTCTTCCGTGTAACCTTTCCGGGCCGCCGTTGTTGATGTAATAAAGGGTTCATACTTCTTCCTTTTTTGTGTTTCTGCCCCGGGGTTACTCCTTTCCCCGGGGTGTTTTTTGTTACGCGAGTTTATTTCAAAACCCGGCCATGCAAAGTCAGGACTTGACCTCTCGGCACGGCTAACCTCCGGCAGTACCGGGGGATTATTGGCTGTATTCAGGCTAACATTGATTAACTTGTGGCTAATCAATGTTACCCTGTCATTTTTCCCGTTTTTCCGCGGAAAACTTTAGAATACCAGGCTGTAATGGAAAGAGGTGTTCCCCACTATCGCCCAAGTGAAAATCATGGTGTTGATCAGTGAACCGAGGTATACACTGCCCGTCCTGTTATAGAATTTTCTCCCGTATACCGCGGCCATGGGAAGCACCACTACCATAGGGAAAACTATAGCGACCGCCAGGAATTGATCGGTACCGAAGTCATTGTACACAAGATTGCCTTTGATGATCATATAGAGGTAGTTAAAGACCAGGAACAGGAAGATTCCCAAGCCGTTCATCACCGCCAAGACAGCCATATTTTTGCTGTCACTCATATCCCGCATACGAGATGAGTTGATCACCACAGAGTTGGCAAAATAAAATACAAAAAAGAAAACAAGATAACAGGCCCAGGCTATAAGATGAGACTGGTTCATCTGTCTCAAAGCGATAACCCACATGCGCATATCGGAGTAATTAAAGAAATAATTGGAGAAGGCTGTCAAAAGCTGCGCCGAGGCAAAGACGCAAAGCGCCAGTAAAAGCGCTTTCCCAAAATTTTTAATGCCTATAGCCAGCCCGAAGCGATCCTTGAAGGTAATGCCGCTCTTCCTGTCTTTGAGAACATGCCGCAGGCCGACAAGCAGGAAGGCTATTATGCCGTTCAATACAGCCCAACAGGCAACACGGGTAGTCATCTCCTCACTGGTGATAAAACTGTAGGGTATGGGTCCCTTGGCCCCTGCGCTTGTCGCGGGTGAACCGCCCAGAAGAAAAAAAGGTATATATGTAACTGCGGGAATAATCACAAAGAGCACTGCCATTATCCAGAACAGAGGATCCTTTTTGGAAAGCCCTGGAGAGGGCGGTGTTTTTTGCAGGGTTTTGAAAAAGGGAGCTTGGAGGAGCAGCATACCCAGTGCGTAGATAAAAAGAAACATCCCCGCCAGCGAAACGCCGTTAGCGTATTCCTTGAGAAGCCAAATATTCTTTTTTGCCGGAATGGGATTTGCCCCCTGGGCAAGCTCTCCGTTATTGTAGTTCATTACGGTAGTAAAAAATTCCACCACAAAGGAAACCGTAGGCCGGGAAAAATGATTCATCATGTGAGTTTCCCTGGGCTGTATGATGGCCCTGGCCGCCCTGTTCGCGGCCGCCTGCCTGATCTGCCTGTTTTGGTAATCTTCTTCATACAGGCTGCCAAGTTCGGCGCTTCCGGCCTGAGTGTTTCCCGAAGAGAGGTTAAGGCCGTACCAAACGCCGGTTTTGACGGTCTCATTACCTGTACCAAAAAGCCGCTTTGCCATGGATGTTTCCCTGATCCGGGCCGATGCGTTAATACCATCGGGCCGGGAATCGAACATCAGCCAGGGATTTTCTTCGTAAACACCCAGCACTACCCCCACGTTAGCCTGAAGATCACGCCATACTTTTACCCCCGCCACGTCCACTTCATGGGCATCAGATAAAAACGCGAATCCCGGACCCGATCCGAGAAATACCTCCGCGAAGGGTTTCTTGCTGTAGGAATTTACTATTTCGGCCTTGCGGGCTTTATAGACGCCCTGTTCAAAGGGACCAAGCCTGTCGGCCACACTGTCGGGATTCTGGTCCGCCACATCCCGTGCGCTGACGGGAGATCCCAGCTCGTCGTGTAACATGATGAGAAGGGTGTCCGCCAGAGTATAAAAACCCGCTTCTATAGCAATGGCGTTACCTGTATTCATGCCGCCCATTGAATGTCCCGCAAAGCCTATACGGGTATGATCCACGTAGGGTATGGTGAGCATATAATTGTACGCATCGATAGCGCCGGTGACAGTTCCTGTGGGTTCTTCCCTGTTATTGGCCATTTCCGAATTCCCATGGGCGTACATGTCCATGGAAAAAACCACAAATCCCCTGCGGGCGAGTTCCACAGCATCGGGGTCCTGCATTGCGTTACTGTTCAGGTAACCATGGGAAAGAATCACCGCCGGACGCTTGTTGGTATAGTTTCCCGTTTCGTCCTGGGTAACCGCGTCCTTCGGTACATAGATGAGTCCAGCAAAGGTACTGCCCCTGGTATTGATTTTTACTTCCCGGACAAGAACTCTGCCTCCGTTTGATTTGACCGCCGAGGAAACAAGCCCGCTCAGAACCATCAGGATTAGGGCGGCAAATAACAACTTCCAAAATCCCCTGTTTTTCATACAATCACCTCCATAACGGATATTATTTCCAACCATATAATAGCATGGTCGACAATATGATAATAGCCAATTGGAAAAAGATCAAGTACGCGAGTAAATTTTTAAAATGATACAAGAAACAGAATTGAGGGGGATATTAAGTGCGAATATCAAATACTATCGAAGCCTGCGGAACTGGTCACAGGTAAAACTGGCAGAAAAAATTGACATTTCTACCAACTTTTTGGCCGATATTGAGACAGGCAAGAGCTGGGTTTCGTCTTTGACCCTCGTAAAATTGGCCAATGTTTTTGAAATTAATGTTTATGAGCTTTTTGTACCGGAAAAAGAACCGGGTAACGACGTAAAAGAGGCTATAAAAGGATTCATAAAAGATGTTTCCGTTACCATTGACTGTTCTTTGGAGAAAATATCGAGAAAATATTTGATCTGAATCCTGAGCATTTCCCAAAACCCGGTTAGTTTCGGGAAAGCCTCTCCTGAAAGACGAATAATCTCCCGCTTGTTCCCCGTGACGATTTTGTTGTAGAATAAGGCAAAAGGGGTTATATGACAGGGGAAAAAACGGATTTCAAATCCATCATACGCATTGATTCGGAATTGAATCAGATCCAGGACCTTGATCTTCTTTTGGAACGTATACTTTTGGAGGCCAGGAGGGTGGTTCACGCCGACGCTGGTTCCATTTACGTGAAGGAAAATCAGATCGAAGACAGTACGTCGGCCGGCAAGCTGGTCATAAAATACGCCCATAATAATACCATCCAGAAGGAACTGCCCAAGGGGCAGAAGATGATCTATTCGGTGTTTTCCGTTTTTATCGATGAAAAATCTATTGCCGGGTACTGCGCGCTGACCAAAAAGCTGATAAACGTTCCGGATATGTACAATATTCCCCCGCATACCCCCTATTCCTTTAACCAGTCCTTTGACAAACTTTCCGGCTACAAGACCACGTCTACCCTGACCATTCCCCTTGTTACCGCCGACGGCCGCCTGCTTGGGGTCATTCAGGTTATCAACGCGAAAGATAACGCGGGGAACACCGTTCCTTTTTCTTCCGACGATGAATTTCTCATTACCCATTTCGCGGCCAACGCCACGGTGGCGCTGCAGAGGGCCTATGTAACAAGGGCCATGATACTGCGCATGATCAAGATGTCGGAACTTCGGGACCCCAAGGAAACAGGCACCCACGTCAACCGCGTTGCCGGTTACGCCGTCGAGATCTACGACCGCTGGGCCTATCATCACGGTGTGTCCGATCTTGAACGTGAAAAATTCCGGGATACCCTCAGAATAGCGGCCATGCTTCACGATGTCGGAAAGGTTGCCATATCGGACGTTATACTGAAGAAGCCCGCCCGCTTTACCCCCGAGGAGTATCTTATCATGCAGCGTCATACCCTGTACGGGGCGCAGCTTTTTGAGGATCCCCAGGACCCCATCGACAACATAGCCAGGGATATTGCCCTTACCCATCATGAAAACTGGGACGGCACCGGTTATCCGGGCTGGGTGAATCCCCTTACCGAAATGCCCCTCAAGGCCGACGCGGACGGAAACGCGCTGAGGAGGAAGGGGGAGGAAATTCCCCTTACGGGCCGTATCGTCGCCATTGCCGACGTGTTCGACGCCCTGTGCTCAAAACGGGTGTACAAGGAACCCTGGGACGAGGAGCAGGTTCTCGCGGAAATAAGAAACCTTTCGGGAACAAAATTCGATCCCGATCTGGTGTCGATTTTTTTCGAGATACTGCCCAGCATCAAGCAGATACAGAGCCTCTACCCGGAAGCCGGCCGCCAGGGCTAAGGAAGCGCCGGTTTATTCGCATTCGAATAAATCAGTGCTACAAAATTTGACCCTAAAGTCCGGGTTTTCCCCTTGTCAGTCTTGAAAGAACGCGGTCAAGGCTGTCCGACATGGCCTTGAGTTCCTTTCTGCCGTAGACGGCGTTTCGTTCCGCCCCAAGGCCCGAGAGGGCAAATTCCACGCTGATGTTACGCAGGGAAAGTTTTTCCCGTATGTTGTCCGGGGTGTATTCCCGGCCCCTGTCGTCTATTACCGCCGCTCCCGCTTCCACGAGCCGTGCCGCCAGGGGAATGTCCCTGGTTACCGCGAGATCTCCCCGGCGGGCAAGCTCCACGATGCGGTTGTCCGCCGTCCCTTCACCGGGGGGGCAGATCTCCATTACCGCCGTTTTTCCCCGTATGCCGGGAATGGGACGGTTGGCGGCAAATACGGCCTGTATCCCCGTTCTTTCGGCGGCGCGGAGCACCAGGGCGCGGGCCGCACGGGGGCAGGAATCGGCGTCGACAAGTATCCGCATTATTCGCGCCGGCCCTCAGGGCGCGGCCGGAGCGGCGGCGGGGATTGACGCCGCGAAGGCGGTAAAGTCCCCCTCAAGGCTTGCCGTGTTTCCCGAGGGAACAAAGATCGAGTTTCCCCCCGGAAGGGTTTCGCCGGAAGAAAGCCTGGGCGCCCCTTCCGTCACAACAATAATGGACGGGCCTTGTTCCCGGCGTCTGATTCCGTCCCCGCCCCGGAGCGTTCGAAGCGAAAATTCCAGGCAAGGGGCGGCGTAACGGCCGGAAAGGGGATCCGCCGTGAGGATTCGGGGTTTTCCCGGCGAAAAATCGAGGACCCGCATGAGTTCGGGTATGTCCATGTGTTTGCCCGTAAGCCCCCCCCGCAGCACATTGTCCGAGTTGGCCATGAGTTCCACGGCGAAGCCCTCCATGTAGGCGTGAAGAACGCCCGCGGGAAGAAAGATCGCCTCGCCCGGCTCAAGCGTGACAAGGTTGAGGTAAAGGGGGGCGATAACCGAAGGATCTCCGGGGTACAGCGCCGCGAACCGGGCGGCCCACGATCCCGCCGTTCGTGCGGCCGAACCGGCCGGGGCCTCAGCCCCTTTTGAATCCATGAGGAAGGCGCCGAGTTCGCCCGCCGCCGCCTTGGGAAGGGCAAAGAGGGCGGCAAGAAAAGAACGCAGGGCTTCTTTTGGGGCGGGAATTGCCAGCGCTTCTTCCAGGGGCCCAAGGCTGTCAAGGAGACGGCGGGGCGCGGACCCGAGAACGGCGCGGAAGAGATCTTCAATTTCCCCCGGCTCCCGAAAACCGCACAGGGCGGTAAAGGGGGTAATGGCGCATACGATTTCCGGTTTGTGATTGGGATCCCTGTAATTGCGGTCCGGCGCGCCGGGGGCCAGGCCCGCCCTGTTTTCCCTTTCAAAGCCTTCCCTTGCCTGCTCAAGATTCGGGTGGGCCTGAATGGAAAGCGGTTTTCCCGCAGCGAGCAGCTTGAAAAGAAAGGGAAGTCCCCCAAAACGTTCCGCCGCCTCCCCGCCGAGGTACAGCGCAGGGTTCTCCGCTATGAGGCCGGACAGCAGGATCTCTTCTTTTCCCCAAAGAACCCGCGAAGGCCCTCCGGGATGTACGCCCATCCACAGTTCCGCCCAGGGTTCTCCCCCGCGATTGTCAAGTCCCAGAAGCCGGGGAATGTAATCGGGAGATCCCCAGTCGTAATGTTTGACGGTGTTCCGCAGTTTGTACAGCATGACGCGCGGCGCCTACGCCCTGTTTCCCAGCGCCTCGTCTATACGGGCGATAAGATCCAGAGTGAGTTCCTCGGCCTCGTGTCCGTTCCGGCCTTTGAGTTTGTGGACTTCGTCGCTTAAAAGATAACCTGTAAGTATGGCGAGCTTCAGCGGATCTGTCAGTCCGGTCTGCTCCCGCGTACGCTCAAGCGCCGCGCGGTATTGGACAAGGATCTCTTCAAGATACGCCCGCTCTTCATCCGCCGTGATGGAAAAGGAAGTTCCCAGAATATCCAGACGGAGATCGCTTGCAGGCATATCTTTAAAATATATCCAGTTCCCCGCCGTCTTTGGACGGCTCCCCAGGCTCCGCCCCGTCAGGGCCCGTGTCCGGTTCGGGGAGATCCCCGGCCAAAGAAGGCGCGTCCGGTTCGGGCGCGGCGGCGGGAGAAGCCGCCTTCGGGCTCTTCCTCTCCTTGTCCCGGCCTTTAATGCCCAGGCTCCGTTCTATGGCGTCCTCAAACTGGTTAAGCCTGTCCAGGGTGGAAAGGATGCCGTCTTCAATGCGGCTCTGATCCTCCCTGAATGTCTGTACCAGTATTTCAAGTTCGTCGATACGTTTCTGATAGGACTCAAGCCGTCCCCTCAGTTCGGCGTTTTCCCCGCTTACCTTTTCGACATACCCTATGGCCTTTTCGACCTTGGTCTCCAGCAGTTTAACCTGATCGAGGGTGACCATGGACTAGGCTCCCCGGGAAGCGGGATTTTCCAGAGCGGACTTGACGCGGGCCACAATCGCGCCGAATGCCGAAGGGTCTTCCACCGCCATGTTCGACAGGGTTTTCCGGTTGATCTCTATTCCCGCCTTGTTAAGGCCGTCCACGAATCGTGAATAGGAAATTCCTTCCGCCCGGCAGGCGGCGTTGATCCTGATGATCCAGATACGCCTGAAGTCCCCTTTCCGGTCGCGCCGGTCCCGGTACGCGTAGAAAAGCCCCTTCGTTACCGCGTCTTTGGCGGTCTTGTAATTCGAGTGCCTTCGTCCCCAATAACCCTTGGCCAGTTTAAGGATCTTTTTTCTGTGGTTCTTTCTTTTTGAACCGTCTACCGCTCGTGACATATTCCGCTCCTCGTCCGCCTGAATTCTTACCCGTAGGGCAGGAGGCGTTTTCTGATGACTGGTACGTTATCGCCGGATAAAATACCGCTGTGACGGAGGCTCCGCTTCCGTTTTGTGGATTTTTTGGTCAGGATATGGCGAAGATTCTGCTTCTTGTACTTGACCTTTCCGGTTCCCGTAAACGAATAGCGCTTTGCCGCGCTCTTTCTGGTTTTCATCTTTGGCATAATGCCGCTCCGTATCCGTAATCTTCCGGAATTATCCGGTTATTTTTTCTTTGGACTTAACACCATGGACATGAAACGGCCTTCCATTGACGGGGCCTTGTCCATGACATATTCTCCTTCTATTCTGGCAAGAACATCCTTGAGGACATCCGCTCCCAGTTCCGTATGGGCAAGTTCCCGGCCCCTGAACCGGACCGTTACCTTGACCTTGTTGCCTTCACCCAAAAAATCCCTTATGTGCTTCGACTTGAAATCCAGATCATGCTCGTCTATCTTTGGCTGCATGCGGATTTCCTTGAGTTTAAGCAGCTTTTGTTTCTTTTTTGAATCCCGGACTTTTTTTTCATTTTCAAACTTGAACTTGCCGTAATCCATGATCTTGCACACCGGGGGAACCGCCTGCGGGGCGACTTCCACAAGATCAACCCCCTGCTCCCTGGCAAGTTCAAGCGCCCTGGAGGTACTCATGACCCCCTGTTCCCCCTCATCCCTGATAAGGCGGATCTCCCGCACCCGAATTTCCCCATTGATTCGTAAATCCTTGTCCGACAACTGACCTCCTCATGGCTTCCGCGCGGCAGCCGCAATTTCCGGTTAACGTATGGCATAAACCGCCGGTTTACGCGGAAAGTATACCAATGAAAGGGACTTTTTGTCCAGTGGGAACGCGGATTTTTCAGGTCTCTTTTCGGGTTTGGGATGTTGAATCCGGCATTGCCGCGGTCCGTCGGCGGGGAAGGGCCTTGCGGGGCCGTCTTCAGGATAGTAGGATACGTTCATGAGTTTTTTCTGTTTCCTCTGGACGCTTCTTTTTTGCCTCTTTTACCGTTCCACCGCCCCCGGGGACGAAAGTTCCGGCGGGGCGTGGGCCCTGCTTCTGGGAAGCGTCGCCGCCGTTTCGCGGTTTTTTCTCGGTTCCTTTATTACCCCCGGCGGTTTCGGGTTTTCCCGCTGGCTGAGCGGCTTTGTGGATATTGTAAGCGTCCCGGTTCTGCTTCCGTTCGCCGTGTATTTCCTGTTTGCCGCCGCTGGGGTTTTCAGGGGCGGGGCCGGTATTGCCAATTTCATACTCCTGTGGCTTGTCCCGGCCGGGGCCATGCGGGCGGTGGGCTGGAGCGCGGGAAGAAACCCCATTCTTCTGGTGCTGGTTCCGCTCCTGTGGACATCACTGGCCTGCGGCGTTTCCCTTTTTGCCGGTTTCCTTCTCCGGGGCCGCGTTGTCCTGGTTATCTTCTCCGCGCTGGCCGCTCTGGCCCTTCCCCTCCTCGCGGCGACGGTTTACTGGGCTTTTTTTTCCCAGCGCGTCCTTTTGGGCGCCGCGCTGCTTCCGGTTATCCTTGCCGTCCCCCTGGTATCGGTCGTCAGGAACGTGCTGCGGAACTGAACGGCGGTTTTATCGTAAAACAGCCTCATTTGAGGCTGTTTCAAAACCAACCGGGTTTTGGAACAAGCTCATTTATCATACTCATTTTTATTGAACAACGCGGCGTTTTCAGATACAATGGAACCAGTACAATCATGCGAGGTCATACATAGATGCTGGATATCGGTCTTGTTCACCGGAAGGAGTATGAAATAGATGATAACCGATCCCGGCCGGACAATGCCGGAGATCCCGCCGAAAAGAAATCCGGGCGGTCCGCCGTTCCCCTGTCCGGGCAGGACGAGGGCGCCGTTGTTATCGCCGAGGCTCCGGGGAGGATACATTTTCTTGGCGAACACGGTGAACCGGGGGCCGGGCTGTACCTTTCCTCCGCCATAGACCGGACGGTCCGGGTCGCGGTGAGCCTTAGAAAGGACAATTCCATACGTTTTTACGCGGCGGATCTGGGGGAGCGGAAACGGACTACCCTTATCAACCTCAAATACAAACGGGAAGACCGCTGGGCAAACTTTATCAAGGTCGCCATTCATGTTTTTGCCGGGCTGGGATACCCTGTCAAGGGGCTTAATTTTACCCTTTCGGGTACGGTTCCCCAGCAGGTGGGGCTGGCGTCCTCGTCCGCCATAGAAGCGGCGGCGGCGGCGGCGCTCCGGGGGTTTTTTCAGGCGAACATTCACGACCGCGATCTTGTCGGGGCGCTCGTTTCTTCGCGGGAGCTTTTTTTCGGGAAAAGTTCCCCCGTCGACTATCTCGTCCTCTTTTCGGCCAGAAAAGATCAGTTCCTTGTCATTGACGAGGCCACGCTGGAAGTGAGGAAGATAAAATCGCCCCTTTCAAAGTACCGTATCCTTGTCATGGATTCCCGCGTGCCCCGTATGGGGGTGGAAGAAGAGCTGAAACAGCGTTACGGCGACATAAAAAAGGGGCTTGATCTCCTTTCCCGCGGCAGGGAAGGGGCCAGTTTCCGGGATTTCGCCGCCGGGGATCTGGTCGATTCCATGGGCAACCTGCCCGAGGAGATAAGGCGGCGGAGCATGCATGTCGTGGAAGAAATACAGAGGATTGCCGACGCCGAAGCGGCGCTGAGGGAGCCGGATCTTCCCGCGCTTTCCCGCGTCATTACCCATTCCCACGAAAGTCTCCGGGATCTCTACGAGGTGTCCTGTCCGGAAGTGGACTGGCTTGTCAAAAGGGCCCAGGAAATAGAGGGGGTTCTTGGTTCACGCATGACGGGGCAGGGCTTCGGCGGCTGTACCTATACCATACTCCGGGAAAACGCGGTGGAGGAATACAAAAAAAGGCTTGAAGATTACGAGCGGATCTTCGGCTTTCATCCGGTGATTTATGAGGTGCGTCCCGCTACGGGGGTACGCATCGTTCACGGCTGACAGGGATTGTCATGACCATTCTGCTGACCAATGACGACGGCATCACATCGCCGGGGCTGGATCTTCTTGCCGTTTCACTGAGGGGAAAAGGCCACCGGGTTTTTGTCCTTGCCCCGGACAGAAACCGTTCGGGGGTTTCCCATTCCATTTCCTTTCTTTCAGGTCCAATACGCCTTAAAGAGCACGGCGCGGATACCTGGTCCTGTCCGGGACTGCCGGCGGACTGCGTGATCACGGCCCTTCTGGGGGGGCTTCCCGGCCTTGAAGGCCTTCCCGACATGGTTATTTCGGGGATCAACCGGGGGGCCAACATCGGCACCGATATTATCTATTCGGGAACCGCCGCCGCGGCGCGGCAGGCCGGCTTCTGGGATCTGCCGTCGGTGGCGCTTTCGCTTGTCGAGGGAGATCCCTATTACTGGGATATGGCGGTTTCGTATTCGGCAGGGCATGTGGAAGACTTCAGGAATCTCTGGCAGGCCGATACTTTTGTCAATGTCAACATCCCCAACCGGGCCTGCGATCCTTCCGGCATGGAGCGTACTTTTCCCTCCCTGCGCATTTACCACGACACCCTTTCATCCTATGAGGGGCCGGACGGCAGGCGCTACTGTTTTTTCCGTAACGGTGAAACGGACACGCCGGCCGAAAGCGGTTCCGACTGGGACGCGGTTTCCCGGGGCATGGTCTCGGCGAGCGCCGTCTTTATTCACCCCGTTGTCGCCCTGGACGGCGGCCTCAGTTCCGGCAGAGAGGGCAGGACCCGCGCGCTCGGCATAAGGGACGCGGGAGGCGGGATCTGATGGCGGGCAACATGGAAGAGGGCAAGCGGCTTTTCCGCATGAAACGCTGGGATCTTGCCCTGCGGGAACTGCTGCAGGTTAACGCCGAAAAATTTTCCGGGGAAGAAAACACCGAACTTGCCTATTATCTGGGGCTCTGCTATACAAAACTTGCCCGTTACGACGACGCCCTTCTGTATCTTGAACAGGTGGTAACCGCCGGCCGGGATGTTCTGAGGGTTTACCAGTGCCGGATGACGCTTGCCTATATTTACGTGATCACCAAACGTTTAAAACTGGCGGAATTCGAGCTGAAGCGGCTGCGGGGCTCCGGTTTTGAATCCGTTCAGCTGTACACGACACTGGCCTACGCCGCCTGGCTGCAGAAGAACTACAAAAACGCCGTCGATCTGTACGAAAAAGCCCTGGATCTGGACGAAACCAACACCACGGCCATGAACGGTCTGGGGTACATACTCATCGACACCGATATGGATCTTATCCGGGGACTGCGTCTGTGCCGGCGGTCGGTGGACAGCAGGCCCCAGAATCCCGCGTACCTGGATTCCCTGGGCTGGGCCTATTTCAAGAACGGGGAACTTCTTGAAGCCCGTACCTGGCTCAGGCGCGCCATGGAGCTTGCCCCCCAGGAAAAAACGATACGGGAGCATTTCAAGACTGTTACCGGGGAGGACTGATGGAACATTCCGCGGCAAAAAAAAGGATCCTCCTTGTCACGCTTTTTGCCGCGGCCTTTCGCCTTCTTTGCGCGCAGCAGCCCGGCGCCGGGGACAGAACCCCCATACCCGGCGCCGGCGCGAACACTCTCGAAGCCCGTGAGGAATTCCGCCTGGGCATTCAGGCGTACAACCGTTACGCTTTTAACGAGGCAATTCTTTCCTTTGAACGGGCGCTGTCCTACAGGCCCGGAGAGGCCATGATCCTCGAGTGGCTGGGACGTTCCTATTACCGCTCCGGCATGGAAGAGATTGCCCTTGCGCAGTGGCGGGCCGCGGGTCAGGCCTACGGCTGGAGTTCCGGGCCGGGCGTACTTTTGGGAAGCATGATGGAAACCGTCTCGAACCGCCGTTCTTTTCTTCCGGTGGAAGACGACGGGATCCGTTATGTGGAATCGGGCCGGTATCCTGGTCTGTCGGACGGTACGGTCCTTTTCCGCCAGCCCACCGCGGTTCTTCCCATGGACGACGGATCGGTCTGGATAGTCGCCTACGGAAGCAACGAGATAGTACGGATCGATGTCAACGGCGTGATACACGACCGTTCGCGCGGTCCTGTTAACGGGTTTGACCGGCCCTATGATCTTGTGAAGGGTCCGGGGGATACCATGTATCTTTCCGAATACCGGGGCGGCAGGGTCAGCGTCCTTAACAGCCGGGGGGAATGGCAGTTCTATATAGGAACGCGCGGCAGGGGAGAAGGCCAGTTTGTAGGTCCGCAGAACCTCGCCGTGGACGAGGAGGGCTACCTCTACGTGGTCGATTACGGCAACCGGAGGATCTCGAAATTCGATCCGTCAGGCGCCTTCATTCTTTCCTTCGGAAAAAGGGACGGAATTTTTCAGGGTTTCCTTTCCCCTACCGGCATCGCCGTCCGTGACGGCCGCGTGTATGTCGCCGACGGGGCGTTAAAACGCATCGTTGTTTTTGACCGGAACGGAAGCTACACGGGGGATCTCGCGGACGGGTTTTCGGGACCGGAAAGTCTCCGTTTCTTGAGGGACGGCAGGCTCCTCGCCGCGGATACCAACCGCGTTCTGCTTATAGACACAGATACGGCCATTGTACGGGAACTTGGGGCGGCGGGGAATTCCCGCGTCCGCATAACCGGCGCGGATATGGACAGGAACGGCAATGTGTTGGCGGCCAATTTCGACGCGGGGGAGGTTTCCATCCTGACCCGGCTGGACGATATGGCGTCGGGGCTTTTTGTGCAGATAGAACGGGTTTCCGTTGAACAGTTCCCCCGTGTAACGGTGGAACTGCGGGTGGAAGACAGGCTGCGCCGTCCCGTGACGGGACTGCAGGCGCTCAATTTCCTCATCACCGAAGGAGGCCGCGAGGCGGCCGGGCAGACGCTTCTTGAAAGCGGCTACCTTCAAACTTCTTCGGACATAGCCATACTTGCCGAGCGCTCGGCCGTTACCGCCGCGCTGCGGGACGATATTGCCGCGGCGGCGCGTGATATTGCCGCCGCCCTTGGCCCCGATCAGCGCATACTGTCGTTCGTGTCGGCGGAAGATCAGCCCCGAAGGGAAAGGCTCGATCCGCTTAATCCGCGCGTCCTTGAGGCCGCCGCGAGGGGAAGCGGGACATACGGCCCCCGCTGGCGCTTTGATCTGGCGCTCCGCCTTGCCGCCTCCGATCTGCTTGCCGGGGCGAAGAAGCGGGCCGTGATCTTTATAACGTCCGGAACGCCGGGGGAACTTGCCTTTGAGCGGTACGGCCTTTCCGCCCTTGCCGCCTACATGGCGAACAACGGCATCATCTTTAACGCGGCCGTTATCGGCGGCGGAAGTCCCGCCGAGGAAATCCGCTATCTCTGCCGGGAAACCGGGGGAAAGGCGGTCTCCCTGTACCGGCCGGAAGGCATAGGGGAGCTTGCGGGGAACCTCGCGTCGGTTCCGAACGGATCGTATGTTTTGGGTTACGAGACTTCCCTTTCAACGGATTTCGGCAGGGCGTACCTTCCCGTCGAGGCGGAAGTTTATCTTATGGAAAGATCCGGACGGGACGGGATCATATATTTTCCACCCATGGAATGAAGGAGGACGATATGGCTTATCAATGGGACAGCAGCCTGGAGACGGGTTACGACAAGGTGGACAACCAGCACAAACAGCTTGTCGCCGCTCTCAACAATATCATCGAGGCGTCGAGGAACGGAAAGGGTAATGACGAGATCTTCAAAACGCTGGACTTTTTGACGGGTTATACGATCATGCATTTCGCGGACGAGGAAAAACTCCAGGTCAAATACGACTATCCCGATTATCTTATCCACAAGCGTTATCACGACGAGTTCAAGATAACCGTTGGGGAACTGACCGGGCGGCTTGTCAGGGAGGGGCCGAGCGAGGAGGTGGTGAACACCGTTACCACCGCCATTGGCGACTGGCTCCTCAACCACATCAAGGGAGACGATTTCCGCATGGCCGCCTATGTCAAGGCAAAAGCCGCCGAACAGGGGTAACACAAATCGGCCGCAAGTCAATCAGTGTTACCTTGGGAATTTCCCCGGTCCGGACAAACCGCCGGGACAAAAAGACCGCTATTGCCCGGCGGGAAAGCCGCATTTTTCCATGACTCCCTCTTTCAGCGCCCCGTCCATGAGCGCCTCAAGGCCGAGGTCTTCGTAGAGTTTCCGCGCCTGGCCGGGATTTCCCCGCAGGACCGGATGGGGAGGACTGAAGAGAACACAGCAGTCTTCGTAGGGGAGTATGGATGTTTCATAGGTGCCGATGGCGGAAGCCGTCTTTATGATCTCTTCCTTGTCCATGCCGATGAGGGGACGGAGCACCGGGAGGCGCGTTCTTCCCTGTATGCAGTGTATGTTTTCAATGGTCTGGCTTGCCACCTGCGAAAGGCTTTCCCCGGTGACAAGACACCGGGCGCCCGTTTTGTCCGCGAGTCTTTCGGCGTATTCCATCATGGCCATGCGGAGCAGCACCGTGGTCCAGGGAAGGGGAGCGCGTTCCCGTATGCGCTTCTGGATGGCGGTAAAGCCCGCGGTATAAAGCCGTATCCCCATGGCGTAGCGGCCCACAATTTCCGCGAGCCTTACAACCTTCCGCCGCGCGTCTTCCGATGTGTAGGGGTACGCGTGAAAATAGACCGCGTCTATTCCCATGCCCCGAAAGGCCATCATGTATCCGGCTACAGGTGAATCGATGCCCCCCGAAAGGAGGAGAAGCCCCCTTCCCGACGTGCCCACGGGAAGGCCCCTCCGCCCCCGTCTGGCGAGGCTGTACACATAGGCGTTTTCCCGTATTTCGACCTCAATGACGGCTCCGGGATTTTTCACGTCCACGGCAAGGCCCGGCGTTTCCGCGAGAACGGCGTTTCCTCCCTCGACGCAGATCAGGTGGGAATCAAGGGGAAAGCTCTTGTCCGTCCTCCGGGCCTCAATTTTGAATGTACGGATTCCCCGTTCAAAAAGCTCCCTTCCCTCGGCCGCGCAGGCGGCCATGACGGCCCCGGCCGTTTTCGCGCATATCCTTGTCCGCGCCCAGCCCGATATGCCGATGAGGTGGTTCAGAATGTCTTCCACGGCGGGAGCCGTCTCAGCCCCGCAGTGAACGTAGTAGCGGCCCGGCGACGTTTCCGCTCTGCCCGCGTTGCCCAAAAGCCGGATGAGGTTTCTCCTGAGCGTCCGTTCAAAGGCTTCCCTGTTGCCTCCCTTGAGGACAAGTTCCCCCGGTTTGAGGAGGTAGGTCAGCGCGGGATCGGGGAATTCGCGGATCGTGTTTTTACCGCTCATGATCTAAAGGAATTTCAGGACTTCCCGGATGGCTCCGGCGAGGGCCTCAATATCTTCAACGGTGGTAAGCCAGCCCTGTGATATACGTATCCCTTCAAGGATACGGCTTGGAGCCACGCCCATGGCGGCCAGAACGGGCCGCTCGGGCGATGAGGAAGAACAGGCGGAACCGGTGGAAACGGCGAAACCAAGATCGTCCAGCGCCCGTACCATGACTTCTCCGGGAATGCCGGAAAAGGCCGCCTGTACGATGTAGGGCGAAAAGGGCTCCGTACACAAAGGTTCCGCCGGAACTTTCCCGTTCGCGCGGTCCTGGGGTATAAGGAAACAGCGGTCCATGGAGCGGAGGGCGTCAAGCAGGACATTCCAGCGCCGGACCGCCTTGCCGTATTCTTTCAGCACTGCCGCGGAAGACGCGCGGAGTTCAAGAAGCGAAGCCAGCGCCTGGGCGCCTTCGGTATTTTCCGTTCCCGGCCTTATTCCCCCCTCCTGTCCTCCGCCTGAATACAGTACGGGCACGGGTTTTCTCAGGTAGAGAATGCCCGCGCCCCGGGGGCCGCCCAGCTTGTGGGCGCTTAACGCCGCCGAATCCACATCCCAGAGGGAAAGATCCACCGGCACCCTGCCCACCGCCTGGGTAATGTCGCAGTGCAGGTGAACGGGCGGCCCTTCCCGCTTTCCAAGAACATCGCGGATGGCCGTCATGTCGGTTACGGCCCCTGTTTCGTTGTTCACCGCCATAATGGCGGCAAAACGGGCGTCCCTGTGTTTTTCAAGGATACCGGAAAGCATCCCCGGCGGTACGCCGCCGTTCCCGTCCACCGGTATGACGGTGACGGGTTTTCCCAGCCCTTCGAGCACGCGGCAGTTTTCCCGTATTGACGGATGTTCCGCCGCCGAATAGAGAATGCGGCCGTTTCCCCTGTTGAGCAGCCGGGAATGAAGGACTATCGCGTTTGACTCTGTCGCTCCCGATGTAAAGTAAATGGTCCTTGGGGGAACCCCCAGAACCAGGGCGGAACGGGTTCTGGCGTCTTCCAGATACTCCCTGGCCCTGCGCCCTTCAAGATGGGGAGAAGAAGGATTTCCAAAGTTACCGAAACGCGAATCTGTTTCCCGGAGCGCGTGTGGAATCGCCGTGGCCGCCCAGTCAAAATAACGGCGGGGGGGCGGACCTTCCTCCTGTATCATGAGGCGTTCCTGTTCTCCTTTGGCACGGAATATTCCCCGGTCTGCCGTCTTATGGCCCGTCTGTTAAGGAAATGGACGGTGACAAAAAAGGCCGCCGCCGAGGTGTACGCCGCGCCGAGCAGCGCCAGGGAAGGAATTCCCCGAAGCTGTATGGACGCGTACACCAAAAATCCGACGGCAAGATGCAGGGTCCAGATGACAAGGTCCACAGTTACGGCGGTGCATCCCAGGTTCAGGAGTTTATGGTGGATATGGGCCTGATCGGGACTGTCCACGCGCTTTCCGTCCCGTACGCGCCGCCAGATTGCCGCCACTATGTCCAGCATGGGGATGACAAGCAGGGCCGCGGAGTACAGAAACGGCAGCGAAACGGCGTCGTTTCCGTCCCTGGCAAGGGGCAGGACGGCGAGGGAAAAACCGAGAAACTGGCTGCCGCCGTCCCCCATAAATATCTTTGCCCTGGGGATGGGCGCGTTGAAAACCAGAAAACCGGCGGTAGCGGCGGCAAGGCAGAAGTACAGAAAAACAACGGGCCCGCCTGTCAGAATCATAAAGATGCGGGCGAAGAAAAGGGCGGACAGGAAAGCGACGCCCCCGGCAAGGCCGTCAACCCCGTCAATGAAATTTACCGCGTTGGTAAGACCTGCTATCCACAGGAATGTCAGGGGATACCGGATCCAGACGGGGAAAAAGGTCTCCTGGTCCATAAACACAAAACGGCGGAAGGTATAGCCTGAAATAATGACGCAGGAAGCCGCGGCTATCTGTATGAGCAGTTTGATCCGGGGGGCCAGGGGTCTGAAGTCGTCCGCGATTCCCGCTCCAAGGACAAGCGCCATGCCGGCGGCGACGGGAAGCAGACGCGCGGAATTTTCACGGGTAAACGCCGCGACAAGGACGGCGAGTATGGACACGGACGCGAACCCCAGGCCCCCGAGCCGGGGGATGCTTCCGGTGTGGATTTTTCGCTCGTTGACATGATCGTACCAGGCGTATCTGTGAGAAAGACGCAATACAAGAGCAACGCCGGCAACTGAAAGAAAGAAGGCGGCCGGAATGTAAACCAACTCTAATGGCATGTGTAGTAACTCCGTCGAAGCGGGCCGGATTTTTCTCCCGTCCGGTCCGGTTCCTTTCAGCGTACTATAAAACTCCAGGATAATATAGTACCATACCCTTATAATGAACAGTGAATCATCCGTACCGGTGCTCAAATTCGGCGGAACTTCCGTGGGAAGCGCCGCCGGCGCCGTAAAGATCGTTGAAATCGTACGTGAACGGCAGTCCCCGAAAGGGCCTGTCGTGATGGTTGTGTCCGCCCTTTCGGGAGTAACCGACGGCCTTATCGCCGCCGCCCGCGCGGCGGCGGCCCGGCAGTCTTTTGCCGCGGCCGTGCGCGCCCTTGGAAAGCGGCACACGGATCTGGCCGCCCGTTTTCTTGCCGGCGAGGACAGAAAACGTTCGAACACGGAGACCCGCGCCCTTGTCCGGGAACTGCTGCGCATCCTTGACGGCGCCGCGATACTTGGGGAACTTTCTGCCCGTACCCTGGATCTGGTGATGAGTTTTGGGGAACGGCTTTCCGCTTCCCTCTACGCCGGCATATTGACGGCATCCGGCATTCCTTCCGTACCGCTTGACGCCCGCGACCTTGTAAAGACGGATGCCGATTTCGGCAGGGCCAATGTTCTTTCCGCCGAAACTTTCAAAAATATCCGGTCTGCCTTTTCCGGCGCTCCGGAAAACCGGCTTTGCCGTGTTTTTGTCACGACCGGTTTTACAGGATCGGACGCGGAGGGGCGCACCACAACTTTGGGAAGGGGCGGTTCGGATCTGACGGCGGCCGTTTTTGGCGCCGCGCTCGGCGTGAAGGAAGTGGAGATCTGGACGGATGTCGACGGCATCCTCACCGCCGATCCCCGCATGGTGAAGAACGCGTTCAGAATCGGCGAAATATCCTATGTTGAAGCTATGGAACTTTCCCACTTTGGCGCCAGGGTCATCTATCCGCCGACCATCAGGCCGGCCCTTGAGAAGGGCATTCCCATACGTGTAAGAAACACCTTCAATCCTTCATGCGAAGGCACCCTCATAGTCAGGGACGCGGCGGGCGGGGACTATCCCATACGGGGGATCAGCTCCATGCGGGACATCGCCCTTGTCCGCCTGCAGGGTTCGGGCATGGTGGGCGCCGCGGGTTTTTCATCGCGCCTTTTCCTCGCGCTTGCGAGGCGCCGCATCAACGTTATCCTCATTACCCAGAGTTCAAGCGAGTATTCGATCTGTTTCGCCGTGCTTCCCTCCGATGTCCGGCCGGCGGCCGAGGCGCTCAGGGGAGAGTTTTCGCGCGAAATCGCCGCGGGCGACATTGATCCGCCCGTGAGCGAAACGGATCTTTCCATAATCGCCGTGGTCGGTTCGCGGATGAAAAGCACGTCGGGTATTTCGGGCAAGGTCTTTCACGCGCTTGGACGGAACGGCGTCAATGTCGTCGCCATCGCGCAGGGCTCCTCGGAACTCAACATCTCCGCGGTCATTTCCCGCCAGGACGAGGAGAAGGCCCTTAACGCCATACACGACGCGTTCTTTCTTTCCGCCGTGCGTTCCGTGAATCTTTTCCTTGCCGGAACGGGGCTTATAGGGGGAACCCTGATCGAGCAGATTGCCGGACACCGGGAAATCCTTGCCGATGAATACAAGATACGGATAAACCTTGTCGGGGCCGCCAATTCAAGGCGCATGGCCTTTCGCCGTGAAGGACTCGATCCCCGCAGGATCGCGTCCCTGCTTTCGGACGGGGACGCGGAGAAGACCGAACCGTACAGCCTGCGGACCTTTATCGGACGGATGAAGGAACTCAACCTTCCCAACGCCGCTTTCTGCGACTGTACGGCAAGCGACGAAGTTTCCGCGGCTTACGCGGGCATCCTCAAATCGTCCATCCCCATTGTTACCCCCAACAAGAGGGCCAACGCGGGTTCCCTTGAATATTACCGCGAACTCACCGGCTATTCGCGGGAGCGGGGCATCCCCTATCTTTACGAGACGACGGTCTGCGCGGGTCTCCCGGTAATATCGACGCTCCGGGATCTCTTTCTTTCCGGGGACAGGGTGAAGCGCATAGAGGCGGTTCTTTCGGGAACCTTGAGCTACATCTTCAACAACTTTGACGGCTCGAAGACTTTTTCCGCGCTGGTACGGGAGGCGAAGGCAAAGGGCTATACGGAGCCTGACCCCAGAGACGATCTTAACGCTATGGACGCCGCCCGCAAGGCGCTTATACTTGCCAGGGAATGCGGCATGGATCTGGAATTTTCAAACGTGGCGGTGGAGCCCATTCTTCCGGCCGCCTGCTTCAGGGCGAAGGACGTGGACGCCTTTTTCCGCGAGCTTGAAAAAACGGACCGGCTCTTCGAGGAGCGCCGCGCGGCCGCGGCCAGGGAAGGGAAGGCCCTGCGTTATGTGGCCGTCATAGAGGAAGGCGCGGCGAAACTTTCCCTCCGCGCGGAAAAGGAGGGAAGCCCCTTCCGCACGCTTTTCGATTCGGACAACATCGTCGTCATTACCACCGGCCGTTATTCAAAACTTCCCATGGTAATAAAAGGCCCCGGCGCGGGCGCCCAGGTAACCGCGGGCGGCGTCTTCGCCGACATTGTACGGATAGCCCGGACGCTTGTGTAGCGTCCTCCCAGGCGGATTTACCGGAGATATATACTGGACGCTTCCATCTTTTTTATCACCGTGTCAAAGGATCCCATGTCCCAGGCAAGATCCAGCACCGAGTATTTTGTCCGTATCATCTGGGCCCGGCGGGCGGTGGCGATGGTCCTTTCGCGGGTAAGGCCTATTTCTTCGGGCGCAAGGGGACAGCCTGAGTCCTGAAGAAGCGCCCTGAGTTCGCCGTAGGGAAGGATCTGCGCGAGTATTTTTTCCCGTATCTCCTTCCACGAGGCGCGGAAAGCGTCGTTGATCGCGTCCGCGGTTTTCTGATCCATGAGTTTTTCCGCCGCCGTTTTCACAACGCCGTCATGGGCGCGGCTCCCCGCGAAGGCCCGCGACGCTTCGGCCATGCGCTCTTCCCGCGAGGGACGCCGGTAGCCGGAAGGCGGCGGGGGAGGGCCGTCGGGGCTTTCAAAAAAGATCCCGGTAAAGGCCGTGGCGGCCAGCGTTCCTATGGTAACTTTGTGTCCGTGGGTAACGGGGACGCCGTTTACCGAAAGATCTTCCATTTCCCATACATGGCTGAAGAGGTGTTCCGAGCCTGAAACAGGACGGGAAGTCTTCATGTGCTGCATGGAGAAACCCGTAATGGCAAGCGCCTCAAAGAGCGCGTTTACCGCGTCCTTGTCGCCCTTCGCGGCGTTTACCGAACGGCGGAGATAATCCATAAGGCCCGGCTGCGTCATGTTCCAGGCCGTCTCGTTTATCGCGTGGGCCTCAGGCGCCCCAAGGCGGCCCGCCTTGTCGGCGAGTATCCAGTCCGATCCGGCGATTATCTTGCTTGCCAGATCCCCGAATCCCGATGAGGAAAGGTAGGCCGGGGCGCCGGCAAGCACGGCGGTATCCGCGGCGAGAGAAAGGGGAGCGGTGCAGGGAATGGTCTGCTTGAAGCCGTCCATGAGGATGGAGGCCCCGAACGCGGTATAGCCGTCCACGGAGGCGGCGGTCGGAAGGCAGAGATAGGGAAGTTTGAGCTCGAAAGCCGCCCGCTTCAACAGATCGTTTACGGTCCCGGCGCCCGCGGCAACGGGAACCAGACGTTCATGATCCGGGACCGAGGAGATCGCCTGGACAAGGGTTTTGATGTTGTAGTATTCGGCGTGCAGCCGGGGTTCGGCGGGGAAAATATGGACGCCGGCGATACGTATGCCTGCCTCCTCCAGGACGGCCTTTGCTTTTTCGCCGGCCGCCTTCCATGTGCTGCCGTCGGCGGCCAGGTACACCGTGTCACGTCCGTAGTGTTTTTGAAGAAGGCCGGGAAGATCCCCGTAGCAGTTTTCCCCTATGACAAGGGCGCGCGTCTGGTCGGCCGCCGCCAGACATTCGGCAAGCGTGGGAATGGTTTGTGGTTTCATGGTTTACCGTACCATACATAATACGGTATAGTAAACGGGACGGAACTTCCCCGTTCGCTCATGGCGTCCTGACGGGAAGGACGCGGGCGCGGGATTTTCCGCGCCGGATTTGGAAGGAGATTTCAATGCCCATAGCCCTGGCCATACGGGAAGCCCTTGGATCGGCGTCGATGATACGCAAAATGTTTGAGGAGGGAAACCTCCTTAAAAAACAGTACGGCGCGAACAAAGTATACGACTTTTCACTGGGAAATCCCGACGTGGAGCCGCCTCCGGCCTTTCACCGTGTTTTTCTGAAGCTGGCAAAGGAAGACAAAAAAGGTTCCCACGGCTATATGCCCAACGGCGGGTATCCCGAAGTACGCGAAGCCCTCGCCGCGAAGGTTTCGCGGGAACAGGGGGTAAAGCTGGACGGTTCGCATCTTGTCATGGCTGCGGGCGCGGCGGGGGCCCTCAATACCGTGTTCAAGGTCATACTCAACCCCGGCGACGAGGTAATTGTTACCCGGCCCTATTTCATGGAGTACCGGCCCTACACGGCGAACCACGGGGGAAGGATTGTGGAAGCAGATTCCCTTCCCGATTTTAACCTCAATGTCCAGGCCGTCAGGGAGAAGCTTTCGCCCAAAACCGCCGCCGTGATCATCAATTCGCCAAACAATCCCACGGGCCGTGTTTACCCGGCCGAAACCATAGGCGCCCTTTCCCGCGCGCTCAGGGAACACGGGGAAAAAACGGGCCGTTTTCCGTACATCGTGTCCGACGAACCTTACCGGGAGATAAGCTACGGCGTCCCCGTTCCTCCCGTGCTGAGCGCGTACGATGAATCCATCCTTGTGTATTCGTATTCCAAAAGCCTCTCGCTTCCCGGTGAACGCATAGGTTTCATCGCGGTAAACCCCGGAATTTCCGAAAGGGAGACGCTGGTGGACGGCCTTGTCTACGCCACCCGCGTACTGGGCTTTGTCAACGCCCCCGCGCTTATGCAGCGCATTGTGGCGGAACTGACCTTTGCCAGGGTGGACATGGACATCTACGCCCGCCGCCGCGCCGCCTTCAGGGAGATCCTTGACGCCTCGGGAATACCGTACGCCGAACCGGAAGGCGCCTTCTATTTTTTCTGCCGCGTTCCCGAACGGGGCCGTCCACGTGAGGCGCGGAAAGCGGCGGAAGAAGGGCCCGGAGACGATCGCGCCTTTGCCGAACACCTCAAAAAGGAGCGCGTGCTGGGCGTCCCCGGTTCCGGTTTCGGAAAACCCGGCTGGATACGCTTCGCCTACTGTGTTGACGAGAAGATAATCAGGGCGTCCGGCCCCGCGTTCATGAAGGCAATGGAAAGCTGGCGGGACTGAGCCTCATTCGCGGATGGATTTAATCGAACGTATAGTTTAACACCCTGGATGTGCGGAGGCCCGCCTATTCCCCGGCCCGTACCTGAAAACGGTAAGAACCCGTGTCGTCGTTGTTGTAGCCCCTTATTTTTATGAGGTAGGATTTTCCGTTTTCGGCGGAAAAAACGATGCGGGCGTTGTAATCGTCGCCCCCGTCGTCATTTTCCGTTATGCGGGAAAAATCACCGGCGTCGTAGAGTTCCATGAAGGTGTCGGTGCCGCCCGATGTTTCGGCGATGTAAGGCCCGGCTGCCCCGGACCGGAACAGGAACCAGTCCTCGTCGTCCGAATGAATGGTCCTTGAAATCCAGGTTCCCTCCGAAACTTCCACCGGGTTATCCCTGCTGTCTTCTTCAAGGCTGTCCCGTCTTGCCTGGCCGCTGTTTGAAGACGATGAAGATGAGGAGAACCGGCTTATCAGCCCGTCAAGGTAGGAGCTTTGCCGCAGATCCGTTGTCCATACCGAAAGCAGGGAACTTTCCCGGACATTGCCGAGATGGGTGTACACCCGCACCATATTTTCCATGACGAGTATTTCCCCGGAAAGGGTATAGGCCGCCTGACCCGTCGTGTTGTTATCCAGAATGAATTGCCGGTTTGGCCTTCCGGCAAGGCAGAGAAGAAGCTGGTTTTTCCAGTAACTGCCCATTGGAGACAGCGAATCTTCGGAAACAAAAAAATCGTTAACCCGTACCCGGCTTCCAGGATCCAGGGCGTCAAGCCGCGCCCCCGCCTGGACGGCAAGTCCCTGAACCACTGCGTCAAGCTGGGCGGCGTTTTCGGCCGCTGCAATCCCGCCGTCCGCTGTCTGGGCAAAAAGGACCGTACACACAAATCCCATCACGATTGCGCAAAGAGCGGGAAACGCTTTTCCTCTTTTCACCATCACCTCACTGCGCCGCCTGTTGAGAAGGGGCGGTACGAGTAGTGTACCAGTAATCGTCGATGATTTCAACAAGTTCGGGACTGAACGCGATTTTCGCCGTGGTTCTGATCAGTCCCTGTGAAAGCGTCTCCGCCTGAATGACGCTTCCCGCCGCGGAGATCCGGTATTTTTTGAAAAAAAGCTGGTAGGCGACGGAAGTTCCCGGCGCGCGGACCTCCGCTCCGGGAGCTTCCATGTGTTCAATGGATTTGGAACTCAGGCCGTACACCTGTATCCGTTTTCCTTCCTTGTTCGGCTCGGTGATGGTGGCGTACATGTTATAGCCGATGATCCTGGAAATTTCGGGGGTCAGCCTGATCATGGTCTTTCCGTAATCATCGTACAGGGTTCTGATCCTGTCCTGGTCTTCAAGAAAACCGCCCAGCGTGGACACAAGATCGTCGGGCGTGACCTTGTAATCAACCACAAAAAGCCCCACATTTTCCCGTCCCTTCATCTGTCCTATGGTCGAAAGTGTACAGCGTATGAAAAATTTGATGGGATCCTGCTGGCCTTTGGGGGTAAAGGCGATGGACAGGCCCACGATGCCGTTTATGTAACGCTGAAAAAAGGTCATTTCCTGTTTTGAAAGGGACGCGAGAAAAAGGGATCGTTTAAAACCAAACTGAAAGGGGACGCAAAGAATGACGTACTCGTCTATTTTCAGAAAACAATGGCTCCTGTCTACCCCCAGTTTGGTCAGGGCGTATTGACTGCAGGCTATACTTTGTTCGCCGAACCGCGCCAGATACTGCGCGGCCCCCGTTGGTGCATGGGCCATATAAAGAAAACTCCTCTATAACCTGATGCTGTTCCAAAACTTCAGTTTTTGGAACAAGCTCACCTTGCCATAACAGCGTCCGTCCATGCCGTAACGCGCCATGGACGCCATAGACGAATACTACTTAACAGTTTGATACAAATTGCCAAGTCTGGCAATACGACCACGGTATTACCGGAATTCCCGGTTTGGCCTTCCCTCTGATCACCGGCAGGACCCCCGGCGGATTTTTCAGGTCTCTTTTCGGGTACGGTTTTTACACATCCTCAAAGCGTATTCCTTCCCCTGCGGGAATAAAACACCGGGCCTTCCGCCCGGCGACGCGGTTTTCCCAGGACGGGGGAAGCCCCGGCCGGAGGATCTTTTCTGTTCTGAGGACCCCTATATTGCCGGGCTGGATTTCTTCCCCCGCCTCTATGTCAACCAGGGCGTGCAGAGAACGGTTGGTCCGCTCGTAATTGGCCCGTTCCGAGGGGGCAAGCCGCTTGATCCCGTCCCCAAGGATCTTTTCAACGATCTCTCCGCCCCGTTCCCGGCGGTATTTTTCGACGGTTTTTTCCGTTCCCCGCCCGGAAGCCTCCCGTACCGCCCTTACCATCCGCGAAAAGGAACCGGGGGGAAGAGCTATAGGATCGTCCAGCCCCGGATCGTCCCGTGAAAGACAGAAATGCTTTTCCACAACCGCCGCTCCCATTGCCGTTCCCAGAGCGGGAACCAGTTCCTCGTCCTGACTGTGGTCGCTTATTCCAACAGGAACCCCGAATACCGCCGAAAGGTTCCCGATGACCCTGAGATTGTAGTCCGTTTCCGGGGCCGGATACGCGGTCACACAGTGGAGAAGGCAGACGGAGGGGACTTCCGCGAGGATCTCCAGGGCTTCCTCCATGTCTCCCAGCCGGGAAACCCCCGACGAGAGGAGTATGGGGATCTTCCAGGCCGCCGTTTCCCTGAGGAGGCCCGTATAGTTAAGTTCCGGGGAGGCTATCTTGACCATTACGGGGGAAAGCTCCCCAAGATGCCGGGCGCTCCGGGGTCCGAAGGGCGTGCAGAGGAACAGAAGCCCCCGCCTTTCGGCCTCTTCCTTGAGCCGGGCGTAAAAAGACGGATCGGTTTCCAGTTCCCTGAAACGATCGTAAAGCCTTATATCCCCTCCGGGAAGTTTTACCAGGCCGGTAGCGGGATGGAGAATTTCATCGGCGTATACCATCTGGAATTTGACGCAGTCAGCCCCGGCTTCCCCGGCGGCGGCTATGAGTTCTCCGGCCTTTACCGGATCGCCGCCGTGGGAAGTGCCCAATTCGGCGATTATGAGGACTTTTTTTCCACTGTAGGGCCCGCCTGGGGCAAAAAATTCTTCACGGGATCTCGACATTTTTTTCATAATGAAGTATTATAAATTTATCTCGAGTTATCAAGGAGAGCAGTATGAAGACCCTTACCTGCGATGTGTGCGGGAAAAAGATGGATGCTCCTGTTTCAGGGCGTAATTATTTTCATGTAACCAAGTTTGATATCTGCGAAGATTGCCATGACAAACTTGAAGGCGTCGTAAAGCCGCAGATCCGCACCAAACAGCCCTTTAGTTATGACTGGTACGAGAATCTCTACCTGGATTCGGTCAGCAAGGCTGTCCAGCGGGGTAAATTTTAGCGGCCCTTCAACCGGAATTTTTTGCGTGCTCGTATAACAAAGTCCAGCCCGCGAAACGCTTTGGCCGTACCGGTAAAGATACGGCGGGATGCTGCGGACCGTCCGCAAGGGCGGTTTTTTTTCGCCATAAATATCTTGCTGTCATAAGGTCTCCCCGTTGACGGAGATTTCTCCGGTATGGTAAGATTATCCATACATTATTTTTCTCTGAATGGAAGGAGCGATTATGTCGGGCCACAGTAAATGGGCGACTATTAAACATGCGAAAGGGGCCGCCGATGCGAGGCGCGGCCAGATGTTCACCAAGTTGATCAAGGAAATTTCCATCGCCGCCCGCATGGGAGGGGGCAGCCCCGAGGGGAACCCCCGGCTCAGGACCGCCGTTCTCAAGGCCAGGGGCGCCAACATGCCCAAGGACAATATAGACAGGGCGATCAAGAAGGGTACGGGCGAACTGGAAGGGGTGAACTACGAGGAGTTGACCTACGAGGCATACGCCCCCGGCGGGGTGGCTGTGCTTATCGAAGTGCTTACCGACAACAAGAACCGGGCCGCCGCGGATGTGCGGAACATTCTTACAAGGTCGGGGGGCCAGCTTGCCACCGCCGGGTCTGTGTCCCGGCTTTTCAGGCGGCAGGGGATCATCACCCTTGACGGTGAAAAATACACCGAGGATCAGGTGATGGAAGCCGCCATCGAGGGGGGCGCGGAGGACGTGTCCCTTTCGGACGGTATCATCGAAGTGATCACCGCGCCTGAGGATTTTGAGGCCGTCGCCAATGTTCTTTCGGAAAAGAGCTTTGAAACCATGAGCGCCGAAATCAGCATGGTGGCCGATGCGGAAGTCGCGCTGGACGGCGAAGGGACCGCCAGGGCGGTAAGACTTGTCGAAAAACTTGAAGAAAACGACGATGTTCAGAACGTGTACTCCAACCTCGAGATCCCCGAAGGTTTTGAGGCCGAGTAGATCCCTTCCATGACGGGGGGCGGGAAAAACAGGCCCGGAACACGGCGTCCGGAACGGCGCCGCATTATGGGCGTCGATCCGGGGCTTGCCTCTACCGGATGGGGAGTGGTCGATTATTCACAGGGCCGTGTCAGATATGTCGCTCACGGCTGTATAGAAACGAAGGCGCAAAGCCCCCGGGCGGAGCGCCTTCTTTTTATTTACCTGTCGCTCGGGAAATTGCTTGAAACCTACCGTCCCGGTGAGTCGGCGGTTGAGACCCTGTACTTTGGCCGCAACGTAACAAGCGCCATTCCTGTCGCCGAGGCAAGGGGGATTATCCTGCTGGCCCTGGCGGAGAGGGGGCTTTGCGTGCGGGAGTTTACTCCCGTCCAGATCAAACAGGGTGTGGTGGGAACGGCCCGCGCGGACAAGGTCCAGATACAGGAAATGGTGCGGCTTATTCTTGGGCTTGACGGGATTCCTTCCCCCGATCACGCCGCGGACGCCCTGGGAGCGGCAATCTGCTGCGCCCACAGCGCGGCCGGCTGATTCGTGGCGAGGGTCCATACCCCGTGGCTCTGCCCGCGGAGTATGTTGATTTGCCTTTCAAAACATGTCCCGTTGTGCTATGGTTCTTTCATGTTTAACAGCATACGGGGAATTCTCACCGAAAAACGGGGCGATTCCGTTTTCATTTTGACAGGCGGCGTCGAATGGGAACTTTTCGTGCCCGTGACAGACGCGGCCGCCCTTCCGGCCGCCGGGGAGGAGGCGAGGATCTTTACCTGGCTCTTTCACCGGGAAGATCAGATGAGGATTTTCGGGTTTCAGGACGAGACGCGCCGGGGAACTTTTCTTGAACTCCTCAAAGTTGAGGGGATAGGTCCGAAGGCGGCGGTGAAGATCATGAGCGGCATAGGTCAGGAAGACCTGGAGCTGGCCCTTGAAACGGAGGATCTTGCCCGTCTTGAGCTGGTGCCCGGACTGGGAAAGAAGACCGCGCAGAAGATGATCCTCGCCCTCAAGGGAAAGCTGGCAAAGCCCGCTCCCGAACCTGCCGCCTTGCCCTGGGGGGAGCTTGCCGAGGCCCTTGCCCAGATGGGCTACGACAGGCGGGCCGCCTCTGAAGCCCTGGCAAAGGCCGACGCCGCCCTTGACGCGGGGATACTCGGGACGGAAAGGGAGCGGGAGCTTTTCAGGGAAGCCATTGTGAATTTGAGCGGACCGCGGGAGTAGTATGGGAAAAACAAAACCGGCCGCCGGCAGGGACGGATCGGCGGGCATCCTGCGTCCCGAAAAAACCTTCGGGGAAGACGAGCGGGATTTTTCGCTCCGGCCCCGGAATCTCGGGGAATTTCTCGGCCAGGCGGCGATGAAGGAAAACCTTTCGGTGTTTATTTCCGCCGCCAAAGCCCGCGGCGAAAGTCTCGATCATCTCTTTCTTATCGGGCCGCCGGGACTCGGAAAGACCACCCTGGCCCAGGTTGTGGCCAATGAACTTGGCGCGGAATTCAAGGTTACTTCCGCGCCCGCCCTTGACAAGCCAAAAGATCTCGCGGGCATACTTACAACGCTTTCCCCCAGGTCCGTTTTTTTTATTGATGAAATTCACCGCCTGAAACCCGCCATCGAGGAGATGCTCTACATCGCCATGGAAGATTTCGAAATGGACTGGATCATAGGACAGGGACCGGCGGCGCGGACCATCCGTATTCCCGTCCAGCCCTTTACCCTGGTGGGGGCCACCACGAGGGCGGGGAATGTCGCGAGTCCCCTCATAAGCCGCTTCGGCATTACCTGCCGTTTTTCCTTTTACGGGGACGCCGATATGGAGGCCATCATACGCCGTTCGGCGGGCATACTCAAAGTCAGGGTGGACGGCGGCGCCGCCCTCCTTATTGCCCGGTCGGCGCGGGGAACGCCCCGCGTGGCGAACCGGCTTCTCCGCCGCATGCGGGATTTCGCCCAGGTCGGCGGGGCGGACCGTGTTACGGAAGAAGTGGTGCGGGAAGGGCTGGGACGGTTGGAGATAGACCGGCTCGGCCTTGAACGGCATGACCGGGAGATCCTCAGGATCATCATCGAACGGTACGGGGGCGGGCCGGTGGGCGCCGAAACCCTTGCCATTTCCGTGGGCGAGACGGTCGATACCCTCGAGGATTATTACGAACCGTATCTTATACAGGCCGGCCTTATCCAGCGCACTCCCCGAGGCCGGACCGTAACCGCCCTGGCCTATGAACACCTCAACCTTGAACGGCGGGAAAGCGGGATGCTCTTTTAGATGAAGACGGACGATTTTTTCTTTGATCTTCCCGGACATCTTGTCGCCCAGTATCCGCCCCCGGTACGGGGCGAAAGCCGCCTCATGGTGCTTGACAGGGCAGGCCGTTCCCTGCGCCACGCCATGATGGGGGATCTGCCCGGCATACTTTGCGCCCTCCCCGGCCCCCGGCCCTTTCTGGTATTCAACAATTCAAAGGTACGCAAGGCGCGTCTTTTGGGAACAGCCGAAAAAACCGGGACCCCCGCCGAATTCCTCCTTGTCGACAGGCTTGACGGGCATACCTGGAAAGCCATGGTAAAGCGGGCCAGACGGCACAGGACGGGCGGCCGCTACATGTTCGGCGGCGAAAACCGGGCGGAAATTACCGCCGAAAGCGCCGGGGAGTTCCGCGTCCTTCGTTTTGAAAAACCCGCGGACGACGCCTGGCTTGACAGGTGGGGACACGTGCCCCTTCCGCCCTACATCAGGCGGAAGGACACCCCCCTTGACGAGGAACGCTACCAGACAGTGTACGCCCGTTTTCCCGGTTCCGCCGCGGCGCCTACCGCCGGACTTCATTTTACCGAAGACCTGCTTGCCCGGCTTGCCGAAACGGGCGTTGAAAGCGCGTTCGTCACCCTCCATGTGGGACTCGGGACTTTTCTTCCGGTACGTACCGAAGCCGTTGAAGATCACGTAATGCACGGGGAACGTTTTGTTATTGACGGGGAAAACGCCCTTAAAATAGAGCGGGCCCGGGCCCAAGGCCGGAGGATCATCGCCGTGGGAACCACGAGTGTCCGCACGCTGGAAAGCGCCTGGGATGGAAAGGGTGTGCGGGAAGGGGAAGGAACCTCGTCGCTTTTTCTGTATCCCGGCCGCCGTTTCAATGTCACAGGCGGCCTCTTTACCAACTTCCACACCCCGCGCTCGACCCTGCTCATGCTTGTCTCGGCCTTTGCCGGGCTTGATTTTATCCTTGAAAGTTACGCCGAAGCCGTCCGGGAAGGTTACCGCTTCTTCAGCTACGGCGACGCCATGCTTGTACTGTAGCGGGAGGCGGCCCGGGCGTTTCCCTTTCGCGCGCCGTCGCGCTGCTCAGGCTGAAGCCTTCGCGCACATGACGGGTGCTGTGGCCGACAGTGTGCGCCGGGCCATGTCGCTGCCGGCGGGTCAACAGCCCCTGTCAGGGCTGCTTTCCCGCGCCTCCCGCCTTTTTCCGATGACGGACGAAGCGGCCACCGCCGCGATGATGATCCCGCCGCCCAGAACGGCCCTGAGGGAGGGCTTTTCCCCGGTAACCGCGAATACCCATACGGGGTTAAGGACAGGTTCCGCCATGGCGGTAAGCATGGCCTCTATGGCGCTGACCCGTTTGATTCCCCAGGAAAAGAGAAGGGAAGCCGCCCCCATCTGCATAACCCCCATGAAGAGCATGGAGAGCGCCGCCGGGATGGAAAGGGCGGGGGGGTAAAGGAAGACGAAGGGGACGCAGAAGAGGGCGCACAGAGCGTGGGCGGCAAGCAGGCTGTCCTGGGGGTTCCCCCTCTTCATCATGCGCAGGAAGACCGAGTGGGCGCCGAAGCAGATCCCGGAAAATACCGCGAGGAGATCCCCCGCGCGGGAACCTCCCGCAAGTCCGCCGCCGAAAAAAAGCGCCATGCCCGCCGCCGTCAAAACCAGGGCGCCCCAGTGTTCCCAGCGGGGCCTTTCCCCGAGCAGCATCCACCCCAGAAGGCCGGCCCAGACCGGGGCGGTGTACTGCAGCATGATCGCGTTGGCCGGAGAAGTCATCTTGTTGGCGGTGACAAAGGTCAGCATGGTAAGGGTGTAGGAGGCGGCCCCGGCCCAGAGGAGGAAGGAGTTTTCTCCCTTTGATTTCGGGGGAAAAGCCGCGCGGACGGCCAGCATGAAAAGACAGGCGACAAGGCTCCGTATTCCCGCGATGACGGCAGGATGCCAGTGTAAAAGTTTGATGAAAAGGCCGGATGTACTCCAGAAGAAGGCGCAGAGCAGAATGGCCCCTTCGCCTTTCCAGAATGTTCCGCCCCGTTGCGGGAATAAGGCTGAACGGCGCATGGTTCATCATACAGGTCCCTTCGCTTCCGGACAACTCTTCGTTAATCCCGCCTTCCCCTTTGCCGATACTAAATGAGGACGGATATCCGGCAGTTTTCGGAGGCTTTGGTGATAAGAGGATGGTTTACCGGCGCCAGCGGCATGCAGGCCCAGCAGTGGCGGCTCGACGCCGTAGCGAATAACCTCGCTAATGTGGATGTCGACGGATACAAGCGGGACATGGCGGCGTTCAAGACCTTTCCCCAGCTGCTCTTGAGACGGACGGACGACGACGGGGTGTACCGTCATCCCTTCGGTTCGGCCGACGCGGCGCCCATCATCGGAAAAATTGGAACCGGCGTTGAACTTAATGAACTGTACACCGATCTTTCCCAGGGGGCCATGAAGGAAACCCAAAGCGACTTTGACGCCGCCCTTGACGGCGGGGGCTTTTTCGCCGTCGCCACTCCTTGGGGCGAACGTTACACCCGTAACGGTTCCTTTCAGCTTGGAAAGGAAGGCTTCCTTGAAACCAAGGAAGGCTACCCCGTTCTTGGAGAAAAAGGTCCCGTGAGGGTCAAGGCGAACAATTTTCAGATAGACAAAGACGGCCGTATCTGGATCAACGCGGCCTACGCCGATGATCCCTCTCTTGTGATCTCCCGCGAAAACAACACATGGGAAGAGACGGCCCTTCTTGACACCCTTAAAGTCGTTGAATTCGACATAGATCGCTATCTTGAAAAACAGGGATCAAGCCTGTACCGGGAATCCGAAACATCAGGACCGGCCGTCGTCATTGAAGGTGAAAGACGGCCCGCGGTGTTGCAGGGCTTTGTGGAAGCCTCGAACGTCAATCCGGTGATTGAAATGGTACAGATGATAGAGGTGAACCGGTCTTACGAGGCCAACCAGAAAGTCATACAGTCGGAAGATTCCATGCTGGGAACCCTGATCAATCAGGTTATCAGATTCGGCTGAAAAAAACCGGAACGGTAAAACACAAGGAGACACAAGTGGTACGGAGCTTATGGACGGGGGCAAGCGGCATGATAGGCCAGCAGGCCAATATCGACACCATTTCAAACAACCTCGCCAACGTGAACACCCACGGCTATAAAATGATGCGGGCCGATTTTGAGGATCTCGTTTACCAGACCGTCAAGGTAGCCGGTACTCCGGCGACGGAGGATACCGTTGTTCCCGTGGGCGTACAGATGGGACACGGCGTGAAGCTTGCCGACACCCAGCGCATATTCACCCAGGGCTCTCCGCAGGCCACCGATGTTTCCACCGACATGGCGATAAACGGGGAGGGCTTTTTCCGCATACAGATGTACGACGGAAGCTGGGCCTATACGAGAAACGGGAATTTCAAGGTGGATATGGACGGCCGCATGGTTACTTCCAACGGTTACTGGGTTCTGCCGGACATCATCATGCCCGAAAATTTTCTTCCCGACACCATTACCGTATCGAAGGACGGCAGGGTCACGGTCAAAGTGGGGGGGCTCAATACCGATGATCCCCTGGATGTGGGGCAGATTGAACTGTACCGTTTTCCCAATCCTGTTGGCCTTACCGCCGTGGGGGAAAATCTCTTCAAGATTACCCAGGCTTCCGGAGACCCCATTCCCGGACGGCCCGGCTATGAGGGAATGGGCCAGATTGAGCACAAGTACCTTGAAATGTCCAACGTGTCCATAGTCCGCGAAATGGTGAATCTTATCGTCGCCCAGCGCGCCTATGAATTCAACTCACGGACCATACAGACTACCGACAACATGCTGGGAACGGCCACCACGCTGAAAAGGTAGGCGGAAATGAAAGTGATACATGGGGAGAATAGACGATGAGCCTTGACGGCCCTTCTTCCGTATACGCCGACGCGGCGTTTCCCAGGGCCGCGGAGCGCCTTGCCGGTTACGTTAACCGCGGCAAATACGTTAACCTTGATAACGGAGTGGTTAACGTCGGTGCGGATTTCGCCGGAATATACCAAAGAACCGCCCCGCGTGCGGAGGCGGATTCAGGCGCGCCGGCCGGCGGTACGGCCAGTGTGGATACGGAGAGCGATCTTTATAAACAGTGCGAGGCCCTTGAAACCTTCCTTGTAAAAAACCTCCTTACATCCATGCGCGGCACAATACAAAAATCGGGGCTCATCAACGAGGGCTTTGCCGGCAAGATGTACGAGGACATGCTCTACGACGAATACGCGAAAGACTTTACCGAAAACGCCGGATTCGGCCTTGCCCGCCTTGCCTACCTTGAATTGACCGGACAGCGCGGCCGGCGGGTGTAACGCGCGGAAGATATCCCAAGAGGGCCGGCCGGCGGACTTTCCGTATGCTGTCAGTTTTTTTATATTAGAGTTGTTCAATAACTTCAGTTATTGAACAAATTCCGCTTCAAAACGCGATTTTGTAAAAATCGCAAGACTTGCAAGCTAACCAAAGGTTAGCCAGTAACCAACCGGGTTACTAAACAACTCTATTGTTCTTTTCTCATTTCAAAATCATTCTCTTTTATTGTTCTTAATTGATTATGTTCTACAACATAGGCCCAATTTATACAGCCGGAAAACGGAAACTCCATTATGATCCCAATAAAAAGCAGGATCATAATATGTTTTGACAGTCTGACGCGCATAATTCACCTTCTCCGCAAATATTGGAAAACGCGGTGTTTTCCGGCTTCAGGCAGCAGTGACCAGATGTAAAACCGGTCACTGCGCGGACAGACACCGCGTTATGCAGGATCTTTACTGTTCGTATGTGTTACGGATTGTATGTTGAATTAAAACCCTCCTCAAAGCCTTCCCAAAAAGCGGCAGAGTCGGTTGATGAACAGGATCCAGAAGCAAGCAAAAGTAAAGTACAAGCCAAAAGAACGAGCTTTTTCATATGTTTCTCCTTTTATGTACACCCCGTTTTGCGGGACTTGTCTGGCATTTTGTACAAAATGCCCGCCGGTGGATACAATTACAGGTTTACCATCTCGTTGTTACCTTTATCCGGTTAGCCTGGATACGGGTAACTTCAGCGGGTATTTCTTTTGTATCGCCGGCCGCCAGATACCCTTTACCGCCGCCGTAGATGTCGCCATTCCAAAGCCACGCTGTAACATATAAATCGTTACTGGTAGTATTCGTAAGAGTTGTGGCGCCTCTTGACTCCGAGTAATTCCACTGAATGCCATCCGTGGTTGCGGCGAACAATACAGCCGTTCCCAGCGCAAAGAGTATCAGAAGGACACCCGCTACTTTCTTCGTATTCATATAAACACTCCTTCGTAGTTTTGGCTCATTGCGGAGCATTTTTATGTAACAGCCCGTACGGGCCGTGCATAAACACATATCATAATATTCCGCACCCGGTGGCAGTTGCGGAATTATCGCGGATTCTTGCTTTTTATCATTCCTCCTTTTATGTACGTCCCGTTTTATTGTGAAACGGCCTTACTGATACAGTCTGGTTCCGCCGACATCAACCCAGCGAAGGGTTACATTTTTTCGAGCCCATTCATATGGAAATGAAAATGCTTTTGTGCCATCACTCTCGTAGATGTCAAGATATCCATCGGCGAGGCCATATCTCCCTTCAGTCGTCTGGTAGTTAAAATAAAACACCGCGCGTCCGCTGGGGTACAGGGTCAATGAAGCTGAACCGTCTTGAGCTCTCAAGTTCTGCTGCTGGCGCAGCACTATGTTTTGAGCGTAAACAATCCCAACCGCAACCGCGAGAAATATCGCAATTGCCCAAATTTTTTTGTTTGCCATGTTTTTCTCCTTCGATTTTTGGCAAAATCCCTAAACTGGTTTTAATCCGCCGCCACAGTATTAATTTTCATACACCTCCTGTATCCATTGAATTCTCCCGCTCCCGCGGCAGATATGGCATAAAATCCAACAACTACTTAATAGATAGTACAATAAAATATAATTACAAAGTTGTCAATACTCCTTTCGGCACTACATTGAAAATAAGGACATAGAGCGGGAGTATGACGAACATAAGGGACGTATTGGCCAGGAATATGAAGGCGTACCGCAACGCCTTGGGACTTTCACAGGCGAAACTGGCGGAAAGAGTGAATACCAGTACCCACTATATAGGCATGATCGAAACCAAAAACAATTTTCCCTCGCCGGAAATGCTTGAACGGATAGCCCAGGCCCTTGAAATTGACACTATGGATCTGTTTTCCACCGAAACCAGTCTGCCTGAAAAGATGAAGACCTACCGGAAAACGGCCCTGAAGGACGTTAAAAGGCTGTTGGGGCAGATTATAGACGGTAAATTAAAGGATCTGGAGAAGGAAATATAGGGGAAGCAAAACTCCCTAAGCAATTCACGTCAGCGAATTGCTCGCGTACACAAAAATATTGTACAGCCCGTGGGCAAACGCGATGCCGTGAAGGGATTCGAAGCGGACAAAGACGAACGAAAGGAGAAAGCCCGCGATAACGGCGTTAAGGCACCCCCAGGGGCCTTCGTATATATGGCAGATTGAAAAAAGCAGCGTGGACATGAGTATGATCCTCCCCGGTCTTATGCCGTGATCTTCCAGTTTCCGGTGCAGGTAAAACCGGAAAAAGCTCTCTTCAAGATAGCCGGTACTGAGGCAGGAAAAGATCAGGACAAGCCATCCGGACATGGTTCCCGGCGCTTCGACACGGAAATGTTCGGGCACGCCGGGGAAAAGGGACGAGACGGCGGATATGGTGAATCCTGTCAGTACCATGCCGGGAAACGCGGCGGCAAGCGAGAAGAGATCCTTCGGGCCGGGGAGACCCAGACCCCATTCACGGAGGCTTTTGACCCGGAAGAGGAGGTACCAGATCAGGGCCAGTGACGGTATGTTGTAAAGGAAGATCCGCGCCAGTTCGGAGGAAACACTGAAGCCGGCAAAACCGGGAACGGGTCTGGGAAAGAAACCGGAAAGAAAGAGCACAAAATAGAGGATCAGCGGTTCGACAAGGGATCTCATGGTTTTCTCTGTCCTTTTGACACGCTGTATATTTTATGGTATATTATAAACAGATTTCAACACAAAATCCCGGTATTTTTCATAATCATAACCGGAATTGACTGGGGAACAATTGGATGCCCTTGTTTACGCTGTTTGCTGTCGTTGCCGTTCTTGGCGTTATAATGCTCGTCGTTTCGCGTCCCAAAAAGGAAAAGGGCTCCTGGGTGCAGTTCTTTGCCAAGGGGAAAGACGCGGGTTTTTCATTCAGGGAAATAGAACTGCTGCGCCGTCTCGCGGTCAAGTGCGACATAGACGATCCTTCATCCCTGTTCTGGTCGCAGAATCAGCTTGATATATGCATACGTTCCATGGTCCGCGGTATACGCATGTCCGGGGAAAGCGACGACACCGGCACCCAGGACTTTCTTTCAAAGTTGTACGATTACCGCAAAAAAATAGAGATGGACAAGCCCCGTCTTAAAAACGGCATTTCCAGTTCCCGGCAGATAAGCGAAGGCCAGCCCATCCGGGTGCTCGTGACGGGTACGGGGGTGTTCAAGTCCCAGATAATTAAAACGGTGAGCCAGTACCTGACCATTTCCCGGCCTGTCAACACCAAAGTTCCCGCCGGTTTTTCCTGGAACGGCCAGAAGATTTCGGTGTATTTCTGGCGGGAAGACGACGCGGGTTATGTCTTTGATTCATTCGTGGAAGACGAGGTCTTTTCCAGGGGAATATCGTCCCTCAAAATAAGCCATTCCGATTCCCTCTTCCGCACGCAGAAACGGAAGTCGGTGCGCATCAAACTTCACAAGTCGGCCTTTCTGTACCTTCGCGGGGAAGAAGAAGCGCCGGGAACCATAGAGGCGGCGCCGGGGCTGAAATGTTTTCTGGAAGATCTTTCAGACACGGGCTGCGCCGTTACCATCGGGGGCAAGGCCGCGGTGGGGCTGCGGGTAAAGGTTCAGTTTGCCCTGGACAATACGGCGATCAGCATAAGCGGTACGGTCCGTTCCGTTGATTTCAGGGAAGACGCGAACCGTTCCGTTCTCCATATCGAGGCAGATTCCCTTCCCACGGAAACGCGGAACCAGATTCTCGGCGAAGTGTTCGGCATGCTGCCCGAGGAGGAAGAGGAGCTTCCCTTCAGAATGCTTGACGAGGAAACCGAAGGTATGACCGGCGAGGATGCCTCCAGGGGCGCCGTGTAGGCCGGGAAAAGGAATGGAAAAATGATGATGAAAAAGGGGGAAGGCGGACGCGGGAGAATTCCGGCGTTTGTTCTGGGCCTGTTGTGTGTGTGCGGAACCGTTCCGGCCCAGGAAAACGGAGGGGATCCGCCTGAACCTATACTCGTTTCCTACGAACGGCATTTTACGCGGGCGTCGCTTGACGCCAAGGCGGAAGTGCTCCGCGACGCCGCGACCGACGAACAGGCCCGCGCGTTTATAGGTCAGCTTTATGAATTTGCCCTCGCCTTTGTCCTTGAAAACGCCGGGATACTCGGGCAGGACCCCGACATGATAAGTCTTGCCGCGTTTGCCGCGCGGGGATGCGGGGAGGCCGGTTATACGCCGGCCGCCGCTGTTCTCTGGCGGGTGTTCGGTGTTTACCGGGATCCCCTGGTCAGAACCGAAGTGTTAAAGGCGCTGGGGATTGTGGGAAAGGGGGATCCGTCCGTCGCGGAGCGGCTCAACGAATTCCTCTCCGGGGAAACCGGCCGCTACCGTTCCCGTTTGGCCGTCGATTACCTTGCGCTGGAAGCCGCCGTCGCCGCCATCGGCGCGGTGGGGGATGTTTCATCCTATTCCGTCCTTTTTTCCGCCCTTGTTTCGGGGTATCCTGACGGCATTGCCCGCGCGGCGGAAAAGGCCCTGGCGGAACTTGGGGGGGATTACCGCCGGTTTCTTGCCGGCATTATAAGAGAAGGTCCCCCGGCGGAAAAACTTGCCGCCTTTAACGCCGGTATCGGCAACGAACGCTTCGGTACGGCGGAAAAGGGGGAAATCGCCGAGACGGCCCTCGATGTGAGCCTGGGACTTGCCGGGGACTCAGGAGGCCGGGGTGAAATATTTTCCCTCCGCTGCGCGGCGGTAAACACCCTCGCGTCCCTTCAGTGGAACCGGGCGAACGCCCTGGTGATACGGCATTTTTATGTTACGCAGACCGACTATCAGCGGGGCGCCGTTTCAAAGGAACGCGTACTTGAGGCGATTGCCTGCATGGGCGCCATGGGTACGTCCGAGGCGGCCCAGGCTCTGGCCCTGCAGATGGGATATATCAATTCACAGATGGAACGGAACGGTGAATATGACGGCGAGATAACCATGGCCATGGTAAAGACTCTGGGTGAAATGGGAGACAAGGCGGCGTTTGACAATCTTCTCCATATCAGTTATTTATCCTACCCCGAACAGATCAAGGCGGCGGCCAGGGAGGCTTTGAACCGGCTCAAATGGTAGGGAAAATACATATTACTCCGGCCCTTGCGGCCGCTTTCGGCGCGGCGCTGTACTACTATCCGGCCGGTCTTTTTGGGGACGGCGGGCTTGCGGGCCGTATTGTCTTCGCCGTTTTTTTCTGCGCCGCTCTCGTTTCCTTTTTCCGCGTACTTGGGGAAGCTCCCGCCTTCTTTTTTGAAAGCCGTCCTTCCGCCGTTTTTCCGGACGGTGGCGCGGTGCGGAAAAAGGAAAGGGATCTTTCCCGCGTTTTCCGTTATACCGCCCGTCTTGCCGCGGCTTTCGCGCTGGGTGTTTTCATCGGAGCGGGCGCGCGCGCGGCTTCTCCCCGGGGGCCCTTTCCCGGTTTGCCGCCCGAAACCGTTACGGCGGTATCGGGTATGCTTGCCGAGGATCCCCGGACGCTTCAGGGCGGCCGTGGTATGGGGCGCGTCGATCTTGCGTACGCCGTGGACGGTCTGGGCGCGCGGGCCGGCGCCAGGGGATCGCTGCCGGTTTATTTTTCCGAAGAAAATCTTCCGCGTGTAAAGGAGTTCGGCCGGGGCTGTACCGTGTATGTGGAAGGGAACTTCACATCCGGAACGGACGCCGGCGCGGGAGGCCGGCCGTATTTCAGGGCCGTTTCCGTGCATGTTACAAAGGCCGCTTCTCCGCTTGAACAGCTGAGGACAGGCGTTCGGCAAAGGATAGCAAGGCTTGCCGAAATTGCGGACGGCGGGCGGGACGGCTGGAGCGGCCTTTCGCTTGCCCTGCTTTTTGGCATGAAGGATACCCTTGACGGCGATCTCGCGGCGGCCTACCGTGACGCCGGATGCGCCCATGTTCTTGCCCTGTCGGGGATGCACCTGGCCGTTCTTTCCGCCATGGTTGTTTTTCTGCTGAAAAAACCGCTCGGCCTCAGGGCCGCCGCCGTTTCCTGCGCGGTCTTTGTTACGGCCTATGTGTTTGTCGTCGGTCCCCAGCCAAGCCTTAACCGGGCGGTGATCATGTACCTCCTGGGAACCGCCGCGGTGCTCCGGGGTCTCCACCGGGAGCCCCTCAACCTTTTGGCCCTGAGTTTTCTTGTCCAGATCATCCTTTTTCCCGATTCGGGAACCGCCGTTTCCTTTGTCCTTTCCTATCTGGCCCTTTTCGGCATACTGACCATAGGGGAAGCCCTCCATGAACTGGGACGCGGCGGAATACCGGAACTGATTCTGGGGCCGCTTTCCGCCTCGGCGGGGGCCTTTATCGCCGTCGCCCCGGTAACGGCGTACTGGTTCGGCGTTTTAAGGCCCGCGGGAATAGCCGCCGGCCTCCTTGTTGTTCCGCTTGCCACGGTGTTCATGGCGCTTTCCATTCCCGTTCTGTTCCTTGCCGGTATTTTTCCGCCGGCCGGAAGGGCGGTGGCGGCGGCGCTTTCCCTCCTTTACCGGGTACAGAAGGGTATCGTGGAGTTGGCGGCCGCCGCGCCCGGTCTTTCGCCGGGATCCGCGCCGGCGCTCGCGGCCTCTCTTGCCCTTACCGCCGTCATCTTTTTCTTCGCGTACCGGGTAAGGCGCGACAGAAACCGCATCCCTTCTTTCGCCGGTTCATGACGGTCAATTACAATTCGGGAAAGGATCTCAAGGCCCTGCTTGACGAACGGGGGCTCGGGATGCGGAAAAAATACGGCCAGAATTTCCTGATCAACGGGACAGTGAGGAACGCGCTCCTTGACGCGCTGGGGGCGGGAACGGGGGATGAGGTCTGGGAAATAGGCTCCGGCCTTGGCGCCATGACCAGGGGACTTCTTGACCGGGGCGCGCGGGTCACGGCCTTTGAGATCGATCCGGGCTTCACCGGCCTTCTGGGGGAATTGTTCCGGGACGAGGACAGGCTCCTCCTCGTGGAAGGGGATGTCCGGAAAACATGGCGGGAAACGCCTCCCGCGCCCTTTCTTCTGGGAAATCTTCCCTACAACATAGGCGCCGCGCTCCTCGCCGGTTTTGTCGAAGAGAAACGGCTTTTCAGGCGCGTGGTGGTCATGGTTCAGAAGGAAACGGCCCTGCGCATGGCCGCCCTTCCCGGAGGGCCGGACTATTCATCCTTTTCCGTACTCTGCCGTTCCCGGTACAAAGTTACGCCGCTCATGACGATAAAGGGCGCGTCGTTTTACCCTGTACCCAACGTGGAGTCGCGCGGAGTGCTGATGGAACTTTCCGTTGAAGACGAGAACGCGTATCCGGGGGTTTTTTATCCGCTTGTACGGCGCCTTTTTTCCGTCCGCAGAAAAACCGTTAAAAACGGCCTTCAAATTTTTCTTTTTTCCCGTATAATAAAGGGGAAGCCAATCCGTTCCATGGACGAAGCCGGCGGAACGGCCCGTGAAATACTGCGGCGGGCGGGCATACGCGAAAACGAGCGGGCCGAAAATCTCGACTGCGCGGCGTTTGCCTCTCTTGCCGGGGCGGCCCTGTCCCTTGGGTTTGAGGGGGATACGGTTTCGGAAGGTTCTTCGGAGAAACATCGATGACTGTCGTCAGCAATCTTTTGCGTATCGAGGAAAGGCTCTCGGAAGCCTGTCTCAGGTCCGGCAGGAAGCGGGAAGAGGTGCGCCTCATGGGCGTGACAAAATTCCACGACAGGGCGGCGGTGGAAGAAGCCTGGCGGGCGGGCCTGCGGCTTTTTGGCGAAAACCGGGTACAGGAGGCGAGGGAAAAATTTGACGGATTCAGGGAATCGCATCCGGGAGCCGAACTGCATCTTATAGGCAGCCTTCAGCGGAACAAGGCAAAATCCGCGGCGCTTTTTTTTGACTGTGTGGAGTCCGTTGACCGTGACGCCCTGATTGCCGAACTGGGCGGGATCTCCGCCGGAAAGGAACTGCGCGTATTGCTGGAACTCCATACAGGCGAGGAATCGAAACGGGGGTTCCCCGGCGAGGACAGCCTTCTTCGCGCCGCGGAACGGGTCCTGTCCTTTCCGGGACTCAAACCGGCGGGGATCATGACCATGGCTCCCTTTACAACCGGGGAGGCTCCGGTACGGGCCGCCTTCAGGGCCGCGCGGAAGGCGCGGGAGAGGCTTGAGGCGGCGTTTCCCCAAAACGACTGGTCCTGCCTTTCCATGGGAATGTCCAATGATTTTGAGATTGCCGTTGAGGAGGGTTCCACCCTGGTACGCATAGGCACGGTTCTTTTCGGGGAAAGGGCGCATACATGAACACGAAAAACATCCTGTTGTGTATGCTGCTTGCCGTTTTCCTCTTTCCTGCCGCCGCGCAGAGCGGTGTTTCGGGCCAGCAGAGCAGCGTTTCAAGACAGTCGACGGATCTGGGGCTTCCCGCGACCCAGTTCAACATGGAGGGCTTTCCCTTGTGGACAAGGGAACTCCGCCGCGCGGAGATTGTCGCCTTCGGCACTTTTCCCTTCACCATGTTTATCGCCATCACCATAATGGACAGCTGGCGGTTTTACACGCACGGCTGGGACATGCGCTATGCCCCCTGGCCCCTCAAAGGGGCGGGCGCCATTGACATGAGCGCCGATGATCACAAACGGGTTATGCTTTACGCGGCTCTGGGATCCTTTGCCCTTGCCTTTACCGATTTTGTTGTTGTCCAGATCAAGCGGAACGGCGCCCGGCAGAGGGAAAAGTACCTGCCCCCAGGTACGCCCATCATCGTCCATACGCCGCTTGACGCGGGGAACGGGGACGCGGGGGACGCGCCTGTTCCCGGTCCCTGATGCCTTCGTTTGCCGTAACCGTGGAAGACGGCGTTCCGCCGGGTCTCAGGCTTGACCGCTATGTGGCGGAACGCCTTGGCCTTCTTACCCGTTCCCAGGTAAAGGCCCGCTTTCTTTCGGCGAAGATAAACGGAAAGGATGTAAAAATATCACGGACGGTGCGGGAAGGGGATCTGCTGGAGCTTTCCTGGACGGACGCCCCGCCCGTTTTTCTTGTCCCCGAAAATATTCCCCTTGACGTACTGTACGAGGACGGGAGGGTTATCGTACTAAACAAGCCCCAGGGCCTTGTGGTGCATCCCGGCGCGGGAAACAGATGCGGCACGCTTGCCAACGCCCTGCTTTACCGCTGCGGCGGGGAAGCGGGCCCTTCCTCAAGGCCGGGTATTGTGCACCGCCTTGACAAGGATACCTCCGGCGTAATGATAGCCGCGAAGGACGAGGACGCTCTCCGTTTTCTCGCGGAACAGTTCAGAAAAAGACAGGTACGGAAAATCTACGCGGCCATAGTTCGGGGGAATCCCAAAGAGGACAGGGGACGCATAGCGACCTTTATCCGCCGTGACGGGCGGAACCGCAAACGCTTCGTGGTATCAGAGGACGGGGGAAAGTCCGCCGTTACCCTGTACCGTGTAACACGCCGCTGGAACGGCTGCGCCCTCGTGCTTCTGATGCCCAAAACGGGCCGTACCCATCAGTTGAGGGTGCACATGCGCTGGCTCGGGAATCCCATCGCCGGAGATCCCGTCTATGGCGGAAAGGAAGATCGTTTCGCGGAAGCCGGCCTCATGCTGCACGCCCGTTCCCTCAGCCTGATCCTTCCGGATCACCTGGAGGCTCAAACATTCACCGCCCCCGTGCCCCGGCGTTTTACGTGTATCATGGAAAAACTTGAAGGCTGATATGGAAGCGCGGATCATCGGGGAAACCGCGTCATACGCCGCCGTTTACAAGCCGCCTTTTATGCATACCGCTCCCCTCCGCGAAGGGGAGGGGGGCACGCTCGTTGAATGGTTCGGCGTCCTCTTTCCTCCCGCGCTGGAAATCGCGGGCAGAAAAAAGATCGAGGGCGGTCTCTTGCACCGCCTTGATTTTGAAACCGACGGCCTTGTGCTTGTCGCGAAAAACCAGCGGGCTTTTGACGCCCTCATGGTTCAGCAGGAAGAAGGCCGTTTTGTAAAGGAATACGGCGCGGTGGTTTTTCCCCGGAAGGAATGTCCGCCGGGTTTTCCCCCTCCGCCTGTTTTTGGGGATCGTATCGAAAGCCTTTTCAGGCCGTATGGCAAGGGCCGAAAGGCGGTGCGGCCCGTTATGGCCGGAAGGGAAGGGGTGAACGGGGAAAAGACGGCCGGCGAAAGGCTGTACACCACGGAGATAATCGGGCGCGCGGATCTTGGCGGGCTTCACTATGTAAGGCTCCGCATACGGAAGGGCTTCCGTCATCAGATACGCTGTCATCTTGCCTGGACAGGCACGCCCATTCTCAATGACACGCTCTACGGTCCGGGGTACGCCGCCGGGGGAATTGTGGAAAAACCCGGCGCGGTCCCGGCGCGGCGGGGTCTCGCGCTCCGCTGCGAGGCCCTCTTTTTTGCCGATCCTGTTTCCGGTGGGGAACGGGAGTACCGCGTCGCCCCGCTTGTCTTTCCGTCCGGCCTGGAAAGCGAACCCCTTGTCACGGACCGTAATTTTCAGGCTGGAGGCCCCTGATCTCCGCCGCGAGGTAGAACGATCCTGTCCCCAGAACCGGAAGCCCCTTTTTTTTACCTGTCCCAAGCGCCTGTTCCACCGCTCTCTTTGTGTCCTGTGCAAGCGCCACCTCCGTATCCGCGCCGGTCTTGCGGGCCGCCGTTTTGAAGGCTTCAAAGGTCTTTTCGGGACTGCTTTTTTTGAAGGTTCCCGGCGCGGTGACGATGATGTACGGAAAATGGGGAACGAGGATTTCGGCCATTCCCCCGGCGTCCTTTCCCTCGGCGCAGCCGAAGAGGAGAACGCCCCGTCCGTAAAGGCCCAGGAAGGTTTTGACGCACTGTTCAACGCTTCTTGCCGTATGGGCCCCGTCTATTATCACCGCGGGATTTTCGCGCACCTTTTCAAAACGGCCGGGGAGGGTAAAACTTCCAAGGGCTTTCGCGGCCGCCGCCGTATCAAGGGCCGGAAAGGCCGTCATTGCCGCGAGCAGCGCGAGGGCGGCGTTGTACGCCTGGATTTCGCCCGGAATTGGCACAAACAGTCCGGGAAAGGATACGGGCCGGGTCCCCGGAAAATCGACGGAAAAGTTTGTCCCTTCCCGGCCGACGCGGATGTTTTTGACCAGGGCGCGTTCGGGGAGGTACAGCAGAGGGGATCCCATACGTTCGGCCTTTTCCCTGAAGACCTCAAGGGCTTCGGGGGACTGTTCCGCGAGGACAAGCGGCTTTCCCCTTTTTATGATTCCCGCCTTCTCTCCGGCTATCTCCCCTATGGTATTTCCAAGATATTCGGTGTGCTCCCTTTCTATCAGGGTAATGACCGAAACCAGGGGATCGACAATGTTTGTGGCGTCAAGCCTCCCGCCCATGCCTGTTTCCACCGCCATCGCGCCGCAGCGGGCCTTCCGCGCGCAGAGAAAGAAATACAGCGTCATAAGCTCGAAGAAGGTCGGCCCTTCGCCGCCACCGTCCGCGTCAAAAAATTCCGGGGCGTTCACCGCGCCGGGCGCGGTTTTTTCCTCCGCGCGGATGAGTTCCTTTCCCGCCTCAATGTACGTCTCCTCGTCAAAAAAAACATTTCCCATGGTAATACGCTGCCGCCTGTCTCCCAGATCGGGAGATGTGTAGCGGGCCGTTTTCAGCCCGCCTGACTCAAGAATGGCGGCCGTCATTCCGGTAACCGTTCCCTTTCCCTTTGAACCGGCCACATGGATGACCGGGGCGTATCTTTCGGGGTGTTCCGCCGCCTCCGCGAGCGCCTCCATGCGGTCAAGCCGGAAAGGCTTTCCTGGAGGGCTTCCGGCGTTTTTTTCCAGATTGATGAACCGCGATATCCACCCGAAAACACAGGAGGAACTGTCGATGCGGGGCGGATCTTCCGCCTGGGTGTTTTTCATGGGGAAATTGTAAAGCAACGGTTCTTTGTTGCAAAGGGAGGAAAACCGCCTGGAAGATCCCCCCGAACGGGCCTTTCCGGGACGGAGCGCGAACCGGAGCTTTTGAAACCGCCTCAAATTTTTCCGGAAAAAGGTTGAAAGAAGGCGATTCTTTAAAGTATGATCAAGTAAGTATGGAATTAAAAAAACTCCTTGAAAACGGGAAAACAATTTACTTTATCGGCATCAAGGGAACGGGAATGTGCGCGTTCGCCGAATTGATGCTGGCGGGCGGCGGGAAGGTTCTGGGTTCCGACCGCGGCGAAGTATTCTACACGGACCGCATTCTCGACGATCTGGGAATACTCTGTTACCCTTCCTTTGACGCCGATCATGTAAAAGATGATTTTGCCCTCGTGATCCATTCGGCGGCCTACGACGCGGAAACAAATCCTGAAATCGCCGAGGCGCTGCGGCGGGGGCTTCCCGTCCTCAAATATACCGACGCGCTGGGTCTCTATTCGGAACTTTTTGATTCTTCCGGCATAGCGGGCGTGCACGGAAAAACAACCACCACGGCAATGGCCGGGGCCCTTGCCAGGGGGGTCTCCCTTCCCGTACAGGTGCTTGCCGGAAGCGCCGTCGGCAGTTTCGGCGGGCATTCCACCCTGTCGCTGGGGAACAAATATTTTATCGCCGAAACCTGCGAATACAGGCGGCATTTTCTTTCGTTCAGGCCAAAGCGCATAGTTCTGACCAGTGTGGAAAGCGATCATCAGGATTACTATCCCGGCTATGAATCGATACGCGACGCCTTTCTTGAATACTGCCGCCTGCTTCCGCCCGGAGGCGAACTCATTTACTGCGCCGACGATCCGGGCGCTGTGGAAGTTGTCTCCACTCTGGAAAAAGAATGGCGGCCGCTTACCCTTATACCCTACGGATTTAACGCCGCCGGGGAATTCCGCATAACAAACTACACGGTAAAAAATGAAAGAGCCGAAATGAGCATTGAAGGTTTTCCCGGAAGCATGACGCTCCGTCTTCCGGGCCGGCACATGGCCTCGGACGCAACGGCTGCCCTTGCGCTGGTGTCGTCGCTTGTAAAGGCCGAATACGGCGGCTGGAACGGCCATAGGCGGGAGGAAGCGGGGAAGGCGCTTGAGGAATTCAGGGGATTAAAACGGAGGGAGGAAATAATAGGGGAGGCGGGGGGTATTCTTTTTATGGATGACTACGGACATCACCCGACGGCCATAGCGGCGACGCTTGAGGGACTGCGTGAATTCTACCCGGACCGGAGGATCGTCGCAAGTTTTATGTCCCATACCTACAGCCGTACCGCGGCGCTGCTTGACGATTTTGCCGCCTCGTTTAAAAACGCCGACTTGGTCTTTCTTCACAAAATTTACGGATCTGCCCGCGAACATTATTCGGGCGGCGTGGACGGACGCGTTCTTTACGAGAAGACAGCGTCCCTCAGGGACGGCGTGATCTACGCCGAGGAACCCCTTGACGCGGTCGAAGCCCTCAAGGCCATGCTCAAGGAAGGGGATCTTTTTATCACCATGGGCGCCGGAAACAACTGGATCCTCGGAGAGGAACTGTACGGCTATTTCAGGAAAAAACGGTGAAAAGCATGACCGGCTATGCCTTCCGGGAAATTCAGACCCCGGAGCATTCCCTTTCGGTTGAAATCAGGGGCTACAACAGCCGTTTTCTTGAAATTTATGTCGGGCTTCCCCCTTTTCTTTACGGCATTGAATCCTGGGTGCGCGGCCGCCTTTCGGATTGCATAGGCAGGGGAAAAGTGGAAGTCTCCGTCCGGTTCAGGGAATACGGCGGGAAGGTGCGTGTCCTGGTAAACGCCGAAGCCGCCAGGGCGTATCAGGAGGCCGTAGACAGCCTTGCCGCCGCCATCGGCTCCGGTGAAAAGGCCGGCCTTTCCCTTATTCTCGGAATGGAAGGGGTTCTTGAAAGCGACAGGAAAAGGGACGATGAACGGTACAGAAAACTCATTGAACCGGCGCTGCGGGAGGCGATAGCCGATTTTGAATCGGAACGCGAAAGGGAAGGGAAGCATACCGAAGGGGATATTCTGGGTTATCTTTCCGAAATGGAACAGGATCTTCTTTCCGTCTCTTCCATTGCCCCTTCCCTTGAAGAGTCTATCAGGGAAAACCTGCGGAGCCGTTTTGCCGAACTGCTCGGCGGCGCGGCCGATGAAAACCGCGTTCTTGCCGAAACCGCGGTGCTTCTTGTCAAGTACACCATCTCCGAGGAAATCTCCCGGCTTTCCGCCCATTTTGGGGAATTCAGGGCCGAAACGGCGCGGAACAGGCGTCCCGGAAAAAAACTCGATTTTCTCTGCCAGGAGATCAACAGGGAAATCAACACCATAGGCTCAAAGACCCCCCAGCTTGAGGTAAGCCGGGCCGTGGTACGGATGAAGAACGCCCTTGAAAACATACGGGAACAGCTGAGAAATGTGGAGTAAGGGTAACGGCGCCCGCTTTGCGGCGTCCCGGTTATAGGCGGAAGAAGCCCTTGTTGCTATAATAGAGTTGTTCAATAACTTCAGTTATTGAACAAATTCCGCTTCAAAATGCGATTTTGTAAGGCTAAAGCCAGGCTTTGGCCTGAAAAATCGCAAGACTTGTTTGATAACCAACCGGGTTACTAAACAAGTCAAATAAACAGACCGTTCAGGAAACTCTGCCGGGTTACAGAACGTCCATAAAACAGGGGCCGAATGAAAAATGCGCCGGTGCAAAAAATAAAGATAGCCGTCTCGGGGAAAAGCGGATGCGGCAATACCACCATAAGCAGAATGACGGCGGAAAGGCTGGATCTTGCCTTCATCAACTTCACATTCCGTTCCCTTGCCGAAGAACGCGGCCTTGGCCTCAAGGATGTGCTTGAACGGGCGGCCGCCGATGATTCCTGGGACAAGGAAGTCGACAGCCGCCAGATCGCCCTGGCGCGGGGGGCCTCGGGCTGCGTACTCGGCTCCCGGCTCGCAATCTGGATGCTTCCCGAAGCCGGCCTCAAGGTGTACCTCAAGGCCGCGGACAAAACCAGGGTGCGGCGCATCATGAAGAGGGAAGGGGGGGAAGAGGAAGAAGTCGCGGCCTTTACCCTGGAGCGGGATCGCCAGGATCATGAACGCTACCTCAGAATATACGGTATAAACAACGACGATTACGGCTTTGCCGATCTTGTCATTGATACCGACAAGGCGGGCCCGGATGAAATTGTCGCCATGATTCTTCAGAAAATCCGTTGAAAACCACGGAATTCAGAAACATCATATACGCCAATTACCGGGAAGCGGGAAGAAAATTTCCCTGGAGGGACAATACCGCCCCCTGGGGTGTGATGGTTTCAGAATTCATGCTGCAGCAGACCCAGACCGAGCGGGTAATCCCCTACTGGAAACGCTGGATGGAAAAATGGCCCAGCCCGAAAGCCCTTAACCGGGCATCACTGGAAGACGCCCTCAGGGAATGGAGCGGTCTTGGCTACAACAGGCGCTGCCGCAGCCTCAAGGAATGTGCCCGGTATATCACGGAAAAACACCGGGGCGTAATTCCCGGTACCCCGGAAAAACTGCTTTCGTTTCCAGGGATAGGTCCCTATACCGCCGGGGCCGTCGCCTGCTTCGCCTACAATTATCCGGCGGTGTTCATTGAGACAAACATACGTTCAGTCTTTCTTCACTTCTTCTTCGAAAACAGAACCGGCGTGCGGGACGGCGAAATTTTTCCCCTCCTTGCCGGGACTCTGGACAGGAGAAATCCCCGTGAATGGTATTGGGCCCTCATGGATTACGGCGCCGCGCTCAAACGGATAACCGTGAACCCGGGAAGGCGGAGCGCCCACTACGGCAGGCAGACAAGATTCGAGGGGTCCTTCCGCCAGCTTCGCGGCGCGGTTATCCGTTCTCTTGTTTCCTCGGGACCCGCGGACCGGAAAGACCTGGGCGGGCGGACGGGAATAGCGGCGGAGGATTTGTACGATGTGCTTGAAATTCTGAAAAAAGAACAGATGGTGGGGGAGGAAGGAGGAATATACCGGATACGGGAAGAAAAATAGAGTTGTTCAATAACTTCAGTTATTGAACAAATTCCGCTTCAAAACGCGCCTTCGCGGAATTCCGCGGCTTCAAACAGGACTGTCAAAAAATCGGGGATAACAAAGCGGCTGAAGGGAGTCGAACCCTCGTCTCCAGCTTGGAAGGCTGGGGTAATAGCCGTTATACGACAGCCGCGTGTGGATTACATGCTAGCGGATCCCGTCCCTTTTTGTCAATCTGCGCGATGACGCGGCGCTATTGAATGATCCGGGAAAGGCCGTCCCGTACCCACGAGATGATTACGGCCAGCCGTTTTCCTATGGTCGAAGATACGTCCACCTTTGAGGCGATAAAGCCGGAAACATCAACTCCCGAAATTCCGTATATGAGGACGCCTTCGTCAATGGGTTCAAGGTAGAGCTGGGCGGTGAATTTTTCTTCCTTGATTATGGGAAACAGAATATAGTTGATGTTCCTGTAATTGGCAAGCTGATATACAAGACCGGTCCCTGACAGGGAAATTTCTCCGCGGTAGTAGCAGTTGCCGAAGTTGGCGTCTTTTAGACGGATGTACACCGTCTCGGACCGGGGAATTACGGACGCGGGCGGAGGATCGGGAAGGGCGGTGTTTTTCCGGAAGTCGACGCGGCTGGCGTCCTCAAAAAGGGGAATGTCGGCCCTGCGCGTTTCCGAATGATACAGCCTTCCCTTCAGGTTCCGTATCTTCCCGAGGGCGTTATAAACGTCGATGAGCCCCGATGTACTGCGCGGATCGGGAATAACCATCAGGGTTTCCACGATTATCAAAGGGTTCCGGTTTGTAACGGCGCTTGTAATGTTTCCGTCTATACCCGAAAGGGGCAGCAGGCTGAAGCCCCCGGCCCGTTCCGAAGCGGTCAGGAGCCCGGTGTCCGAATAGACCAGGTTCCGCTGATCCCCGGAGGCGGCGGGGAAAATTTCGTCAAAAGACCGTTTTTGCGCCTCAAGAAAAGGACAAAGGAAGATCAAAAACGCGGCGAAGTATGTTTTCATTCAATACGCTCCCTTACCCTTTATAACAACTTCAACAGTCTTTAATAACACCCAAATATCAAGCCAGACGGACCAGCTCTGCAGATAGTAGGTGTCATAGGAAACCCTTTCCGTGTAGTCGGTGTCGGAGCGTCCCGAGACCTGCCACAGTCCTGTCAGGCCGGGTTTTATCGAAAAGATACGGCTGTAATCCTCACCGTATTTTGCCACCTCGTCGTCGACAATGGGACGGGGGCCGACAAGGCTCATTTCGCCTTTGAGGATATTGATGATCTGGGGAAATTCATCCATGCTGGTCCGCCTGAGGAATCTGCCTATCTTCGTGATCCGGGGATCGTTGCGCAGCTTGCGGTTCCGTTCCCATTCATGCCGGATCCCGCTGTCGGATTCCAGCAGTTTTTCAAGCTGCGTCCCCGCGTCCACGACCATGGATCTGAATTTGTAGGCGGTGAACGGTTTTCCGTTTATGCCCAGACGGCGGTGTCCGTAGAGTACGGGTCCAGGCGAACTCAGTTTTACAAGAAGCCCGATGAGGAGGAACAGGGGCAAAAGGAGCGTACCGCCCACAATGACGGCCGAAAGGTCGATGAAACGCTTGATGCCAAGATTCCAGGGCATCATGAGCTTGTGGCTGGTTACAAATCCCAGAATGCCGTCGAAATCCCGTATGGACATCCAGATGTTCGTAACCGAAAAAAAACCGGGAATAAGGACATTGTAGCGGAAAGCGGAAACGGAATTGTTGAGCAGCCTGGCAAGATCCTTGTTGTCAAGTTGCGGCATGGCCACAATGGCCATTTTGATGTTGTAACGGCGGACTATTTCGGGACCCGCCATGATGTCGCCGAGCACCGGGATGTCCCTGTAACTGTCCCCCGCCGCCGGATCGTCGTCGAGGATCAGCACCGGAATATAGCCTATGTTTTTGTTCAGAAGGAGCCGGTCCACTATCTGCCTGCCGGTTTCGCCGCAGCCAAAAATAACGGCCGGAATGCCGCCCAGGCGGGTCTTTTCCAGAATATAATTCATGAAATTACGGCAGAGGATGAACAGGATGGAAGATATACTGAAACTGATGATGAAGGCGATGGAAATAGCGTCGAATTCCTGATCTTCGATGTAGCGCGAAAAAATGATAAAACCGTGGGCGATAAGCGATCCGACGCAGAAACGGCGCAGTTCCTCGGAGGGGGCCAGCGAAACGCCGGGATAGAGGTTAAGAAGCTGAAAAACGATGACAAAGGCGGGAAGGTAGGGCCAGTAGGTAACGAAGGATTTGAAATTGATGGCGGTAATATCGTAAAGATTGACGAAAAAGAAGCCGCTTCCAAACGAAAACATGGCCCCAAAAAGATCCGATATAACAAAAGCCGTTGTCGTGAGGGCGGAACTTGTACGGTTGTATCTGGTGCGGTACCAGACATCAAAATCGGAAATGGTCATTATACTATACTACCTAAATTCTTGCCCGTTCTTCAACTATACGCCTGATATGTCCCAAAAAAACCTCTTTTGAAAATTTTCGCGCCTGGTCGGTAAAGGGCGCCCTGTCCCTGAATGACGCCTGGGCGGATTCAAAGCGCGCCAGCGCCCCCGCAAGGGAAGCGGCGCTCTGTTCGTCAAAAAAAATTCCCGTTATGTCTTCCTTTACCGTGTCAAGCGCGCCGCCCCCCCTGTAGGCGATGACGGGACAGCCCGCCGCGGCGGCCTCCACCGGCACAATGCCGAAATCCTCAACGCCGGGAAACAGCAGGGCCCTGGCCCTGGAATAAAGGGATGCCGCCTCCCCGTCGGAGACCCTTCCCTCAAAGCGCACAAGCCCCGTCTTTTCATATTTCCTTATGTCGCTCTTTTTCGCCCCGGCTCCGGCGACAACCAGCCTGCGGCCGCTTGAGACACAGGCCTCCATGGCAAGATCGGCCCGCTTGTAGCCGGTCAACTGTCCGAAAAAAAGGTAGAAGTCTTCGGGCTTTCGCTCCCGGTTGATATAGGCGTCGACGGAAACAGGCGGAAACACGATTTCCGCTTCGCGGTTGTAGCAGCGCCTTATCCGTTTGGCGACCCAGGAAGAATTGGCTATGAAATGATCCACAAGGTTCGCGGAAACGGCGTCCCTGATCCTCAAACCGGGAACGAGGCTTTTCATGAAGAAACGGGCGGCTGTTCCGGCGTCCCGCATGTACTCGTGGTACATGTCCCACAGGTACCGCATGGGGCTGTGGCAGTAGCAGATATGGAAGGCCGCCGGATTGGGAACCACCCCCTTTGCCGGCCCCGATTCGCTTGATATGACAAGATCGTAATTGCGCAGATCAAAATCTTTAAGCGCGTCCTGCATGAGGGGCATGTACTTCTGATAGAGCTTCTTCGCGAAGGGAAGCCTGTTTATGGATGATGTGTAAACCCGGTGCGCGTTTATGACGGCGGAGACCCGGGAAGGATCGTAAACGTGGGTAAATATATCGGCCTCAGGAAACAGTTCCAGCAGGGCCTCGAGGACCTTCTCCCCGCCGCGCATGTTGAGAAGCCAATAGTGCACAATGGCGACTTTCATATCAGTGCGTCATGCCTCCGGCGGTATCGAACATAAAACCGGCAACGCGTTTTCCCGCCTCGCCCCGGTACTGCCAGGCGGTATCCCGCGCCTTCCTTCGGGCCAGCTTCATCGCCTCGTTGTCTCCCGCTTTTTTGACAATGTCGCCGATGGCGCCGAAATCCCCTTCGGAAAGCTCAAGGCCTATCTCGCGGAGAATTGCGAACTGCCATATTTCATGATCAAGATCATCGGCGTCGTAGGGACGCAGATCGAACCCCTGCTTTACATATATGACCGGCCTGTCGCACAGAAACACGTAATCAAAAATAATGCCGGAAAAATCGGATATCATAATGTCCGATTTCATCATGGAATAAATATTCTCCCGTTCATAATCCCATTCAACGGAGGGGAATTCCCGGTATTGTGCCTCAAGGCCGTCAATTATTTCAGGTTCCGATTTTTTTGACTGTGGATGCGGGCGGACAATGACGCGCCAGCCTGTCTTTACCAGCGGATCAAGCAGCTTTTCCCCGTAACGGCTCAAAAGGCCCGAAGCGCCCCAGGAAGGGGAAACAAGAACCGTAAAGGGATGCTCTTCTTCTTTTTGCATGTGAGCCATCTTTTCCGCGTAGACATCAAGGTACGTACAGCCCGCGGTGAAAAGCCGCTTTCCGGGCAGATTCCGCAGCCTTTCAAGCTCCCTGATGTCCTCCGCCTGATAGTCGCCTGAAAGCAGAATCGAATCGAAATAATCTATTCCGAACATGCGGTACATAGTGGCGTCTCCCGGAGCGTGGAGCACGTGGGAATAATGGCCTACCATTTTTGAACGCCTGAGCTGGTACACGTCAAGGCCGGGAGTTGTCATAAGGACAACGCCGGCCGAAAGGAGGTTGAGCCTGGCGAATGCCCTGTTCCCTTCTCCGATGAATTCCGCCTTTATGAAGCGGTACTCTTCGCCAAAGACAGGATCGTCCCCGGATGAAGTGAGGTAAAGGAGCGTCCGGCCCTGTTTTTCAAATTCATCAAGGACGGGCCTGAATACGTTCCAGTACTGTTTCCCCTCGGAATAAATGACAAAGGGATGCGCGCCCCGGATGACGCCGGCTCCGCCCCCGGAAAAAAACACCTTTGCCTTTATGAAAACGGCGCGGACAAGAAAATAGAGCGCCGCCGCCGCTCCAACAAGAATGGAGAACAGCATGCTTCCCGTTCCGGGGTCTATGTAAAGGGGATAAAGGTTCATTTGCCTCCAAGCCCGCGCGCCTGGCCGTATGCCCGGCGGAACAGTTCTTTTTCATTGAGGCCGCTTTTCCGGCAGCGCCGCAAATCGGGAAAGAGTACCGCCATGATGAGCGGCTTTCCCGATTTGAAATTTTTCATGTAAAAAAAACACTGGTTCCTGAAAAAGATACGCCAGTATTCCTCGCTGTCCGCAGCCCTCGAACCGCCGGAATTTTCCATGTAGTGGACAAGCGCCGCCTTTGGTTCGTAGAAAATTCTGTAGCCTCTCTTCCGCATCCTGACGCACATGTCGGTGTCTTCCCGTACGGCGTTGCCCTCGTATCTCTTGTCAAAACCGCCGCAGGTTTCAAAAACCTCCCGTTTGTAGGACATGTTGCATCCTATCGCGGTGCCGGCGGGAAGGGGCCTTTCGCCCGTAAAATCCGCGAGAACGCCGAAGCGTCCCGCGTAGGACGCCTTTTTTCGCAGGAAAAAGAAAAGGATCTTTTTTATTGTTTTTTTTGTCCGTCCCGAATTCCGCAGGACCATGTTGCCGGCCGCCTCCCGGTTTTGTATTTCGACTTTTCCGGTCACGCAGCCAATCCCCGGCTCCCGGTGCCGGGCTGTGTGCGCGCCGATAAAACCGTCCCCTATGCTTACGTCATCATCAAGAAAAAGAAAGATGTTTCCCGACGCCGCCTTCATGCCGGTGTTCCGCGCCTCGGGGAGGTTGGGAACAGCCTGGACGACATACACAATATCCCCTCTTGAGGCAAGCCTTTCAAGAAACAGTTTTGTTTCCCTTTCATGTTCTTTTGTCTGGTCAACCACAATCAATTCGTGATATTGATCGTGATACCGCAGAACGTCGCGGATGGTGTCGCACAGGAGCGCCTCGCGCCTGTACGTGGGAATAATAACGGAGACCTTCAATTCCACGGTCTTTGTTCCCAGTTTTTCGCGTCGAAAATATTGTCATGAACGGTATACCATTCTTCAGGATTTATGGTGAATGTATTCTGCCGGTGTTCTCCGGGCATCCATTTTGACGAAGTATTTACAAAGAGGGGATCTTTTTTGCCGTCGGAACTTATGGTTCTGCCCGTAAACGGATTGACGGGATTCGCTATGATGTTTTCCATCGCCAGGAAAGGCACGTCGGCGTTTGTCATAAACGACTCTTCCCCGGCAAAAGGAAGGGACGCGTTAAAATCCTTGACCATGAGCAGCGGATTGTATGTTTCCCCCTGAAAGGGAAGGCCGCTGCCGAAACTGCCGGTGTTGATGCCCGCGCCGTGGTCTGAGACAATGATGATCCGGCTGTTGTCGTATACGCCCTGTCCGCGCAGGAAATCGAACCATTCGCCGAGTTTTTTGATCGATGCCATATTGGCGGGATAATTTATGATGCCGGCGTATTTTGATGTGCCCCTGTCCGTTACCAGGGGAACCGGCGTATAGCCGGGGGCCTGGAGAAAACCGGGTTCATGGGTCAGCTCGTTTACAAGAAGCACAAAAGAATTTTCTTTCTCCGGTTTCAGATCGGTTAACTCGGGGAGCAGATCAAGAACGGCATAATTATTGAGGATCAGGCGGAAGTCCGTCGAGCCCTTGTCCGTACTCCAGTAGTTTCCGTCATTGTAAACCGCGTCGCGGAGAACAAGGGGCGATATTTTGAAAAAGCTGAACCAGATGAAATTGCGTTTCAGGATTTTGCTTTTAAGCTGCAGTTCGGGAAAATTGTTTCTTGATATCCATACGTCCGTGTAGGTTCGTATGGTGTTATACGCCCTGATCCCGGGATAATCCCTGAAGATTCTGAGATCCGGCACCCAGCTGTAACCGGCCCAGGAAGGATCGGTAACGGTGACGGAGTAACCGTTTTCCGAAAAGACGCGGGGCATGAGCAGCAGGGCTTCGTCATGTTTTTTTACGAGCGGTTCATCCGGGCGGCTGTTGATGTTCGAGGGAGTATATTCATATCCGCCGAAAAGGGGAGGGGCCCCCATGAGCGTAAATCCGTTAAAGGAGACGGTGTTGGGGTAATAGGTAAATCCCCTGTATTTTTCGCCCAGTCGAGGATCTTCCGAAAAAATTTCGGGAATAAAGCCGCTTACCGCCCTGTCAAGCATGATGACGATGACATTCTTTCCCCCTTGGGACAGGTGAAAGATGGGAGAAACGGCGTTTTCCTTTCGGGGAGAATCGGCCCCGATGTCACCGGGGGCCCCCGGAAAGGCAAGAATATCCCTGTAACGGGCATACCCGGTTCCTATGGTTACGGCGTGTATGACGGATACGCCGGCAAGGGCGGCAAGGAGAATCGAAAACAGCGCAAGGAGAATTTTTTGTCTGTAACGCAGAAGGACCAGGATAATGACCGCGGACAGGAGAAGAACCGCCGCGTTTACGGCCGCGCCGGCCGGTTCCGGCTTGATGACGCCCCCGTTTGAGAATGTCAGTATTGAGGAAAGTTCCCCGTAATCGCCTGAAAAACAAAACGCGTTGACAAGGCAGCCGGGAGAAATGACGGCCGCCGCTACGGCGAGAAAGGTCTGGACTTTTCTTCCGAAGAGGAAATAAACGCAGAGCGGCCAGAAAAGGCAGAAGCCCGCGGCCTGCAGAAGGGAAGTGAACAGGAACGCAAAGGGAGAACGCACCGATTCAATAAACGAAAATTCCTGCGGAGATGAACGTATGACGTAGGACGGAATGACAAAGCCCAGGGAAACGCACAGGACGGCAAGGGCCAGTATGTAGAGGGAAGTCCGCAGGCGGTCTTTGGAGAAGATGGGGTCAAGAATTGTTTCAAGCAGTTTCCGGTACAATGACAGGAACAGGGGAAACGCCGGTATGATCAAGGCGGCGGAAAAAAGAATGAGCCGGTTGGATATGTCTCCTGGATGGATAAAAACGAGAAAGATGCCGGAAAAGATGACGAAAAGACACGAGAGGACATATAAAACAAGAAGAGGCCTTTTCAGCCTGTAAAATATGTTTTTTACGAGCGAAAAGACGTTGTTCATCGTCCAGTACAAAACGAGACCCGATGGAGAATTGTAAAGGAGTACAAGGAAAACCGCGGCCATGCCGTACAGCTGTATTTTGTCCCTTGCCGGAAGCCCCCTTGTGTATATGGCGCCGGCGGCGCAGTTGATGAGGGTCATCACCACAGGCAGCACGTTGACGTGCACGCCGCCTTGAAGCGGGAAAAGAGCGTCGGGGAGGCCGAGGTCGCGGATAAAAAGAAACGGAACGCCCCTGATTGCCTCAAGATGAGAGAGGTACGTGTAGGCGGCCATGAAAAACGGGATTTGTATGAGGATGCCGAAAGATGTACGCAGGGCATACACGGGGTGATAATGATGCTGCCTGTAATAAACGGACAGGATCATGTACCGCTCATCGCCCCTGAATACGGCCCTGATTTTGTCTATTTTCGGTTTGAGACGTCCGAATGTTTCGCGTTCCTTTTTCTGCCATTTTTCGGCCACGATATAAAGCGGAAGACAGAGGAAGGTCACGGCGACGCTTACCGATATGATGGAAAGTCCGGGTCTGTCAAACAATTTTGCCGCGGCAAGGTATACCGTTTCAATTATTTGTACAAGAGGATAGATTATTATTGTGTAAAGAATGGTAAACATCCGGTGTTTTCAGCGGAATTATCCGCGCACTATCGAAAGGAGTTTTTCGGCGTACTGTGCGCAGCCAAAGTCCTTCGCGATAATGGCGTGAATCTCTCCTCTCCTGTTTCGCGTTTTCTCGCAGAGCCTTTTTATGTTTTCTATCAAAAGGGAACCGCTATCGTCTTCGAAGACCTGCGCAAAATCGTACTTTCGAAGTTCAAGAGGCACAGCGAATGACGAGCCTATGACAGGGATGCCCGATGAAAGCGCCTCAAGGGTTGCCATGGAAAAGCCTTCATATACCGACGGAAAATAGAGAATGTCCCCCTGGGAATAAAACCCGCGCATCGCGTTGATGTCAAGATTTTTATGGATACGGACATTCTTGAGGCCGTCAAATTTGTCGCAGTTCATGGATGAATTGAGAGCCATGCAAAGTTCAAGCCCTTCGGTGTCTTGCAGCGTCTGTGCGAGGGAAAGAATTTTTGAAAGCCCCTTTCTTTCCTCAAGGCGTCCCGAAAAGAGGATGCGTATGACATCACGCGGTTCACTCTTTTCCGGATAGAAAAGATTTTCATCGACAAAGTTGTTAAGGACGATGATCTTGCGTGGATCGGCCGAATAGTATTTTTCAAGCTCCCTTCCGCAGTTGTCCCCGACCGCTATTATTTTTTTCGCGTTTGCCGCGCTTTTTTTTTCCATCCACGCGACAAACGCGGATTTCATCGAACGTATCCCCGAATGTTCAAGATACCCGGCGGTTGTCCCGTGATGAATGCTGAAGTCGGCCGGAAAAAGGTATGACTGCCATGAATTGGAAATGACGACGGTGTTTTTTCCCGTAAAAAAAAGTTTTAACGAAAAATAAACAGGATATATAATCTTGTCAAATTTTCCGGGCTTTCCCCGGCGTCTCATAATGGAAACGGAACAGTACGCGGAAAGAATTTTGTTGAGATAATAGACAACACGTTCAACGCCGCCCGAGTTGTCGTCGCCGTTAATGGAAACAATGATAATGTTTTTCATCGGTGAATTTTCAATGCCGTGCCTGCAAGCGCGGCGGGTTTCAGAAAACAATCGAATAACGCGGCCGGCATGATCTGAAGACACAAAAAGAACAGTTTGCATTCAAAATGGGTAAATTTGCCTTTTGGCCGGCACTCGGCATTGTTTTTTTTCAAAAACAGAATGGTCTGTATCCTTGTGTTATAATCCTTTCGCGGCGGGCAGTACAGGCACAAACATACGGAGATTGCGAAGAAAAAATATTTCGCGGCGAATTCACGGGAAAATGAATGTTTTTGATCACCGGATAATGTCCTGTCAAGTTTTATGGCCCATTTTCTTGTTTCCCGGTATCGAAAAAGGGCCTGTTCAAAATCGGGCATGCGGCCCGACAGGGATTTTTCAGTGTGGACCCTGTATATATAAGTCGCGCTTGAAGTCACGGAAACACCGCCGCAAAAACAAAAATACCGCAAATTGAAAAGCAAATCTTCGCCGAATGAAATACCGTCGGCAAATTTGATATTGTTTTTGATCAGGATTGATTTCCTGTACAATTTGTTCCAGATAAAACCAAAAAGTCCCTTCTTTTCAAGGCAGGCCGCGGCTTCAACACAAGAAAGACCGTCCGGAAGCGGATCGGGAATGGTAACGTCGTTTTTCGTAGTGCAAAATCCGGTACAAACAACATCGCTTCCGGCGGCATTGGCATGCCTGATCATTGTTTCATACGCGTCGGGTACAAGAAAATCGTCACTGTCAACAAAGGCTATCAATTCTCCTTTCGCGGCGTCAATTCCCGCGTTTCTTGCCGAAGACGCGCCGGAATTTTGAAGATGCAACACCCTGATTCGGCTGTCTGTTTTGGCAAATGATTCACAAACAGCCGGACTTGCGTCGGACGAACCGTCGTCAACGAGTATGCATTCAAAGTCGCCGAATGTCTGATTTACGATGCTGTCAAGGCATTGTGCCAGCCATTTTTCGGCGTTGAAAACGGGCACTATAATTGAAAGAAGCGGAGAGGACATTTTTATGTATACTTGAAAAATTTGTTCAAGAGGTATTTCAATGTTATTTTTTCAGATGGATATCTGCCCAAGTCCCAGGTATAATCATATTCGAATCCGCCGCTCATCAAATATACGCCCACTGTTCCGCATGTTCTTCCTCCAATAAAGCAGGTACATTTTGAAAGGATGTTTATTGAAGATAAATATTCGAGTCCAAGAAGATAATTCCCCCCCCCCGCTCCCTCAGGTTCTATCTCTGAAATGTACTGAATGTTTTTAAAATCGGTTTTTCGAAACCGTTTCTGTCCGTTGGCAAGCAGTATTTTTCCGAACCGCGCCTCAAACAGGTCATAAATGTCCTGATCTTCCGTCGCGAGATAAATATATGAACATGAATATTTTTCGAGTATGTCTTCCGCCTTCTTTATTACTTCATCAGGTCCGGGTTGAACAAGGTGTCCGGGCGGTTTTTTGTTGATGTAATCGGTTCCCCGGCACAAAACGCCAAGCACCCTTCTTCCGCCGCCGAGGAATACGCCGCGTTCATTGTCAAGATATTTTCTTGTCTTGTCATTGATTTGTATGTATTCCTGAAACAGTTTTCTCGCGTAAAGAAGACGTTCCCTGTTTTCCCGGTTATAAATATCATCGTCGTTTATTGTATAATATTCATGGGAAACATCGGTTTTATTGCTCAATATAACATGTTTACTGTTGTAAACACTTTGTATAGTGTATTCTTTACCTGAATCAGGCTGTTCAAAATAGTATTCCCATGAATTTTCTTTATGTATCAATGATTTGTCCAGATATTGATTTTCGTAATTTTGCATGTCGACAAACGGAATGAAATTTTTTGACAAAGCATAATAAACATGGGAAAAATTGACCAGTATTATCCAGAACAGCCCGCCTTTGTTCCTGTTGATGGTGATGACGTAAAATGTCTTGTCAGGATTCTCTTCTCCAAAGCTGATTTTGCGCTGTCTGTTTTTAAAATCCCGAAAAAAGAAATAAATTTTTCTAATGGCATTATACATAAAGGCGCCCTGTGGTCAGGATTCCGCGTTCAGGACATCGCGCAATTGTCCCGTAAAAGATTGTGGTGAAAAACGCTTTGAACTTTTTTGCGCCGCCTTTGACATTGCGTTGAATTTCTCGTCATTTTCAAGCAAAAAAACGGTTTTTTCGATTAATTCCCCGGGAGTATCCCAAAGGAAACCGGTAACATCCTGTTCGACAATCTCCTTTTGTCCGCCCCTGTTTATCACAACCGGAACGCATCCCGCACTCATTGCCTCCACGGTTGTCATGCCGAAATGTTCAAGCTGAAAAGGATCGGCGTTTTCGTCAATGCCGTATCCTTTCGCGTGCCAGAATATTTTGGAACGTCCGTAATATTCTTCTATTACATGACGGCCCGGATTTTCAACAAGAACAACATTTGTATTTTTTGTCATATTCTTTATTTTTTCTATATAGTGCAAGTTTTCGTCAATAACCGCTCCCGCGATAAAAAGTTTCCCCTTTTCATTCAAAAAACCGCTGGAGAGGAAAGCGGAAACAAGCGTTTCGATTTTTTTTGACGGCTCTATTCGTGAACAAATAATGATATAGTTGTCTTTTTTTGCGGTAGACGATTGAATCAATGGAACCGGAGGATATATCATCTTTATTCTGTTTTTGTCAACATGCCATAACTTGTCGAGCCATTCCATGGTATACAGGGAATTTGGAATGAATAAATCATAACCGGAGGCAAAACGAATGTCCTTTTCAAGGGCAAAACGGCGCGTGAAAGGAAAACGCTTTACAAACGCCGAATCCGTTTTATGGTAGGGAGGAAAATGTATAATGGCTATGTTTTTTTTCGCGCCGAAACTGAATAAATTCATTGAGCAATTGAAAAAGATGTCGAATTCCGAGGATATTTTAAAAAGTTTCCGCTCAAAAATGGCGCGTCCGGCAAAATTTTTTTTATTGGCATATACCAGAATGAGATCGATGTTTCTGTTTTCCATGTTTGCCGCGGAAAGTTTGTTGAGATGATCCGCAATGTTGATGCCGCTCCCCGAAAAACGTTCTGAATATTTTTCGGATATTACGCTGATGGTCGAGTTGATAAAAATATGCTGTAACGCACAAATCAAATGGGCGGTATAGACTTCTGTCCCGCCGGTGCGAAAAAGTATGTCTGAAATATAGAGGCCTATTTTCATATTCACACAAAAGAGTGGTTCAAGCCAACAACAGTTGTTTAAAATATTTTGAGGTATTGCGGAGCAGCAAAGGGTTTAGCCATTTAACCAGAATCAGCATCTTGAGAATAAAAATACAAAGGGGGTTGTCTTTTTTTTTTCGGTAATATTTGATTTTTGAAATCGCGAATTGTATTCTGGAAAAAGATCCCTCGAAAGCCGGCATGGCCGAAGGGGAATTCGACGCCCCCTCGAGATGAATTATTCGGGGTTTGTCGATAATAATACGTTTTTTCCCGGCCCCGGCAAGACGCAGCTGCAGATCGCTGTCTTCAAAATAAAGAAAAAAACGTTCGTCAAAGCGCGCGAACCCGTCGTTTTTGAGGAACAGGGCCGCTCCCGCGATATAATCGACTTCCAGAGGCGGAACCACAGGGGCCGGACGGGATCGTCTTGCCCCCGGTAATTTCTCCCGTAATTCCCGTGTCGCGGAAGAAAAGCCGCCCCAGGAATGCGTCGGCAGCCCCCTGGAATTTAACAAGACACAGCCGAGGGCTCCCAAATGATCCCTGTCATGGTAATTTTCCCAGAATTCAAAAAAAAATTTTATGGCGTTGTTTAACAGGACTGTATCGCTGTTAAGGTAAAAGACATAGTTGCCTGAAGCACTGTCAAGCCCCCTGTTGTTCGCGGCCCCAAAGCCGATGTTTTTTCTGTTTTCAATGATTTTTACGCCTGGAAATGATTCTTTGATCATTTCTACCGATCCGTCAAGCGATCCGTTGTCCGAAACTATAACTTCAAAACCAATGTCCCTTGAATGCCGGTAAATGGAATCAAGGCAATTACGCAGAAGATCTTTTGTGTTGTAATTTACGATGATTATTGAGATGTTCATATGTTCATGACCGCGCTGCGAAATTACGGCCTCTTGTTGAATCTGGCCCGGATTCTGAAGCTTCAGGATAAATCCATTATTTTGTCTGTCAGCCGCGAAAAATCATTTTTATTATTGTCTTTTTTATTATTTTTGGCAAGAAAAAAAGCGCCTTTGTGATTAGATATGTTCTTGATTTTAATATATGGGAATAGAGATGATTAAAAGCCATATTATCAATAAAACCATTGTACAATGATCTTTCATTTTTAATTATTCTAAAATCATAACCTGAATTCCATGAAATATACGTTGTAATACGCTCAATGGCATGAGTTATGGTACCATCAAGCGGAAGAGGTTCCCCGGGAAAATCGTTGGCCGACAAGCCCAGATCGAAGAGCGGTTTAAGCGCGGCTGGTTTGTACCAGAACATATTGCCGTAGTGCATTATAAATATTGGTAAATCCTTAAATGGAACATCCTTGGTACATTTCATTTTTTTCCACATTTTGGCTATTATTCTTTTATTGACGTTTTCATATGAAAATACATGGGGCCGGATATGAAAACAGGATGCTATATCGGGTATAACCATTCCGACATTTGAAATATTACAAAAAACTTCCATAATCGTACGGGCCGGAATCAATAACATTTTGAACATATCTTCCTGCCATATTTCGCCAATCCAAAAACCGGCATGGGTTGATTTTTTCGTATGAAAATGCCCCACAATGTCATAATTGTTCAGGCGACCTGAAAGTGACAGCCACGGAAGTACATCACGCCCGATGTTTTCAGTAATAACAACCTCTGTAAGCCGTCTGTTAATAAAATTATTCTCGATATATGTTTCGATATATGTTTTTTTTTCGGGTAAATCGGTTGTAATATATAAATCAAATTTGAATTGCCATTCATTGAAGTGGCAAATATATTGCTCGAAAACATCAAGGAAATGAGCGTGTAAATGTACGGCTATTTTTAAATTCAATGGGAGAGCACGTTTGGTCTTGAATAAGGAAGGAGAAATATATCTGTCGTATACCCCCAAAGAGGCATTCGGATTATGCATTTCATTAAAATATTCGGAAATCAGGATAGGAGGATAATTTTCCAGATTGCGGATTGATTCAAGAATAGCATAGGGAACCGGATAAGATTTAACAGCTTTTATTTTAATAAAAGGAAGGTTGTTTTTGATGATTATGTCAGGACGTGATACGGCAACATCCCATGGTTTTACAGCCTTCGTATGATCTGTGCCTTTTAATTTTGTTGTGTCAAGAAAGACAGAATATTTAAATCCGGCTTTAAACAGCAGCGAGGTAAGCCCGGCCTCGTATAATCGGACTACTTTCTTGTATTTTTCAAGATATTTGACTTTGTTCCAAAACCGCTGGAATGTGAAAGATCGGATTATTTTTTTGCCAAAACAAATAAAATAACTTTGAACGTACGGAGGGCCATCCCTG
>JAIRXH010000148.1 GCA_031268385.1 Treponema sp. | reverse complement strand
GCGCCCCAGGCCGCTATGCCGGCCATGGATTTGAGTTCCATACCTGGCCTGGGAGCGATGCCTTCCATGGCCATGCCGGCAATGATGCCCGGCATGATGGGCGCGTCTCCTACCAATGTACAGCCGGTTCAGTTTCCGGGTTTAAGTCCCCAGCCCACGTCCCAGGAACAGGGCAATATCGGTCTCATCATGGATGTTTTCATGGAGATGACCGTAGAACTTGGCCGCACCCGCAAGCTCATCAAGGAAATTCTGGGAATGGGCGAAGGGACCATCATAGAGCTGGACAAACTGGCCGGTGAGCCTGTAGACATACTGGTTAACCACAAACTTATAGCCAAGGGCGAAGTTGTGGTTATTGATGAAAATTTCGGCGTCCGCGTAACGGAAATTGTTTCCCCCATGGAGCGGATGAACGAAATGGGTTGATATTAATTGCGAATGAATATATAATTATGTTGTAATCAGTTTGTACTTGGGAGGGGAAAAACTGTACACCTACCGTAACGCCGTCCGCATTGCGGCGGCAGCGTATTTATTCCTGATGTTCCTTTTTGGCGCGTCTTTCGCGTTTACCCAGACGGAAGAGATCCGTCCCGTAACCGAAACCGCCGCCTCGGAGCGGGAAGAGGCCGAACGGGCCATTGTTCTGGGGGATGTTCCTCCCGGCCAGGCGCCCGGCCGGGCCGCTTCGGCCGGTCTTGTCATCAGAATGATCCTCGTTCTTGTCGTTGTCGCGCTGGCCGTCTACGGCGTGATGTTCTTCATAAAGAAAGCGCCGAAGTCTTCCCCCCAGGCCGATCCCAACCTGAAAATTTTGTCCACGGCGGGCCTCGGGGCCGGCCATTTTGTCCATGTCATATCGGTTGGTGAAAAAGCCTGGCTTGTCGGCTCCGCGGATACCGGCGTGAACCTTATCGCCGAAATAACCGATCAGAACGCCATAAGCGCCATGCTCTTGGAACGGGGCCGCAGGAACGCCGAAGGTCCGGGCCGCCTTGATTTCAAGACCCTTCTGCTCCGCATGGGCATACAGGGACCGCGGCCTCCCGGGGCGGACAATGTCCGCAGGCGCCGGGAGCGGCTGAGGGGGCTGTAGCGTGAAAAACCTGTTTCCGCTTTTTTTCGCGGTGTTTTTTCTGTTTTCTGCCCTCCCGGCGCGGGCGCAGGATGCTCCCTTTCCCGGTGTACAGAACATTCCCTTTCCAGGACAGGCGGTGGAGGGAACCACCTCGCTGCCGCCCGCGCCGGGGGCGCCTGTTGTTCCTTTTATAGACCTTTCCGTGCGAAACCCGGCGACAGGACAGGAAGTGGCTTTTTCCCTCCAGCTTCTTCTCCTCCTCACCGTTCTTTCTCTTGCCCCAAGCATCATCATTCTTATGACCAGTTTCCTCCGCATTTCCATAGTGCTGGATTTTGTCAAACGGGCCCTTTCGCTGCAGCAGGTTCCGCCCAATCAGGTTCTTATGGGAATAGCCCTCTTCATGACAATTTTTATCATGTGGCCCACCCTGAACACGGTGTATACCGGCGCCATCCGGCCGCTTTCGCGGGGGGAACTTTCGGTGGAAGAGGCCTACCGCGAAGCGGAAGCCCCGTTCCGTATCTTCATGTACAGACAGATGCGGAACCATCCGGAAAACATCAGGCTCTTCATGGCGATGCGCGGCCTTGAAAGGCCCAACACCCTTGCCGATGTCCCTACTTATGTGCTTGTTCCCGCCTTTATTCTCAATGAATTGACCGTGGCGTTCAGGATAGGGATAATGCTTTTCATTCCCTTTATTGTTATCGACATGGTGGTCGCCAGTGCCCTCATGTCCATGGGCATGATCATGCTGCCTCCGGTCATGATATCCATGCCTTTCAAACTGATCCTCTTTATTCTTGTCGACGGGTGGAGTCTCCTGACGGACCAGCTGGTCCGCTCGTTTTTATAGACCGAAGGAGTAACGGATGAGTATAGGTGAAATTACAGCCCTGCTGCGGGGAGGTGTTCTGGAGGTGCTGTTTCTGGCCGCGCCCCTGCTCTTTACCGCCCTCGTTGTAGGTCTTGTGGTAGCCATATTCCAGGCGACTACCCAGATACAGGAACAGACCCTTACCTTTGTGCCCAAGATAGTCGCGATTCTTCTGGTTCTGGCCTTTCTTGGAGGATGGATGTTCTCTTCTCTGGGGGAATACACCAGGGATCTTTTCAGGCGTATTCCGGATATGGTCAATTAGAAAGGACGGGAAAGAACGGTGATTGAGAACGCGGTAGTTAACGACATTCTCCTCTGGGGACCGGCCTTTCTGCTTGTCGCCGTCCGCGCATTGGGGATGATAGAAACCGCCCCGCTTCTTTCCTACGACACGGTGCCCCGTGTGGCCAAAATTGCCCTTGCGGGTTTTGCCGCCTACGCCGCCTTTCCCGGCGCGCTTGTCCGTGGCTGGGAACTTGAGCCCTACGGTCTTGGCTTTGTGCTCCTGGCGGTGGGGGAGGGGATCATCGGGGTTATCACCGGTTTCTTTCTTACGATCATTTTCTCGGTTTTTTCCACCGCCGGTCAGTTTTTTTCGCTGCAGATGGGCTTCGGGGCGTCCGAAACCTTCGATCCCCTTTCGCAGATAGAAAATCCCCTTTTGGGTCAGTACCTCAATCTGGTCGCCATGCTGGTGTTCCTTTCGGTGGGGGGCTTTTACAAACTTTTTTTGGGCGGTTTCTGGCGTTCCATCGAATCAATCAACATCGTGTCCCTGGTAGAAGGAAGGGAGCATGTTGTGGGTATGCTCGTTTCCGGGCTGTCCCGTCTTTTTCTGGACGCGATTATCATCTCCATGCCCATACTGGGCACGCTGTTCCTCACGTCCCTCGCCACCGGGCTTATCTCCAAGGCGGCCCCCCAGATCAACATACTTTCCGAAGGCTTTCCCCTTTCCATCATGGTGGCCTTTCTCCTCATCTTCGCGTCCCTGCCCTTCATGACCGAAGCGTTCAGCAGGGTAATCGACGCCGGTTTTCAGACCATTGAAACCCTCTACATACGCACAGGCGCGCAAATAGGCGCGGAAGCGGGAGGGAGGTGACGGACATGGCAACGGTGGAAATGTCCGCGTCAAGGCGCGGGCCCTACGGTTTACGCGCCGGGCGCCTTGAGTACGCGGCGGAAACGGAGGAGCGGGCAGTATTTCCCGTTCCGCTCTCTTTGGCGGTCATCGATCTGCAGTGGTTTGCCGACGGCTCCGAAGACGACGAGACCCGTACCGAGGAACCCACCGATTACAAACTGGAACGGGCCCGCGAAGAAGGCCGTATCGCCAAAAGCCAGGAACTGGTCGGCGCATTGGGGCTTCTTCTTCCCGCGCTCGCGCTCTTTTTTCTGGCGCCTTCCATGCTGAGGACCTGCCTGGAGATGATACGTTTCTTCATGGAGCGGTCGGTGGAACTCGATCCGGTCAGGGACGCGATCATCGTACAGGCGTTCTTTTCGTATTTTGTCCGGCTCGCCCTGCCCGTCGTGCTTGTGGCCATGGCCGCCGCGATCTTTTCGAACGTGGTGCAGGTGGGCTTTCTCTTTACCGTCAAGCCCATAGTCCCGGATTTTTCCCGTATCGTTCCCCATTTTGCCAGTTATCTGCGGCGTATCTTCTTTTCGATGGAAGGGTTTTTCAATTTTGTCAAATCCATTGTCAAAATGGCGATCATAGGAACGGTGGCTTACCTCAACATACGGGGGGAAATAGAAAAACTCATAAGGCTCCAGACGGCGGATCTCTGGACGGGAATTACCCTTGTGGCGGGACTCGCGGCGCGCATGATGATAATTTCGGCCCTGCTTCTGCTCCTGCTCTCCATTCCCGACTACATATTCCAGCGCTGGCGCCACCGGAAATCGCTGCGCATGTCCCGGCAGGAAGTAAAGGAAGAGCGGAAGATGTACGAGGCGGATCCGGCGGTGCAGTCACGCATACGCGGCCGCATGAGGCAGCTTTTAACGCAGAACATCTACGTGCAGGTTCCGAAGGCCGATGTTGTTATCACCAACCCGACGCACTTTTCCGTCTGCCTTGAATACCACGCCGAAAACATGGACGCGCCCATGGTTACCGCCAAGGGCGAGGACGAAACGGCGCTCCGCATCAGGCGCGTGGCGCGCCAGTGGGATGTTCCCGTTGTCGAAAATGTCCGGCTGGCGCGGGTCCTGTACGCGAACATTGACGTAGGGGAACTGGTTCCCGAAATGTACCTTGAACTTGTCGCCATGGTTTACCGGAAGGTGATGGAAATCAACCGTCTGGTCGATCTTGACGCCCTGAAGAATCATAACGCGCGCCGCAGGCGCCGGGAAATCGAAGAGACGGGCGCGCCGCGCCAGGGGAGTATAAATGGCTGACGCGGTTCAGGCTGTATCGGTAACGGGAAATCTCGTAGGCAGAAACAAGGATATGTTCATAGCGGTAGGCGTGGTGATGGTGGTGGCTATGCTCATCATCCCCCTTCCCACGGTTCTGCTTGATGTCCTTATGGCCTTCAATCTTATATTTTCACTCATGATCCTTCTCATCGTCCTCTACATCAGGAAACCGACGGATTTCAACCTCTTTCCCACGGTACTGCTCCTTGTTACCGTGTTCGGCCTGGCCCTCAACGTTTCCTCGACGCGGCTCATCCTTACCATGGGCGGGAACTTTGACGGCCGCATGATCCGGGCCTTTTCCAGTTTTGTCGTAGGCTCCGGCGGAAGCGAAGGCCTTGTGGTGGGGTTCGTCATCTTCATCGTGATCATCGCCGTTCAGGCTGTCGTCATCACCAAGGGCGCCACCAGGATCGCCGAAGTGGCCGCCCGTTTCACCCTGGACGCCATGCAGGTCAAGATCATGACCGTGGAAGCCGAGCTGAGTTCCGGTTCCATAAGCGAGGAGGAGGCCCAGATCCGCAAGCGGGAAATTCAGATGGAATCCGACTTTTACGGGGCCATGGACGGGGCCAGCAAATTTATTTCGGGTAACGTCAAGGTGGGAATTCTCATTACCGCGATCAACGTGCTGGGGGGCATTATCATCGGCGCGGCCATACACGGCGAACCCCTTTCGCAGGCGGTGGGAAATTACATATCCTTTTCCATAGGCGACGGTCTCCTTTCCCAGTTTCCCGCCCTCCTCGTGTCCACCGCCATGGGCATCGTTGTTACCAGGGCCGCCGCCACCGGGAATCTGAGCCAGCAGGTAGCCGATCAGTTTACAAGGGTTTCAAAAATTTACCTCGTTGCCGCCCTTGTGCTTCTTGTCCTGGCCTTTCTGCCCGGTTTCCCCTGGTATGTGCTTATACCCATGGCGCTGCTTTTGGGGTTCTACGGTTTCCTCCTCGCGCGGAAAAAACGCAGGGAAGAGGGCGTCAACAGCGTCATGGCAAAGGCCGCGGGCCGGGAAAAACGGGCCAGGGAAGAAGCGGGCGAAATGCCCCCCGTGGTTCTGCTTGACGCCCTTTCCCTGGAACTGGGCTACGGCCTTATCCCCCTTGTAGACAAGGAAAAAGGCGCGGAACTGCTTGAGCGTATACAGGGTGTGCGTAGACAGTCCGCCCTGGATCTGGGGCTGGTTATTCCCAAGGTGAGGATTCTGGACAACATGGTGCTTGAACCTTCGGAGTACTGTTTCAAGATCAAGGGTGTCGATGTGGGCCGGGGAAAGATACGGATGGGCTACTACCTCTGCATAAACCCCGGTACGGTCACTTCGGAACTCTCCGGCGAAAAAACCCGGGACCCCGCGTTTGGTCTTCCCGCCCTGTGGGTGGGCGAAGACAGGCGCGAGGAAGCCGAACGGGCCGGTTATACGGTGGTCGATCCTCCTTCGATAATCGCCACGCACCTTACCGAAATAATCAGGCGGCACGCCGCCGACATACTGGGACGGCAGGATACCCAGGCCATACTCGACGAACTTAAAAAGACGTATCCCGCCGTAGTCGAGGAGGTTCTCAGGGAAGGACGGGGCCTTTCGCTGGGTGAAATCCAGAAGGTGCTGCAGTTCCTGCTCAGGGAACGGGTATCCATACGGAACATGGTTTCCATCCTTGAGGCCATCGCCGATTTTGCCCCGGCCTCCAAGAACCCCCGGGTCCTCACCGAAAAGGCCCGGCAGGCCCTGGGCAGCCAGCTTTGCCACCAGTACGCGGACGACGACCGGCGTCTTCATGTTCTTACCATCGATCAGGGATTCGAGGAAAAGATCATCTCCAGCAGATACGAAACTACGTCGGGGGTAGTTTCCGCGCTGGAGCCGAGGATCCACGACGCGTGGATCAAGTCTCTGCGGCGGGCTGTAGGCGCGGTACGGGAGCAGGGCTGGATTCCCGTTGTACTCTGTTCGGAGGCGGCCCGCTACCTGGTCAAAAATTCCACCGAACGGGAAATTCCCGAACTGGTGGTGCTTTCGGTTCCCGAGATTGTGCAGGATGTGACGGTTGAATCCGTGGGCGTCGTCAAACCGGCAGCGTAAAACAAAAAAGTACGGGGGAAAAGATGGAATGTTTTGTGGAACAGGGCGAAGATTACCGCGATTGCATGAACAAAATTCTGGCAAAGTACGGGGACCGGGTTGTGCCCGTGCGCCAGCGCAAGATCCGCATAGGGGGTATATTCGGCATAGGCGCCCGCGAGGGCGTTGAGGTGGAATTCTATATTCCGTCGTATTATTCAAGAACGTTCTCCCAGCCTTCCTCCCTTCGCGGCCAGGAACCGCGTTTACAGGCCGCCTCCGCGCCGGCGGAAGTTCAGGCCAGGCCCGAAACCTGGACCCAGGCAAAGCCGGAGCACTGGAATCAGATGAAGGTGGAGCCGGGCAACCAGGCGAAGCCTGACGCCTGGGACTTTGAAAAACAGAAGGAAAGGGTTATCGCCGCGGCGGGAAAAGATCCTACCCTGCAGATGGTTCTCCGCGAAGTGCGTTCAATAAAGGAAAAGATCGACGCGGGAGAGAACAGGAACGCCGGGGAAGAAGAACATCCGTCCTTCACGCGCCTTGGGGAACTGCTTGAACAGAACGATTTTTCCCCTTCCTATTCGCGCGGGATCTTTGAAAGGATACGAAAGGAATGTCCCCTCGATACCCTCGACAATTTCGACGATCTTGAGGGGAAGGTTCTGGAGTGGATAGGCGAAGGCGTAAAGCTGTACCGGGCCCCGGAAAGGCGTCCGGGCCGTTCGAGGATCTTTGTCCTTGTCGGCCCTACGGGGGTGGGAAAAACCACGACCGTGGCGAAACTTGCCGCGGCGTACGGCATAAACGGCTGGGACGGCGAGCCGCTGCGGGTAAGGATGATCACCGTAGACGGCTACCGCATTGCCGCCAGGGAACAGATAGAAAAATACGGGGCCATCATGGGCGTTCCTGTCGCCTACGCGGCGGACTCAGGCGAACTGCGTAAGGCCCTTTCCCTTTTTGAGGCCGAAGCGGATCTTGTCCTTGTTGATACCATAGGAAAGAGCCCCCGCGACGCGGTGAAGCTGGGGGAAATGCTGGAATCCCTTTCGGTCTGTCTTTCCGCGGGAGAGGCGCATCTTGTACTTGCCGCCACGACAAAGTACAGCGACATGAAGGATACCATGAGGCGCTTTGCCCCTTTTAATTACAGATCCGTCATCGTGACCAAACTTGATGAAACCGTGCGGACGGGCAATGTCCTCAGCGCCCTCGCGGACATGGACAGGCCGGTGTCGTATATTACCGACGGCCAGTCGGTTGAAAAGCACATTCACCGGGCGGACGCGGTCCGTTTTCTTGTCAATCTTGAAGGATTCAGGATAAACCGGAACAGGATAGAGGAACGTTTCAGGAACAATGGAGATACAAATGGAAGATCAGGCTGAAAAACTCCGGGAAATTGTACAGCGGAAGAAAAACACTTCGGAGTCCGCGGGGACGATCCCCGGCAATACGGGCGCGGTTTCCGTCCCTTCGCAGCTTTCGGGACAGAGGCGCGAAGGCGCGAAGACAAGGCTCATTACCGTCACATCGGGGAAGGGAGGCGTGGGAAAGACCAATCTTTCGGTAAACATGGCCCTGGCCTATGCCCGCCTCGGGAAAAAAGTGGTTGTCATGGACGCGGATCTCGGACTTGCCAATGTCAATGTGATCCTCAACGTGATCCCCAAATACAACCTTTACCATGTGATCCGCAAGCAGAAGACGATGAAGGAAATCATGGTGGATACCGTCTACGGCATTTCCATTGTTGCCGGCGCGTCGGGCTTCTCCAAGATTGCCAACCTTACCGAGGAGGAAAGGCAGAATTTCATCAACGAGCTTGATTCACTGTCAAACGCCGATATCATCATCATAGATACCAGCGCCGGGGTATCCAGCAATGTGCTTGATTTTATCGCCGCCGCAGACGACGCCGTAATTATCGCCACGCCGGAGCCCACCGCCATCACCGACGCCTACGGGATCATCAAGATCATCGCCACCGAATACGAAAACTTCAACATGGGGCTCAAACTGGTGGTCAACCGGGTAAAGAGCGCCGCGGAGGCGAAGAAGGTCGCCGACCGCATGATCACCATTGCCGGCCAGTTTCTCAATCTCAAAGTGGATTACCTGGGTTTTATCTTTGACGATCCTGTCGTCTCCCAGGCGGTGCTCAAGCAGAAGCCCTTTACGGTCATCGATCCGCGGTGCAAGGCGAGCATCTGCGTTCAGCATATCGTGAACCGTATGGAGAAGAGCGAACTCCGCGAAACGGGCGGCTTCGGCGGCATGTTAAAGCGCATCTTCGGCGGACGGTAGGAGGGGGCGTGTTCAACCTGAAGTGGTGCGCGGCTGCGGGAATAGGGGGGTTTCTGCTTTCCTTCCTGGTGGCGCTTGCGAGCGGCGCGGGCTTTCCCGCGCTGCTTGTCCGTCCGCTTTTTTTCGGGGCGGTCTTTTTCGCGCTCGCGGGGGGAATCTGGCTGCTTGTCAGCCGTTTTGTTCCCGAACTCCTGCTCCCCGGCGAGGACGCGGACGGGGACGCCCCCGGTTCCCGCGTGGATATTTCTGTCGGTGACCGCGCCGCCGGGGCGCTTCCCTCCGCCGGCCCGGATGAGGATGTGGATGACATCGCGAAGCTCCTGAGCGGCGGTTCAGGCAGGAGCGCGGCCGGCGGAGGTGGAACGGGAAACGTCCCGCCGGGCGAAGACAGGGCCGGCAGGGGAAATTCTCCGGGTCTGGATCAGAACGGCGAAGGCGGTTATACTGAAAAGGAAAGGGGCGCGCGGGAGGCGGGAGCCGGAGCGTACGCCGCGAAGGAAGACGTTCCCGTGTATTCCGCCGGGCCGGCTTCCCTGGAGGTTCTTCCCGATTTGGACTCCATGAGCGGGTCTTTTTTGTCCGGGCCGGAAGCGGCCGGGGAGGGCCGGGTGGACGCCGCCGAATCATGGGCCGCCGGGCCGGGCGGCGATTCCCCGCCGGACATGGGCGAAGCCGGGCCTGTGCCCGAAAGACGGAAAACAAGCGGCAAGGGACAGAGCATGGGAGGGGATTTTAACCCCAAAGATTTGGCCTCGGCCATGAGGACTCTATTATCAAAGGATTAAATGATCGTTATGGCGCTTCCTGAGCAAAAAACAGAAGAGGAACTTTGGCTGGAGTACCGCAAAACAGGAGATCCGGCGATTCGGGAAGCCTTTATCAAACAATACGCCCCGCTTGTAAAATATGTGGCCGGCAAGGTCGCCATGGGCATGCCCCACAATGTGGAATTCGACGATCTTGTGGGCTTCGGCGTGTTCGGCCTTATCGACGCCATTGACAAATTCGATCCCGAAAAACAGGTAAAATTCAAGACATACGCGGTAACCCGGATCCGGGGGGCGATTTTTGACGAACTCCGTTCCATCGACTGGGTTCCCCGTTCCGTGCGCCAGAAAACCCGCGAAGTTGAGGATGCCATAGGTTCGCTTGAAGCCCAGCTTGGAAGAACGGCGACCGATCAGGAAATAGCCGGTTCCCTGGGCATGAACGAGGAAGAGTACATCAAGACCATTCAGAAAATCTCCGTAACGTCGATCATCTCCATTGACGACGTGTGGTATTCCGGGGATGAAAACGACAAGGTGTCCATAAGGGACAGCATCGAATCCCCCTCCAGTCTCAATCCTGATGTCATGGTGGAAAAGGACGAGATCAAGCGGGTGATCGTCGATGCCATCAACGAACTGCCCGACAAGGAAAAGAAGATCCTCGTGCTCTACTATTACGAGGATCGCACCCTCAAGGAGATAGGCGAAGTGCTGGAAGTAACCGAGTCACGGGTGTCCCAGCTTCATACCAAAGCCATACTCCGCCTCCGATCCAAACTGACCAACATACGGAAGGGCATTGTATAGGAAACCCCATGGTTGATTTTGTCCGGCTGCGGCACATAGTCAAGGAACAGTTGGATCATGACCGCGCCATACGCATTGTCGAGGCCAGGGGGCCCACGCTGGAACAGGCCGTCGCCGAAGCGTCTACCCTTCTTGACATTCCGGTACGGCGGCTTGAATACGAGGTTTCCGAACGGGGCTTCGCCGGTTTTCTGGGAACGGGAAAAAAAGACTGGACAATACGGGCCTATGAGCGCCTGTATGCAAAGAAAAACAAAAGCGGCGGCGAGGTGTCCGGGGACGGCGCCGAAGAGGGGCCCCCTGTCATTGAGGACAGGGACGGGGAAGCCTTTGTCCACCTCAGCGCCGACGGCGCGTTCCTCAAGGTGGTTCCCCCGAAGGGCCGGGGCAGACGGGTGGCGGACGCCCAGGCGATGCAGGCCCTGCAGGCCCGGGGCGTTGAAAATATAGACGGGGCGCTGGTCTCGAAAATGGTCAGAGAAGCGGCGGGGACGTACTCCAGGGCCGGTGATTTCCAGCACCGGCCGGTGAACGACAGCATCATAAGCGTTGAAATACCCGAAGGGGAAATGAAGGCCTTCATACGGATAACGCCCCCCGGTACCGGCGGCTGCGATCTTTCGGTGGAAACCTGTCTTTCATTCCTGAGAAACAACAGGGTCATGTACGGCGTCAACGAGGAATTTCTCCGTGATTTTACCGACAGGCCCGTCTACCGGGAACCCGTTCTTGTCGCCGAAGGAAGCCGTCCGGCCGACGGAAGGGACGCCTACATTCAGTACAACTTTGAAACCGATCAGACCAAGGTCCGGCTTCGGGAAGGAAGCAACGGCCGGGTGGATTTCAAGGAACTGAACATCATTCAGAATGTGGTGGAAAACCAGCCTTTGGCAAAGAAAATACCCGCCGAAAACGGAACGGTCGGCCGGACCGTTACCGGCAAGGTTATTCCGGCCAAAAACGGAAAGGAAGCGAACCTGCCGGTGGGGAAGAATGTGCATATCGGCGAAGACGGAGTTACCATCATCGCGGACATCAACGGCCAGGTCGTGGTGGTGGGCGGCAAGATAAACGTCGAACCCGTGTACACCGTTCAGGGAGACGTGAACCTGAAGACCGGAAACATCATATTCCTGGGAACGGTCATCATTACCGGAAATGTGGAAGACGGCTTTTCGGTCAAGGCCGCCGGCAATATCGAAGTGAACGGCACTGTGGAAAAGGCCGAGCTTGACGCCGAAGGGGACATCATCGTTCATCAGGGGATCACCGGAAAAAGCGGGGGCCTTGTCCGCGCGGGCCGGTCCATCTGGGCGCGGTTCATCGAGAACGCCGTGGTGGAGGCCGGGAACATGGTCGTGGTCTCCGACGGCATCATCAATTCCCAAGTCGACGCCTTCAGGCGCATCATCTGCCAGGGCAAAAAGGCCCACATAGTCGGCGGACGCCTGCGGGCTTCCGAGGAGATCAACGCGAAGGTTCTCGGCAGCGCTACAAGCGGCACCGAAACGGTCTTTGAGGTAGGCTTCGATCCCAAAAGCAAGGAAGAGCTTGAAAAACTCACCGCGGCAAAGGAAACGGCGGAAAAACAGCTTGAAGAAACGCAGCTTAATCTGCAGACCCTTATCAACATCAAGAAACAGCGGAAATCCCTGCCCGAGGACAAGGAAGCCTACATGAAGGAGCTTATGGACAAGCGGCAGTTCCTTGTGAGCGATGTAAAAAAGGCCGACGAGGGTATACGGAAGGTGCAGGAATTCCTCAACACCTTGAAGACCAGGGGAAAGGTTTCCGCCTCGTCCAAGGTTTATCCCGGCGTAAAGATCCTCATCCGTGACGCCAGGGACGACGTGCGTACCGAATACCGCGCTGTTACCTTTATTCTTGAAAACGGGCTGATAAGGGTTACCAAGTATGAGGAGCCCGACGAAAGCATAAAGAAGGGTCCCGATGGCTATACAGCCAATTGATCTTCAAACTCTTTTTACACAGCTTGACAAGGTGGCGAAGAACCAGTCCTTCCAGAAGGAAGGGCTTGCCATTCAGCAGGCCATACAGGGAATGGAGATTCAGAAAAAAACCGAAGAACACATACAGGAAGTTAACGAGGCGCAGAACGAAGGGGAATCCGAGCGCGTAAACGACAGAAGCGGACGTGGAAAAAAAGGGGAGGAAGAGAAGGGAAAACACGGGAAAGACGGCGGGGAAGCCGAAACGGAAGACGCGCGTCAGGTGATCCGCGATCCGGCGCTGGGCCGAAACGTAGACATCTCCGGATAGCCCATGACACTGCCGCTTGTTTTTTCCGCCGCCAGCCTTATCCTCTGTGGTTTTTTCTTTGTCTATTTCAGGGGATACCTCACGCGGCGGAGGGACCGCGCGGGAGGCGGTGAATACCGGGATGAAGTGGAAGAAACCCGGAAACTCATTGCCGATATCGACGCCGCCACAGAGCGGGATCTGTCCCTGATAGAAGACAGGCTTAAAATCCTGCGGGAAGTTCTTGATACCGCCGACCGCCGTGTCGCCGTCCTTGTCCGTGAGCTGGACCGCACGCCTCCGGCCGCGCGTCCTTCTCCCCTGTACACCGGCCTTGGAAAGGCGGCCCCTTTCGCGTCCCCGCCTGTCTCCGCGCCTTCTCCTCTTCCCGAAGTTCCCCCCTCTCCCCCGGTTCCCAAGGCCGTCCCGGTGGATGTTCCCGCCGCTGTTCCCCCGGCTCCCGCCGGCCCGTCAATAGGGAAAAAGGCCGCGGAACTTGCCGAAGCGGGGTTTTCCCCCGAACTTATCGCCGCGCGTCTTGGCGTCAGCGTCTCGGAAGTCGACCTTGCCATCACCGTTTACCGGCGCGGGGCTGTGTAACCCG
>JAIRXH010000117.1 GCA_031268385.1 Treponema sp. | reverse complement strand
AGCACTGATTTATTCGAATGCGAATAAATCAGTGCTACTTTAATGTGGTTTTTTCGCAGTTTTCCGCAGGAAAACGAGAAAAAACATAGGGTAACGCTGATTAGCCACAAGTTAATCAGCGTTACCTTAGTCTTCGGCGGCCTGTATCCGGCCGGCGTAGTCTTTCCAGCCCGGAGCGTTTTTGTAGGCGTTCAACGCGGCGGCGGGGACCTTGATGATCGCCGGGGAATGCGTCAATGCCCATATCCCCAGTCCTGGCGGCGTCAGGGCGGGCAGATCTATGGATTGGAGGCTTTCGCACCCATAAAAGACGCTTCGCCCTATGCCGGCAAGGCTTTGAGGCAGCTTTACGGAACGGAGGTTTGTGCACCCGTAAAAGGCGTAATTGTCGATGCCGGTAAGGCCCTCCGGCAGCAGTACGGAAACAAGGTTTTTACACTCCTCGAAGGCGTCATCCCCGATACGGATAATGCCGCCGGGTACGGTGTACGTTGATCCGGCTTTTTTTGGAGGATAGCGGACAAGTTTCCCAATGGCTTTATTGAATAAAACTCCGTCCCGTTCCGCGTAAACGGCGTTGTTCCGGTCTACGCGGAACGCGGTCAGATTGCCGCATTCGCTGAAGGCGTCATCCCCAATGACGGTGAGGCTTGCCGGTATTTCTACGGAAACGAGTCCTTCGCATCCGTAAAAAGCGCCGCGCCCGGCGCCGGCAAGGTTCTCCGGCAGTGTCAGGGTACGGAGGCTGGAACACCAGAAAAAAGCCTCGTCCCCTATGCCGGTAAGGCTTTCGGGCAGCTTTATGGCGCGGAGGCTTTCGCACCCGTAAAAGGCACAGTCCCCAATATTCACAAGGCCGGCCGGCAGCCTTACGGAAACGAGTTTTTCGCAGCCGGAAAAGGCCCCTGCCCCGATACGGGTGACGCCGGCCGGTACGGTGTATTCGGTCTCTTCCTTTCCCGCAGGGTAACGGATGAGCGTTGAAAAATTCCGGGTAAAGAGCACTCCGCCCCGTTCCGCGTAGGCGGCGTTAGCCCGGTCCACCCTTATTTCCGCGACACGGCCGCCGGTAAAGGCGTTATCCCCTATACGGGTAACGGTTTTGGGGATGCTGACGGAACCCAGGTTGTAGCAGTCAAAGAACGCGCGGGCGCCTATTGTTGTTACCCCTTCGGGGATCACCACCGACCGTATATGCGATTCGGCAAACACATTATCCCCAATGGCGGTGATGCCCAGATCTTCAGGAATATGGACCGCGTCCGCCTTTCCCTGGTACTGGACCAGCGCCGCGCCGCGCAGCACATAATCCCCGCGTTTTACAAGGGGAATTTCCACACCGCCTGTAAAGTCGGTAACAAACCCGTCCGCGCCCTCCTGGGCCGGGGCGGTACAACAGAGCGCCGTCACGCAGAGGATCAAACATCCCCTTCGCCTGTTCATGCTTTTACGTCTCCCCTTCAAGCAGGTCTGTTTCGGTAATGGAAGGCGTCCTGCCGTCTTTCCCCGCATCGCGGATTTTGAGCGTCTTTATTTCGAAGGGCCTGAAACTGAAACGGCCCCCCGAGCCCAGCCATGAACAGTCAATGTCCGCTTCGGCGGCTTTTCCCGCCGATTCAACGGCGCGGAGTATCCAGCCGTCCCCGTCTTCGGCGCGCTTGATCACGGTGAGGATCACCGTGGAATTCCCCTTTGTTTCGCAGCAGCTTTTTTCGAGGGGAAGGACGCCCGGATGAAAAGATTCCACCACGTACAGGGGCCCCTGGTTAAGTTCAAGGGCGCGCCGGGCGTATTCCGACGCGGGGGGCTTTTCGCCGTAGAGGACAAGCCGTATGTGGTACTCGTGCTCGCCCTGATCCACATAGCGGTGCTGTATGTCGGCGCGGGGCCGCATGGGTTCGTGATGGGCATAAATGGGGCTGCGGAGGAGGGTAAGGGAAAGCGCCCCCCCTTCGGCGCTGCAGGAGTAGACCCCGTCGTTAAGCGCCGCCATGGCGGGACCGGAATTCCCGGCGAGGGCGGCCCAGCGCTGCAGGGGCCATTCCCTTCCGTCGGCGCTCCTTTCCATGGAGCCGTAGGGAATTTCCGATGTGAAGGTCCCGCCCCCGAAGGCGGAGGGGATGCGGAGCTTGAGGAGGCGGTGTTTTTCGTTCCATGTTACCCTCAGTTTAAGATCCACGGTTCCAAGCGCGCCGTTGACAATAACGCGCATAACGGCGGCGCTGTCAAAAAGCCTGTACACGATTTCGTATTCCTCGGTAACCTTTCCCCGCGAAACGAGGGCCCAGGATTCCCCCTTCATTTTCCGCCTTGCCCCTTCATACGAGGAGAGGGCGTGGGTCCAGGTATCCGAATTGTCGTCGATAATGTCGAGGCTTATTTCCCCCGAAAGGTACTCTATCTTTTTCTCCCTGTCGAAGATCGAATTGACGCGGCATGAATCCCGGTCAATGCCGGCTTCGAGGGGGCCCGACGAAAGGCGCGAGGACGCCCTTGTGTAAAGAACGTCGGCAAGGCCCGCGCCCATGCCGTTCCTGTGGCCGGTAAGCCTGAAAGACGTGTATCCCAGCGGCGGCAGGACCGCGTTAAAACGCGCCGCGTGCGTATAAGAACCCGCTATGGCGTTGGTGGGCACAAGTTCAAAGGGAATATCGTTTCCGTGTATATCGTGAATGGCGTCGCTTACGCCGTTCACCTCAATACACTGTACGGTTTTCCACGGATGGGGATTCCACACAATTGCCGTCGATCCCTCTTCAAAAACCGCCGTCCGCGCGGCAAGGCTGTGCAGCAGCCTTGTCGTTATCTCGCCGGCCGTTTCTTCTCCCCAGCCGTACGCGCCGAAAATTTTGGGATAGGCGTCGGGAATGGAACAGCCCCCAAGGGAATCGTGGAACTGGTTGACCAGGACTTTTTTCCAGCCTTCCCGGAGGGCCTCCCCGTCTTCCCCGGCGGCATGTCCCAGGACGGAGTGCATTTTTTCCGCCCTCACCAGATCCTGTTCCGTTCTGTTGTTCGCCTTTTTAAGGCGGCTCATGGAGCTGTAGCAGCCTATGGCGTGGTACTGGAGTTCGTCTTTGACGACGGGCCGCGCGGGCATTTCCCCGCGTTCGCGGAGAGCGGAAACTTCGCCGAAGTAGCGTCCGGGATCGCTGTAGGCAATGTCCGCCTCCCCGCCGCCTTCTTGTATGAACGCGTCGAGAATGGCGAGGTTCTCTTTTGTCGGCCCGCCCCCGTGGTTTCCCACCCCGTAGAAACACATGAGCGGTATGCCTTCTTCCCCTGCAAGGCGGCGGAAAAAGGGGATCTTCCGTTCAAGCCCCGGCCCCCATTCGCTGCCGTTGGTGTATTCGGGGGGAACGCGGTAGGCGGTAACGCGGGAACCGTCAATGCCTTCCCAGGTAAAGAGACAGGAGGGAAGCTCCTTTTCCTTTTTGCCGGGCCGCATAAAAACGTAGGAAAGAAGCCCCATGCCCGCGAGGATCTGGGGAAGATTCCCGTTATGGCCAAAGGAATCTATGTTGTAGCCGAAGTCCGCCGTTTTGCCGAATTTTTCCCTGAAGTACCGCTGGCCGTAAAGCCCCTGCCGTACAAAGGCTTCCCCCGAGGGGGCATTGCAGTCCGGCTGAAGCCACCATCCCCCGGCTATGCGCCAGCGGCCCTCCAGGACCGCCTTCCGTATCCTTTCAAAGAGCGCGGGATCCGTTTTTTCGACCACACTGTAGTAGTAGGCGCATGCCGAGGTAAAGACAAAGTCTTCATGCTCGGCAATCCGGTCAAGCGCCGACGCGAATGTGGCGCGTATTTCCGCCAGCCCTTCTTCCCATTTCCACAGCCACAGCACGTCTATGTGGGCATTGCCGACAAGATGAATACTGTTTGCCATAACCCCCCCTAACGGACAGCGCGCCCGTTCCTATTCCAGTTCAAGAACAACCGCCCTTACGCTTGAAGGCGGCAGTTCAAAGGAAAGTTTCCCGCCTGAAAGCAGGGCCTCTCCCGTCCGTTTTGTTTCGCAGGCGTCGGTCAGATACGCCGACTTTACCCCGAAACCAAGCCTTACAACCACCCTGGTTGTCCTTCCCTCGATCTCGTATACCCTGAAAAGCAGGCGCTTTCCGCCTGATTCGGGCCGCTTGACGGCCGAAAGCGCCGCGCTTCCCTCTTCCAGCGCAAGGAAACTGTTTTCGGCGGCAAGAGCGCCCCCGTGGATCTTCCCCGAAATGACCGTACAGGGATGGCGGTACGCAAGGCTTTCGCGTACCGCGCCGGCGGTCAGGCCGGGTCCCGCCGCGAACGGAACAAGGGCAAAGGAGATCCGGTGGCGTCCCGTTTCGGGAACAGGGTCAGGATCATAGGCGCCGCGGATCAGGGTAAGGGACACGCTGGCCGCGCCGCCTCCCGCGCCGCCCGGATGTCCGCCCCCCTCAAGGCAGCGGAAGCCGTATTTGTCCATGGAAAGGAGGGCCAGCGAAACGGGGCCCGCCGTGTTTTCGGCAAGAACAAAACTTTCGGCGGGAAGATCCATGTCCACCCCGTCCCTCGCCGTTACGCCAAAGGGAATGTCGAAGAGGAAGCGGGGCGCGTAATTGAGGGGAAGGTAGAAATGCAGATTCGGCGCGCCCCCCGTTTCGTCCGATCCCGTTTCACGCCAGTCAGAGGTAACGTCGTAACGGAGCCGCTTCGATCCTGCGTCAAGTGAAACGACCGCCTCAAGAGACGAGCCGATGCCGAAACGGGTACGGAGCAGGAACGCGCTCCGCAGCGCCTTCCCGCCGGACCGCATCGCGCCTTCCTGCCCATAGAGATCGCCGTCACGGCGGGATTCATATATGACAGGGATAATCTCGATGTTGTCGGTGATGTTCGTTATCTCCTTGTAACGGCCGTCAAACCAGGCCGACATGCCAGGATGCCAGTTGGTGATCCCTTTGTACACGCTTTCCCTCGCAAGGCGGAAAATGCCGCAGGTCCCCCCGTTCACCCCGCCGGCCCCGTTTCCCGCCAGTTCCACGCCGCTTTCCCTGTCGACAAACGAGGCAATGCTCCCGTTCCGGGGGTCGAGGGTCACTTTCACCTTTTCGTTTTCCAGAACGAAGGCGTCGGGCCTTTGGACGCGCATGTCGTTGATAAAAACAACGCGCCTTTCGTAGTCCTTTTTTTCCTCAAGCACGATGGACGAGTAGCCCGCCGCCGGAACTGCCGCGCGGACAATGACGGTATCGAAGTGATGCCCCCAGTATTCGCCGCTTTCCCCAAGCTGGCATTCAAGGGCGTTTCCCCCCGCGTCCCGGAGAGCGGTTTCGCCTATACCCCCTTCGTAATCCCAGACCGTTACCGGAACAAGTTCATTCCGCTCAAAAGGAAGGGGATTAAATATATGGTACACCCTCGTAAGCCCCGCGCTCCGTCCCGCTTGTCCGAAGCCCGCCCCCGCCCCTTCCCCCAGGGCATCGTCATCCGCCGGCGCCTCGCCTTGCGCCAAGGCGGCGGTGTCAATGCCGGCCGCTATCGCCTCAAGGGCAATCGTCCTCGCGGACTCGGCGGCGGCGAAGACCTCCTGGTAAAGGCCCGACGCGTATTCCCTTGTTTCGGCGACCCCCGAACCGGGGATAATGTCGTGAAACTGGTTGAAGAGGATGTTCCGCCAGGCGTCCGTGAAAAGGGCGGCGGGGTAGTCCCCCCTCTCCAGAATCATCGCGGAAGCCGAGTACCACTCGGCTTCCTTCATAAGCCGTTCGGCCTTCCTGTTGCCCGCCTTGATCCTGGTCTGCGTCGTGTAACAGCCGTCGCAGAGGAAATTGATCTCGCCGTCCAGCGCCGGAAACGTTTCGGCGCGGTCGGCCGTTGCATCAAAATAATCGCGGAAGCGTCCACAGGTGAATTTCGGGTACAGGGGCCAGGCGTTCATTTCGATAATGCGGCCAATGTCGCGCCTCGTGGGGCCCCCTCCGTGATCGCCCACCCCGTACACCTTGAGCAGCTTTTTTCCGCCCGTAAGCTGGGCAAGAAGGGGGGCGTACTCCGCGGTGGACCTGTCCATGGCGGCGTTGTACCAGAACGGTTCGGTGTACACCGTAACGGCCTTTCCCGACGGCGCCTTCCAGCGGTAAAGGATGTGTTCCCCTACCTGGCCCCGGCAGTGGTAATAATAACGCACCCCGCCCGAATCGAGGATCTCGGGAAGGTTCCGGCTGTGACCGAAGGTGTCAGGCTCAAAATCGATTGCAAGATCATCGGGAGTCATGCCGAACTCTTCCCGCATATACTCCCTGGTGTAGAGCATCTGGCGGGTAAGGCTTTCGCCCGAGGGCATATTCTTGTCGCATTCAACCCAGGTTGACGCGGTAATTTCCCAGCGGCCTTCGCGCACCCGCTCCTTTATTTCCAGAAACATCGCCGGATCGAATTTTTCCACGATACGGTACACCGAAGCCTGCGACTGGGAAAAGGTAAAGTCAGGGAATTCCCTCATCATGTCAAGCATGGTGCGCATGGTGGACAAGGTAACGGAGACCGTTTCGTTGTAGCCCCACATCCAGTTCATGTCGATGTGGGCGTGGGCGGCGCAGAGGAA
>JAIRXH010000078.1 GCA_031268385.1 Treponema sp. | reverse complement strand
TTATTCGAATGCGAATAAATCAGTGCTACTTTAATGTGGTTTTTTCGCAGTTTTCCGCAGGAAAACGAGAAAAACCATAGGGTAACGCTGATTAGCCACAAGTTAATCAGCGTTACCCTGGGGATCATGAAGATGCCGCTTTGCCGGCCCTGAACCTGCGCGCCGCGTGAATGGCAAGGCCCGCCCCTCCCGCGAGGATCACGGTGATAACGCTTCCGGCAATACCGGCAAGCGCGGTTCCCGCGGCGCCGCCTCCGTCTTCGCCGGGCAGTCCGTAACCGGGAAGGAAGGCCATCGCCTCGACGGCCCTTTCCGCCGCCTCATACACGGGCCCTTCCCTTTCAAGCCCGGCCGTCCCCGCCGTCTTTTCAATTGACCATTCAAGGCCGTCAGGATGGGCGGAGGCGAAAATGGAAAGAAGCCCGCCTGAAACAAGCGCGAGGACGACAAAACCCGCTATCACATTGTGCATGAGAACGCCCGATGCGATACGCGTGTTTTCGACAGAGCTGTCAAGCAGCTCGGGCCTTACCTGGTGGACATAGCAGAGAACCGCGGCGGTGACGAGCCCTTCCACAAGGCCTATGGCAAGATGTATGGGCTGCATGAGGAGAACAAAGGCGCCGAAGGGAAGTTCGGCAACCCGCGAAAAGACCGTTTCAAGCACCACACAGAAAGCGCCGGCCTCAAGCCCGATGACGGACGCGGCGATGGACGCGGCGGCAAGCCGCCCTTTCGTGATTCCTTTCCTGACGATGGGCCTGTAAATCAGCGTATACGCGAGGCAGCAGGCGATAACGCCCATGTTAAAGACATTGCATCCGTAGGCCAAAAGTCCGCCGTCGGAAAAGAAAAGGCACTGGATAAGGAGCACCGAAGCCAGGGTAAGAAGCGCCGGAAAGGGTCCCAGAAGAGCGGCGAGCAGCACGCCCCCTCCTATGTGCCCGCTTGAACCGGTGCCCGGAATGGTAAAGTTGATCATCTGGGCGGCAAAGACAAAGGCGCCCGAAACGGCCATCATGGGGATCTTCTTTTCATCGAGCCTGTCCCCCGCTATCCGTTTTACGCCATACCCTATGGCGCAGACACTTGCCGCGGTCATTACCCCGCCCACGGCGGGGGAAAGCAGCGCGTCAGCCATGTGCATAATGATTCCTCCTCTTCTGGTTATTTGACGGTTCCGGTATCTGACATTCCAGGATCGCCCTGTTTGAGTTTGTTTATCAAATTCGCCTGATAACCCGCGCCGAAACCGTTGTCAATGTTCACCACGGAAATACCCGGCGCGCATGACGAGAGCATGCCCAGAAGCGCCGAAAGCCCGCCGAAAGAGGCCCCGTAGCCGACGCTTGTGGGAAGGGCGATTACCGGGACAGACACAAGACCGGCGATGACTCCCGCGAGGGCCCCTTCCATGCCGGCGGCGGCGATGATCACCCGCGCCTTCCGTATCTCGGGGAGCCGCCTGAACAGCCGGTGTATGCCGGCAACGCCTATGTCGCAGTACAGTTCAACGCGGGAACCGTAAAAACGCGCGGTTTGCAGCGCCTCGCGGGCGGCGGGCAGATCCGACGTACCGGCGGCAGCCACGGCGACAAGCCCTTCCCCGCTTCCCTCCCGGCCGCCTATGGAAAGGGTCCGGGCAAGTTCGTCGTATTCGGCGCCGGGAAAACGGCCCCTGATACGCTCCGCCAGATCGGCGGAAACGCGCGTTCCCAGCACGGGAATGCCCTTTTCCCTCATGCGGATCATGACAGCCTCGGCCTGATCCAGGGTCTTCCCCCCGCAGTACACCACCTCGGGGCAGCCCGTCCGTGCCCCGCGGTCCGTGTCTATGACGGCAAAGCCAAGATCGTCCTCACGATCCGGGGAACCGTTACTGTCCATCGCTTTCTTCCCGTATAATACGCTCCGCCTGGTCAAGCGGGACGCGCCGTTCCCTCGCGACTCTGGCCCTGTCCTCAAACTCTATCTTTGACCGGAACGGTTTTTCACCGTCTTGAAAGACAAGTTTCTCCCGCGCTTCCCCGAAACCGCCGCGCATGATCCGCTCCCCGCGCCTCAAACAAAAACGGTTCACCGGAATTTCCCTTAAACCGATGGTCGATGAATAACGGAAAAAACAGTCACGAAGCGCGCCTGATTTTTCGGGACGGGCCAGAACCGAAACAAGCGTTCCCGGCCGGGATTTCTTCATCGTAACAGGAACAAACACGGCGTCAAGCGCGCCTGTATCAAAGAAACGTTCCATAAGAAAACCAAGGGCTTCGCCCGTCATGTCGTCTATGTTCGCCTCAAGCAGGACAAGAGGTTCCGGGATCTCCCCGCCGGCGCCCTCCGCGCTTTCCCGCAGGGATACGCGCAGTATGTTGGGTTTGTCCATCTTCCGCGTCCCTATGCCGGTTCCGGTTGTAATGTCCCTGAAGATACCGCTTCCCTCCCCCGTTACGATAAAACGATCCACGGAAGCGGCGAGTATGGCGGCTCCCGTTGGGGTGGTCATCTCCCTGTTGAAGCCCCCCGTCTTGACAGGAAGCCCCCGGACCAGAAGCTGCGTCGCCGGGGCGGGCACGGGCAGCACTCCGTGGGCGCAGGTAACCGTACCGCCGCCCAGTTCGATTTCGCTTGAGGTAATGAGATCGGGGGCAAGCATATCAAGGCAGATTGCCGTACCCGCGATGTCTATGATGGAATCAAGCGCGCCGACTTCATGAAAGGTTATTTCGTCAACGGGAACCCCGTGCACACGGGACTCGGCGTCAGCCACGCGGGAAAATATGTCAAGCGCCCGCTTCTTCGCTCCCGCCCCCAGGCCGGATGTTTCCAGAAGTTCACGAATATCCTTCCACGAGCGGTGGGCGTGTTCATGGCCGTGATGATCGTGGTCGTGGTGGCAATCGTGCTCGTGGTCGTATTCGTGGTGATCATGTTCATGCTCGTGTTCATGATGATCATGATCGTGACCGTGGTCATGATGGCAATCATGCTCATGCTCGTGTTCGTGGTGATCATGGCCGTGCCCGTAATGATCTTCGCCTGTATCCACGACGGCGCGGGTACCGGTGATCCCGTTCCGTTCTTCCCGGCGGAATTCCAGCTTCCAGCCTTCAAGGCCGAGTTTGTCAAGTTCACGTACAAGCGCGGCGGAATCCGCCCCCGCGTCCACAAGGGCGCCCAGAGTCATGTCGCCTGAAATGCCGGCGAAACAGTCAAAATGAAGGATCCTCATAACGCCTCCGCCTTTTCCCTTGCGGCGGGGGCCTCGCGCCGTATCGCGCGGTTCATGCTGCCCATTGTGTAGCCTTCAAGTTCAAGGGAGGCGTACAAAAACCCCGCGGATTTAACCGCGCGGGAAACGGCGTCAAGCGTATCGTTGTCAAAAAATTTCCGCCGCTCTTCGGGGGCCACTTCTATGCGGGCAATGTCGCCGTGGGAACGCACCCTGAACTGGCGGAAGCCGAAGGAACGGACGGCGTCTTCGGCCTTTTCGATGCGGGAAAGTTTCCCGCTGTTTATCTCCTCGCCGTAGGGAATGCGGGAGGCAAGACACGCGAAAGCGGGCTTGTCCCAGGTTGGAAGGTTAAAGCGTCTTGAAAGGGATCGTATTTCTTCCTTGGCGAGCCCCGCCTCCCTCAGCGGACTCATGATCCCCAGCTCTTCAAGCGCCGCCAGGCCGGGCCTGTAGTCCCCCAGATCGTCAACGTTCGAGCCGTCAAGCACGGTTCCGGCGCCCCGTTTTTTCGCCTCTTCGAGTATGCGGCCGAATTCCAGTTTTTTGCAGTGATAACAGCGGTCGCGGGGATTCGCCGCGACTTCTTTGTCTATGACGGATTCTTCCACAAGGATGTGCTCAATGCCCACCTGCCGGGCGACTTCAACGGCGCACTTTATTTCGCTTGCCGGAAGCATGGGAGACACAATGGTAATGGCAACGGCGTTTTTTCCCAACGCGGCGGCGGCGGCGTGGCAGAGAAAGGAACTGTCCACCCCGCCCGAAAACGCGACGGCCGCGCTCCCCTTTGCCGCGATCAGATCCAGAAGCCGCCGGTATTTTTCATCAAGCGTCATATATTCCCCCCGAAAGGACAGATACAGCACGGCGCGTCCCGCCGGAACGGGTTTACGCGGCGCACGTAAAAACACACGTGGAGTTCATCCCCAGGGAAGAAAGCCGCTTCATGCGGCCCTTTCATTCAAACATACACAAAAGATTTTGTCAAGCGCGCCCGGACCTCCCCGCGCGCGGCGGCCCGTTTTCCGAAAGCCTTTCCTCAAGCAGTTCAACGGCCCTGTCAATGGCATACGAAAGGGGCCGCGCCTCAAGACCGGCAAGAATAAAATGTTCGTTCTGCAGGGGGACAAGAATACGTTCGCCGGGAGCGGCGAGAATGGCCCCGGCGATGGCGGGGGTAATTTCACCCAGCATGCTGTTGCCTATGACGATGCCTATGGGGCCGAGGATAAAATCGGCCTGGGCGACGGAAACCATGATGGCGTTCTCGCCCGACGCCCCCCGGCCGGCTCCGGCCTTTACCATCCGTTCGGCGGCGACGGCGTTCGCGCCCAGGGCGATGATCTCGGCGCCGTCCGCGACCGGTTTTATTTTTTCGATGAGGCCGGCGCCTATGCCGCCGCCCATGCCGTCTATGATGACGATGCGTTTCTTCATGCCGCCCCTCCGTTCAAAAAGCACGTTCCCCTTCGCCGTCTCCGCCAAAAAACGCCGACCATTGGGCCTGTTTTTCCGCGCTGTAAATACGCGCGGGACTTGTGAGGAGGCTGAAAAGTACGCCTCTTTCCCCGCAGTATTTTCTTACCGCGTCGATTCTCCTTTTCATGTTCGGAATTCCCCCAAACGTTTTTCTTGAAAGACAGACCTTCCCGAGGCGGGGGAGTTTTCCGATTTTACCAATAACGTCATTCCATGTAACCACCCTGCCGTCAATATAGCGGTCGTCATAATCGGCGGGATTGTCAACATCAACCTCCGAAACAAGATCGATAAAATCAACGCGGTGTTCCCTCAGAAAGGACATTTTTTCCTCCCTGCTTTTCCCTTTTAACGATGGACAGCCGAAGGCCAGAGGCAGCAGCTTCCACAGATGATTCCGCCGCCTGCCGTAAAAAAAGTCCGCCTCGTTTTCCGGCGTGCGGGGATTGAAGGTTCCCAGAATTACCGTTTCCGTTTCCGGATTTATGACATGATCCGCCAGCATGTGCCCTATGCGCGCCATGACCGTCCTATATCGTACCGTCCCAGGTGCCCACTTTTTCCGCCTTCTTCTCCCCGCCGTCAAACCAGCGGGCCGTAACGACTTTTGTCTCTGTGTAGAAACGGTAGCCGTCCCTGCCCAGAGAGTGCAGATCGCCGAAGAAGGAGCGCTTGTGGCCCGAGAAGGGAAACATGCCCACGGGGACGGGAATTCCAACGTTGATCCCCACCATGCCGCCGTCCGTACGCCGGGCGAATTCACGCGCGTAATAACCGCTTTGGGTAAAGATGACCGAACCGTTCGCGAAGGGATTGGCGTTCATGATCTCAAGACCCTCCTCGAAATTCCTTACCCGCTTCACGCAGAGCACGGGGCCGAATATTTCCCTTCCACCGCAGGTCATGCCCTCCGTAACGTGATCGAAAATCGTGGGACCCAGGTAAAAGCCGTTTTCATAACCGGGCACAGTGAAATTCCGCCCGTCAAGGACCAGCCTGGCCCCTTCGTCAATTCCCTTCTGTATCCAGTCTTCCACAAATTTTTTGTGGGCGGCGTTTACCACCGGCCCCATCACCGTGGTTTTTTCATACGCGGGACCGACCCGTATGTTTTTGGCTTTTTCAACTATCGCGGCGACAAGCCTGTCGGCGATGCTCTCCTGTATGGCGATGACAGGCAGGGCCATGCAGCGTTCCCCCGCGCAGCCAAAGGCGGCGTTGACTATGCCCAGGGCGGTTCTTTCGACAGGGGCGTCCTCAAGAACAAGGGCGTGATTCTTGGCTTCGCAGAGGGCCTGTACGCGCTTTCCGTTTCTGGCGGCGGTCTCGTACACGTGAAGCCCCACCTCCGTTGAGCCGACAAAACTCACGCCCTTTATGTCGGGATGTTCCAAAAGAAGCTCCGCCTCGTTCCGGGAGCAGGTGACGACATTGACAACCCCGGCGGGAAGACCGGCCTCCCTGTACAATTCGGCGATACGCAGGCAGGACTGGGGGGTAAAGGTAGCCGCTTTAATCACTATCGTGTTTCCGCAGGCTATGCAGATGGGCGTCATCCAGCCCATGGGGATCATCGCGGGAAAATTGAAGGGAACAATGCCGGCAAAAACGCCCAGGGGCTCGCGGTAAAGAACAGAATCAAAGCCGCTTGACGCGTCGGCCAGGCTTTCTCCCATCATGAGTGAAGGCGCCGAGATTGCCTGCTCGGTGCCCTCCTTCGCCTTGAGGACATCTCCTTCCGCTTCCTCCCAGGCCTTGCCGTTTTCAAGGGCGACAAGACGGGTAAGCTCTTCCATGTGCCGCGCAAGAAGATCGCGCAGCCTGTAGAGCACCTGAACGCGCTTCAAAACGGGCGTGGCGCTCCAGGAGGGAAAGGCCGCCTTTGCCGCGGCGACAGCCTTCAGGACCTCGGCCTTTGTGCAGCAGGGAACCCTGGCTATTGTTTCTCCGGTACTGGGATCACAGGCGTCCGTGTATTTCCGCGTTTCCGATTCAACAAACTCTCCATTGATAAAGGGCCTCAGCTTTTTCGGTTCACTCATTGTCTTCTCCTCGTTCCGTTCATTCGCCCCCGGCGTCGGGGTCCCTTATCATGACGCCCCGTATCACCGACACAAGATCCGCGTAACTTTCCAGAAAGGCAAGCAGGGTCCTCCGCGTCGCGCCGAAATGCTCAAATTCTCCGCTATCCATCCCCCGCTCATCCAGGGCGCGGCGAAAATCGGGGAATTTCCTTTCAAGCCCGGAGATGATCTTTGGATCGACAGGATCATCGATGCGGTTCTCTGCTTTAATGTCGGAAGCGTTAAATTTCCGCTGCCACTCGTAGGGAATCGTCATGGACATGTCGCCGCCTATAAATTCCGACCAGTGAAAATGGTTGCGGTACGCGGCGTTGAGAATCCGCGTCCTGTACCCCCGTTCCCTGTAGATCCTGTAGGCCCTCTTCGCGACGGCGACCCCCGCCCATTCCAGGTATCCCGGATCGGTGATGATCCCTTTTTTGGCGGCCACGACCTTGAGCCAGTCGTCAAGGCGTCCGACCATGATCGTACAGACCGGACTCATGGACGAAACGTCCATGCCTTCTTTTTCGCGCCTTTCCATTCCCCGCTCCACCGCCTGGGCGACGGCGACGGCCTGGGGAACGGTAAAGGACACGGTCGCGTTTACGCTCACCCCCCGGTACGAAAGTTCCTCAATGGCCTCTATTCCCGCCCTGGTGGCGGGGAGCTTTATGTTGTTATTGGGATAGAGCGTGTTGAAATAAAGCGCCTGTTCGGCAAGCGCCCTGGCGTCGCGGTAGTATTTGGTATTGGTCTGGATTGAAAGCCGCCCGTTGCGTCCCCCGTTTTTGTCGAAAATGGGCCGCAGCAGTTTCGCCGCGTTCACGGTGATCTCTTCCATTGTTTTCCACGCTATATCATCTTCCGTCGCGACCGGGTTCCGTTCGGCAAATTCAATTATTTTCGGCTTCCACCGCTCAAATTCCTTTTTTAACACCTGTCCTACTATTGTGGGATTGCTTGTCCCTCCCGTCGCGCCGTATTCAATTGCCGACGACAATTCCGCCTGTGAACATGAATCGTTCCAGAATTCCGTGGGGCCTGTTACCGTCATCTCGTGGAGAGGACCTTTTCCCGCGCCGTTCATGTCAAGACCTCCTTCAAACAACACCGTGAGGCCTACAAACCGGCCTTTTCCCTGATATAGTTCCGCGCCGCAAGGGCGTATTCAAGCGGATTTGCCTTTGCGGGGTCCTGTTCGGCTTCCACTACCCACCAGCCTGAATAACGCGCCTTCTCAAGCGCCCTGAAAAGCGGCGCAAAATCAAGACATCCGTCACCGGGAACGGTAAACACGCCTTCCTTTACCGCCCTGAGGAAAGACCATTTTTCCTTCACCGCCTTTCTGTGAACGGCCGCCCGCATGTCCTTGAGGTGAACATGGCCTACGCGGGCCATCCACCTGTCAAGCACGCCGGAAAGATCTTCCCCCGAAAAGAGGAGATGCCCCGTATCGTAGAGAAGGCCGACATATTCCGGATCGGTATGTGTCATGAGCCTTTCTATGTCGGCCGCTGTCTGGACGCCCGTTCCCATGTGGTGGTGGTACACGAGCTTCATCCCCTTTTCGGCGGCCCGCTTTCCCAGCCTGTCAAGGCCCGCGCACAGTTTTTCCCATTCCCCGTCCGTAAACACGGGCCGGGCGTCAAGGACGGGCCTGTCCTGCCCCTGAATGGAGCGGCCCTGTTCCGAAACGCCTATGATTCCGGCTCCCAGGGCGGAAAGAAAGTTCCGGTGTTTGACAAACGCCGTCTCCACTTCCCTGTAGGGTTTTACGGTCAGAAAAGAACTGAACCAGGCGTTGCAGATGGCAAGGCCCCGCAGGGCCAGCGCCTTTTTGAGGATCTTCGGATCTTTGGGGTATTTGTTTCCCACTTCGCTTCCCTCAAAACCCGCGAGGGCCATTTCGCTGACACACTGTTCAAAGGGAATTTCCCCTCCCAGTTCGGGAAGATCGTCATTGGTCCAGCCTATGGGAGCAATGCCAAGCCGGACGCTTCCCCTTTTCCCCTTCGCCATGTTTCCCTCCTTGCGTTCCTTAAAATTGCCGCGCCTTCGCGGCTTCCCCGGCCATTTCCCGCGCCGCCTTTTCGACTTCGGGATTCGCCGATACCTCCGCGGTGCCGACCCGCCACCAGCTTTCATAACCGTGCGTCATGGTTTTCGCGCCGGTCTTCACGTCGATGACGACAGGCCCCTTCGCGGCAAGGGCCTTTTCCACCGCCTCCGCAAGTTCCCCGGCGGTGCGGGCACGAAGGCCAAGCGCCCCCCAGCTTTCGCCGTTTTTGGCGTAATCAACCGGCACGGGATCTCCCTCAAGAAGGCCCGTCTTTTCATCCCTCTTTCTCCATTCGTTGCCGAAATGATCGATGCCCTGGCTCTGCTGGAGATTGTCTATGCAGTGAAAGCCTGAATTGTCAAGAACCAGGACGATTATTTTCATGCCTTCCTGAACCGCCGTCAGAAGCTCCGTATGGAGCATGGTGTAGGCCCCGTCTCCCACGATCACGACAACATCCCTTTCGGGAAAGGCAATCTTGACCCCGAGGGCCGCGGCCACTTCGTACCCCATGCAGGAAAAGGCGTATTCCATGTGATAGGTTCCCGGCGTCCTGACGCGCCAGACGCGCTGCATGTCGCTGGGTACGGAACCCGAACCCGATACAACGACCGCGTCCCTGGGGAGCAGCTTTTCGTTGAGATCCCCAAGGACCCTCACCTGCGAAAGGAGGCTTCCGCCGGGACCGGGGGGAATATCCGCGCCGTAAAGCGAATCCACCTCGGCCTTCCATTCACCCCGGACTTCCCCAACGCGCGCCCCCCATGAGGAGCGGTATCCATCAAGGAGCGGCATTAACGCTTCAAGCATCAATTTTGCATCGGCGGTTACAGGCTCCCCGTTCATCTTGTACGCGTCAAAGGAAGACACGTTGATCCCCAGGATGCGGCATTCGGGGTTCTGAAAGAGCCATTTTGAACAGGTGGTAAAATCCCCGAGCCGCGTTCCCAGGGCGATAACAAGATCCGCCTCCCTGGCGATACGGTTGGCCGCGAGAGAGCCGGTGGAACCTATTCCCGACAGGTTAAAGGGATTGTCCCAGGGCACCGTCCCCTTTCCCCCCTGCGTTTCGGCAAAGGGAACATGAAAGGCCGCGCAGAATTTTTCCAGGGCATCCCCCGCGTCCGAATACCGCACCCCGCCGCCGCAGATTGCGAGGGGCTTTTTTGCCGCCCTTATCATCGCGGCGGCCCTTTCAAGCTGGCCTCCGGAAGGAATACGCCTTTCAATGTGATGAACCCTTTTGGCCAGAAATTCTTCCGGGTAGCCGTACGCCTCTCCCTGAACGTCTTGTGGAAGGGAGACCGTTACCGCGCCTGTCTCCGAGGGATCGGTGAGAACCCGGAATGCGTTGATGAAAGCCGTCATGAGCTGTTCCGGCCGCTGGACGCGGTCCCAGTAACGGCTCACCGCCCTGAACGCGTCGCTCGCGGTATTGGTATAGTCGGACGGTATCTCTATCTGCTGCAGCACGGGATCGGGCTGGCGGGAGGCAAAAACATCCGAGGGAAGAAAAAGAACGGGTATGTGATTGGCCGTGGCGGTTCCAGCGGCGGTAATCATGTTAAGCGCGCCGGGGCCTATGGAACTGCACACCGCCATTATTTTTTTCCGGTTGTTCTGTTTGGCGAAACCGGCGGCGGCGTGCCCCGCCCCCTGCTCGTTCTTCGCCTGATAAAACCTGAGGGAAGTATGTCCGCCCGCAAGCGCCTCCCCGAGACCCACCACAACCCCATGCCCGAAGATCCCGAAAACGCCGTGAACAAATTTGTTTTCCCTGCCGTCGGCCTCGATGTATTGACTGTCCAGAAACCGCAGCGCCGCCTGACCCATGGTCAGCCTGATAGTCCCCATGATTCCTCCCTATTTTCCGGGCCGCCAGATCGCCTGGTCGGACCCCATGACCCACTTGTGTTCTTCAACAAAGACGGGCGTACCGGTTTCCGGCCCGTAATGGGCGCCTTCGATATGGCGGATGATCCACAGATACCACATCGCGTAACCGGGAGCGGTTACCTGGGGATGAACCTCGCCTTCGCGGATAAGAATGGTATCCCTGTCATGGATGATGTAGGGGGTATCCCCTATGGCGGTAAGGCCGAATCCACCCTGAGGAAGGAAGCGGTAGTGGTAGATCTCCGGCTGTGGATGGTGATGCGGCGGATAACTGGACCACCTGCCCGGAAGGCCTATGACTTCCCCTATGACAAGATTCGATTCGCTCCGGTTGGCGTCATCGAATATGGTCCTGACAACACGGGTGGACGTTTCCAGCATGGTGCCCTCTCCCCGGAATTCGCTCCGGCATTCTTCGGGGGTAAAAAGCCGGGGAGAGAAAGGCTTCGCGTTGTCCGTGGCGGCGTAAAAAAATTCCGCCCCCGCGTCTCCGGCCTCAATCCGTACCCGGCACGCGGGGGGCGCCGAAAGACAGAAGGGGGAAGCGTCAAAAAGATTTGTCCTCGAAATTTCCGCGCGTTCAAACACGCCGGTCCCGCCCGGCGCGCTTTTCTTTTCCCACTGAATCACCGCGCTTCCCGCGCCCAGAAGAAACACCCGCTCGCCGGTTTGGGAATCGTTTTCCCACACGTCCTTTGGGGCAAGAACGATCACGCCAAACTCCATGAGCATGTCCGCCGTCGCCCCGCTCCGGGGAGAAAGGGGAGTATAGCCCCTGCTGAAAGGCGGTCTGTGGCTTATCTTCATACTGCCTCCTTACAATACATTCCCGGCAATACGTTCCGGTCAGAACCGCGCTACATGATCCCGGCAAGTTTTACCGGACGGTTTTCCCTGAGGGACTTTCCGGCGGCCATGGCGATGTACACCGCGGCAAGGCCGTCTTTCCCGTCAACCGGTACATCGGCGCCGTTCCTTACGGCGTCAACAAAAGCCCTGGCCTCGGCGACAAAGGCATCGTTGTACCGCTCCAGAAAAAACCAGGTCGGCCGCTCGCAGACAACCCCGTCCGCGGTGCTTGTCACGGAAGTGTCCACCAGATCGTTTTCCACCCTTACACATCCCCTGTCGCAGTGAACCTCGGTCCTCTGATCGTACCCGTAACGGGCGGCCCGGCTGTTGTCGATGATCCCAAGCGCGCCGTTTTCAAATTTCAGCATAACGGCCGCCGTATCCACATCCCCGTACCGCTCGTAATTTTTGTCGATCATGACGGCGCCCCAGGCGCTTACCTCGGAGACCTCGCTCCCGGCAAGATAACGGGCCATGTCAAAATCGTGTATGGTCATATCCATAAAAATACCGCCGGAAGCGGCGATATAGGAAAGGGGCGGCCCCTCGGGATCGCGCGAGGTTATTTTGATGATATGGGGCTTCCCGAGTCTGCCCGACGCTACCGTGTCGCGCACTTTCCGGTGATTGTGATCAAAACGGCGGACAAAACCCACCTGGAGTTTTACCCCCGCTTTTGCCGTCTCGTCCAGCGCTTCCCGTATGCGCCCAACATCCGTATGAACGGGTTTTTCGCAGAAGATGTGCTTGCCGGCCCTCGCCGCCTGTATGATAAATTCCGCGTGGGTCTCGGTGGACGAGCAGATGAACACCGCGTCAATATCCCTGTCCTTCCAGATTTCCGCCGGATCTTCATACACCTTTTTTACGCCGTTTTTCCCGGCCCACAGGCGGTGTTCGCCGGTGAGCCGTATTTCGGCTATGGCCTCAAGACGGGCCCCCGGCACCAGACGGGCAATATTGTCCCCGTGCAGCTTTCCTATTCTGCCCGCCCCGATGAGGCCTATCGCAAGTTCATCCATATTCACCCCCCGCGCGGCGGCCGGAAACCCGGGGCCGTCATGATTTCTAAAAACGTTTTTAGTTATTGGTTCATGATACACCCTGTTTCAAGGCTTGTAAAGCCGTTTTTTCATAAAACGGCGTAATTGTATGTTGTATAATTCACCATAATACAACGAATTACAAATGACCGGAATATATTGACAAAATTCCAAAGCGGATTGACAATAAAACTGAAAACGTTTTTATCCGATTGCCGCGCAAACAGGGAGGCGGGAAGTACAATGGTAAACATCAAGGATATAGCGCGGCGGGTGGGCATGTCCCCTTCCACCGTCTCCCGCGTCATAAACGGCAAAAATCACGTCAACGCCTTCAAGCGGGAAAGGATCCTCAGCGTAATAGAAGAAACCGGCTATGTGCCGAACAACGCGGCCCGAAGCATGGTGCTCAAACGAAGCTTTACCGTCGGCATCGTCATTCCCGACGCCTTTAACATGTTCCAGCGCCAGCTTTTTTCCATTATCGAGCGTTACCTTGATTCGTTCGGGTATCATACGGTTTTTTTCTTCGCCAAATTCGACGGATCGGGGGAAAAAGAGCTTCTTGCGAGGATACAATCCGAAAGGCCCGACGGGATCATCATGCTCCACGAAATAAGGGAAGGGGATTTTTACAGCTGCCTTGCCGGGGTGAAGCTGCCGGTCGTAACGGCGACCTTTTACCGGGACGCCGTGCCGTCCATACACGTAAACGAGACGGAAGCCGCCTTTGACGGGGTTACGCATCTGATTAACCTGGGGCACCGCAGGATCAGCGTCATAAGCGGCAGCGAATGTTCCTTTGGCCGCCAGCGGGTAGAGGGGTTCTTCCGGGCCCTTGAACAGGCGGGCATACCCCGCGACGAAAGCCAGGTGATCCTCGTGGGCAACTACACCGCGGAATTCGGCATGTACGGCATGAGGGAACTGCTGCTTCGAAACGGCGACTTTACCGCCGTCTTTGCCGTCACCGACGAGCTTGCCATCGGGGCGATACGGGCCCTTGAAGACGCGGGGCTGGATGTGCCCGGAGACATCTCCGTAGTGGGATTTGACGACATAGACATTTCCGGTTTTCTCATGCCCCGGCTTACCACCATCCGCCAGCCGCTTGGCGAACTGGGAGAAAAAACGGCCCTCGCCCTTCACCGCGCCGTAAACGGCGGCGGAGCGGCGAAAGACATCGTTCTTCCCCACAAACTCATCATACGCGAATCGACACGGGCCCTTCCCCGGCGGCGCCGTTAATTCCGCTTCGCGTCTTCCAGCCTGTAGCCGTCCCCTTCCGCGCGCACCGTACCCAGGGCGGGATACACAAGGTGCATGCCCGCGACGGGAATTCCGTTTGCCGTAACATACGAGAGGATACGCTTCCGCGACACGGCCGCTTCCCGAGGGTCCGTATCGTAAGTGACCGAAACACCGGGCAGGGGAAACTGTATCCCCTGGACATGCACAAGATCTCCCCAGATGAGAAGTTTTTCTTCCCGTGATTCCAGAAGAAAAACAGTGTGCCCCGGCGTATGCCCAAAAGCGGCGGCGGCGCTTATTCCCGGAAGAATTTCAGGGACGGCTTTTCCCAGTTCGCCCGGACGGAAAACCGTCACCTTTTCGCCGTAAGGGGCAAGGGCGGCAACGGCGCTCCGGTTCATATTGCTCTTCGTCCAGTAGCCGCGTTCCTGTTCGGCCAGGTACACCCTGGCGTTGGGAAAGAGGGCCTGTCCGTCCCTCGCAAGACCCCCGATATGATCCCCGTGCATGTGGGTAATGAGCACAGCGTCAACCTGGCCGGGGTTAACGCCCAGAGCCTTCAAATTGTCAAAAAGGGCGGCGCCGAATCCGGTATCGACAAGAACGATACGGCCGGAGGCCTTTATGAGAAAGGCGTTGGTCTGTGACTGAAAACCGCCCCCAAGATAACGCTCCACATCGGCGGCGGCGGCCCCGACAAGTACGCCCTGCCTCCCCGGCCCGCGGTTTTCCACGAGCGTGTAGACTTCGAAGTCTCCCGTCTTCCAGGCAAAAATGTTTTCATCCGCCCCCAGGGGAAAGGTCATGATCCCCAAAAGACACAACACCGCGTTTTTCATTGCACACCTCCGTATTTTCGCGCGCCGCGAACCGGGATCAGTATACCGCATATTTTCGAAAACAAACAGTGCGCTTTCCGGTCATAAAAAAATGGCCTGGCTTTTGCGGGCCGGGGGACGATCAGGCATGCCAATCGCATCAGCCTCCGAAAATCCGGGTAGGTGTCCCCTGTATTCCCGGTTCCGCGTAATACACACAGCCCGCCATGGGATCATCGAATCCTTCGCCTGATGTGGTAATGACAAGGATATCAAGATTTTTTCCCACAAAACAGCACGAACTGGTATTTACCGACGGGACGATAATTTCTCCGATTATACTCCCCGTCTCAGGATCGCAGCGAACTACCTTGGAGCTGCCCCAAAGGGCTACCCATAATTTCCCCTCTCTGTCTATGGTCATGCCGTCCGGAATTTGATCGGGAAAACTGATTATTCTGTGCCGATCCGAAATGATCCCCGATTCCAAATCATAGTCAAAGGCATCTACCCCGTTCTGAGGAGAATCAATATAATACATGATTGTACCATCCAGGGACCAGGCAAGGCCATTGGATGTTTTTGGTCCGGACAACATCCTGTGGCAGGATCCGTCAGGATCGAGCCGGAACAAGGAACCTTCCGGGGCGTTTTCAAAAAGTCCTGTGGTACCAAACCAAAACCGTCCGGCGGGATCGCATTTAGCGTCATTAATGCGAAGATTATCCCATAATTCTCCGGGCCGGCAAATAAAGGTTAATCCCCAATCGTCCATCTGATAAATACCTGTGGTCATTGCCACGAGGTATCCGCCGCTTTTTTGGGGAACCGCGGCGCCCAAATACTGTCCTGTCTGTATTTCCCGCAGATTTCGGGCCTTATGATTCCACAGAAAAAGAGAACCGGTCTTTATATCAACCCAGAAAACAGAATCGGTACGCTCATCATAACCCGGACCTTCCCCAAGTAAAAACCGGCGATCCAGCAGTGGTTTGACATCACAGATTTGCGGTATGCCCCTGCTGTTCACCGCTGTACCCTTCCGGAAGCATTCCCTGCCGCTAAAGTTTCCACCTCCTGAAGGCTTGTCAAATTAAAATCGTGTTCAATCGAATGCTTCAGACATGATGCCGCCGCAGCCAAATTGATGATCCGCTGGTTCTTGTAACCTTCCAAAAGACAATAGATAAGGGTACCGCCAAAACTGTCTCCGCCCCCCACACGGTCTACGATATGAACGGCATACTCCGGGGCAAAATAACTCTTTCCGTCTTGATAAAGCATACCGGACCAGTTATTATCACTGGCCGATATGCTTCCCCGCAGCGTAATGGCAACAGTATTGAAACCGAACCGTTCCGAAAGCTGCCGGGCAACGGAAATATATCCATCCCTGTTCAGTTCACCTCTGGTAACATCAGACTTGTCTGCCCGTATGCCGAATACATCGGCGGCATCTTCCTCATTGGCTATACAGACGTCCACAAATCGCATGAGGGTACCCATAATCCTGCCCGCGGTTTCGCTGTCCCAGAGTTTTTTCCGGTAATTCAGGTCGCAGCTTATCCGCAGCCCAAGTTCACGGGCGGTTTTTACTGCTTCCATACAGGCTGCCGCGGCGTTATCGGAAAGGGCAGGGGTAATACCGGTAAAATGAAACCAATCCGCGCCGCTAAAAATTGCCTTCCAGTCAAATTCCCCGGGTTTTGCCAGGGCTATCGCCGAATTGGAACGATCATATATCACTTTGGAGGCCCGTTGGGAGGCGCCTTTTTCCACATAATAAACACCAAGGCGGTCACCTCCCCGGATGATGAAATTTGTGTCCACGCCAAAACGGCGTAATTCATTAACCGCCGCCTGTCCGATTTCATGAGCCGGTACCTTGGTCACAAAAACGGCGTTCACGCCATAACCGGCAAGGCTCACCGCGACATTCGCTTCACCTCCGGCATAACTGGCCTCAAACCGGTTTGCCTGTGTAAAACGAAGATATCCTTCGGGATTAAGCCGCAGCATAATCTCGCCGAATGTTACTACCCGTTTCATCGAAACCTCCGTATCATGACCATGACCGCCGTCCTCATCGCCAGAAATAGTATCCCCCTGTAAAAATGACATGTCTCGCCGGTCTATAATTCTTCATTCGACCGCCGAAACCAGCTTGCGAGCCGCAGCAGTTATTTTGTCAAATTCCCCCGCGGCGATCCAGTCTTTATTAACCAGGTTACCTCCGACCCCAAGCCCGGCAGCCCCGGCCCTGATAAAATCGGCGGCATTATTTTCATCAATACCACCGACGGCCAGGAATCTGATGTGGTTTAACGGGGCGTGGATTGACTTAAAATATGGAATGCCCAATGCCGCCGCCGGAAACAGTTTGACAAAATCAGCTCCCGCCGTCTGGGCGCAAAGACACTCGCCGGGAGTCATGGCTCCCGGAAGGGATACCAGACTATGTTTCCGGGTTTTTTTTATCACGTCACTATCTGTATTGGGGGATACAATAAACAGTGCTCCGGCTTCCGCGGCAAGATCAACCTGTTCAGGAGATATGACTGTCCCGACGCCACACAAAAGCCTGTCCCCAAGTTTTTCCTTTACAGCGGTAATACCCCGCAAGGTTGATCCAAAACTTTCAGGTTTTGCCTGATTGAAAGTAATTTCCATCAGGCCGATACCGCCTGCCGACAAAGCTTCCGCTAACGGCAGGATTGTCGCTTCCTCCATTCCCCTGACTATAGCAATGAGCCTGCTGTCAAGTATTTGCCGTATTATTTTTTCACGCATGTATTTTCCCCCCATAAAGTGCGATTCTTTCAAAATACAATTTTGAAAAACTTGCCATACCACTCAGGGTGAGTGGAAGCCTCCGGTTACCGTAATATCCGCCCCGGTTACCTGCGATGATTCGTCCGACAGAAAAAATACACAGGCATGGGCAATGTCTTCCGGCGTTTGGAATATTCCGGAGGGAATATGTTCCGCCGCCAGTCCTTCTATCCAGGCGCGATCCTTTCCCATCTTTTTAAACTTTTCAATTTCTCCGTCGGAAATAACCCAGCCGACGGTAACCCAGTTACATCGAACCCCATTGCCAATATAGTGGAGGGCCACATGCTCCGTAAGAGTACGCAATGCCCCCTTGGAAATGCTGTAGGCGGACATGTCCTTTGGTCCTACCCTCCAATGAGTTGAACCGATATTAACTATGGACCCCTTCTTTTGTTCGTTCATGTACTTCAAGGCCCTCTGGATAGCAAAAAAAGGACCCTTGACATTGGTTGACATAACCTGGTTGTAAAGGTCCTCATTTGTATCAGGCAGAGAGAAAGTTGGGAATATTCCCGCGTTGTTTACCAAACCGTCAATCCTGCCGCCTGATTCCACGGCTTTTTCAATAAAAGCAAAACAATCTTTTACCTTGGAAATATCGGCTTGAAAGAATCCGGCTTTTTGATTTTTCCTTTTTAGTTCCGCCGCCAGAGATTCTCCTTCAGTTTTGCTTCGCCCGGAAAACACTACAAAAGCGCCTTCACCGGCAAGTATCCTGACAATCCCTGCGCCTATCCCTTTGGTCCCTCCGGTAACGGCAATTATCTTATTCTGTAACCGCATGGCGATCTCCTATTTATTCCCTCGCCGTTTTTCCCAATCGTTTTCAAACATCCAGAGAAAATTTTTGTCGCCGTATGGATATTTTTTGGCAATCTCCTCATTAAGAATTACTCCGATTCCCGGTGTATCGGCAGGCTCAATAAAACCGTTCTTTACCCTGGGATACCCGGAAAGTACCTTGTCTAAACCTTCTGCCGGAGAATCATCAAAACATTCCTGAATGAGCAGGTTTGGCTGGGTGATACCTACATGAATATTTGCGGCGGTACAGTAAGGACTTTGGGCATTGTGGGGCGCCACATAGGCATCGAATCCCCTGGCAATGGCAAAACAATCCAAAAGTCCCAGTATACCCCCTACGCTGAGGATTTCCGGATTTACCAGGTCTATTGCCCCCATAGCGAGAAGCCGGGCAATGTCTCTGGGATCTTCGCTTCGTTCCCCCGCGATGACTGGTATGCGGATCCGCCGGGCCGCTTCGCAAACCTTTTCCAAATTATCCGACAAGACCGGCGTTTCAAACCAGAAAGGCCGGTATGGTTCCAGCATACCGGCGAGCCGTATGGCCTGTGAGAGGGAAAACCGATCATGGCACTCTATCATCAGGTCCACAGTGTCACCTACCGCTTCCCGTACCGCCGACACAATGTTCATCGAAAGATCCTCTTCCGCTGCGGTCATGAATTTATACGCCTTACCAAAGGGATCAAATTTAAGGGCCGTATAGCCTGCATCGGTCATCTTTTTTGCTGCTTGAGCGAAGAATTCCGGTTTCCTTTCACCCTGATACCAACCGTTTGCGTACACCCGGATACGGTCCCTCGCTTTACCCCCCAGAAGCTGATAAAGGGGCTGACCGCTGAGTTTTCCTATGATGTCCCAACAGGCCATCTCAATTCCGGAGACAGCGCTTCCCCCACGGGAAAGAAACAAAGTTTTACGGAGAAAATCCAGCAGTTCCTGAATGCGCCGGGGGTCCTTCCCTAAAATGCGGTCGCGGAGTTCCTCCAGCATACCCATATGGGCCTTGGTATCCAGTCCACCGGTACATTCGCCCAGACCCTCCACTCCTTCATCTGTCAAAAGGCGGATAAAAATCCAGTTTTTCCAGGGATTACCCACGATGATTATTTTAAGATCCGTTATTTTCATGAGAACCTCCGGATTACAGAAGAGGCTCTTTCAAAACTAACCGGGGTTTGAAATTGGCCTTTCAGTTTTTGGAAACGTTCCATGATATTCCAGCGAAGGCACAATCCTCTCCTTGCGGACAGGATACAAGAAACATCAGGAAATTATTATTTACCCTACCATGATGTATATGAATCGTCAACATTATCAGGTGAACATATTTTATCACATGGTGATAAAGAATAATTCAAGACACCTGAACCGGTTCCAAAATTGGTTGTTTTGCAACCGACTCTTGCGGTTTTTCGCCCTTCGTTCCGCAAAACCGCGGTTATTATTGATACCCTTCAAAGGGGCGAACATTGATAACCGGATATTTTCCATAATATCCCATGTGATAAGTTGCCTGTTCAGCATTCTTTTTCACGCACTGAAGAATTTTCTGAAATTCGGGAGTGAACCGTTCCAATGTAGTAGTAGCGCTGATGGCGGCGACCACCGACCCCTGTTGATCCAGAACCGGAAAAGAAAGGCAGCAGTACTCCTCGCCATTTTCCTGATTGTCCACGGAATATCCTTCCCGGCGGATTTTCTGCAATTCAGCATCCAGTTCCTTAAAATTTCTTATGGAATGCCTGGTCTTTGGACGCCAGCCATATTGGTTGATAATATCGTGAACCTTGCCGATTTCCAGGGAACTTAGCAGCAGTTTTCCCATGGCGGTACATGTAGCCGGAGTACGCCGTCCGATGACGCTGTAATTTGGTTCCCCGCTTATCCACACGGAAAAGGCAATATGCAGGAGATCCCCCTTGTAAAGGACGCCCATGTTCGCGTTCATCTTCAGTTCCGAAGATATCCTGTCCAGAGCCGGCTGGCCATGACGGCGGAAATCCATACGACACATGGCGATTCCACCCAACTCGACAAGACGAAGGCCTATGAAATATCTGCCGGTTTCGGGATTTTTATACAAATATCCGCTTTCTTCCATGATAGTCAAATACCGGTAAAGGGAACTGGTATTAAGATGAGATAAATATCCCAGTTCTTTTGCGGTCAGTTCCGGATTTTCCATAGTGAAAAGATCCAGAATGGCAAGCGCCTTTTTAAAGGTTTGGGGGGTGAAATCGGTACGTTTTTTTGTCTCTGTCATATCATATATATACAATATTGCAATTGCAAAATGTAAACAGCTTCCAGAAATAAATTATCACATTGTGATAATTTAACTTCACAAAGATTGACAATTCAAAATTCACCCTTTACCATGATTAAAACAGTTTGCGGGCGAATGTTATTTTTTTTAAGGAGGGATGTGTGAAAAAGCCAATTATATTATTTGTTGTTTTGGGTATTTTAATATTAGCAATTACGGCAGGATGTGGAAACTCGTCCGGTAGTACAGGAAAGGCAGCGGAGGACAAAAAAACCCTCAGGGTTATGATTTGGGGCAGTACCGAAAGCGCCAATGAATATTTAAAATATTTCTATGAACAATTTCCTGATTTTGCCGCCAAGTGTGACGTTGAATATTCAGTGGGCGGCAGTGGTGATGATACCTGCGCCGAAAAAATGCGGCTGGCACTGGTTGCAGGGGAAAGCATAGCCGACATTAATCAACTTAATTACACCCAAATTGCCGAATTCGTCAGGGCCGGGGCTTTGATGGAACTGGATGATCTTCTGGCCCCCGTTCGTAACGACATGCTTACCGGTTTCCGGCTTCTGTCTGAATATGAGGGCAAAGCCTATGCGGTACCCGCCAGTATCAAGGCAAAATTATGGTTCTACCGGAAAGATATTTTTGATCAGGCGGGGGTAAACCCGGCGGATGTTAAAAACCTTGACGACTTTATCGCGGCGGGCAAGAAAGTACAGGCCATTGATCCCAAATATCGTATATGGACCCTGGCGACTTCCCAGCCCATGTATCAGTACATGATGGCTCTGTCCGGTACGGATGCGAAATTTGCCGATGACAGCGGGAAATTCCAACTGACCACCAATCCCAATTTCAGAAAAGTTCTTGAAGCCTACCGTAAGCTGAAGCTGTCGGGGGTGGTGGCGGATGTACCGGAGTGGACCCCCGACTGGGAAAAAGCCTTTGCCGATGAGGTGCTGGTTTCTTATCCCAATGCGACATGGCTCTCCCTTTCGCAGTTCCTTCCAAAATATGCCGGGCCTTCGCAGCAGGGTAAATGGCATGCCGCCCAGTGGCCTTCCTTTATTGATGAAGTAGGGGGAAGCGAGGCCGGGGGGGATATTTATGTGGTTCCAAAATACTCATCGGAACCGGAGCTTGCCAAGGAATACATGAAACTTCGGTTCCTTAATGTCGACGGCTATTTCCTTCAACAGAAAGTGGGTGTTGCCACACCTCCCGCTATGCGTTCATGGGCCGATGATCCAAGGGCAAATGTCCCTGATCCCTATATCGGGGGCAACTATACAGCCGAGACGGTTAAATCAATTGAGACCTTCAAGATATTCCCTTGGGATCCCGCGGCTCAATTGGAATTGGACATCATAGGACCTTATTTTGACGGGGCTATCAACGGCGCCATCTCCATCGATGCGGCCCTTAGAGACGCCCAATCGGATCTTGAAAACCAGATTGGAAATCCCTGGGATAGATAGGTAAAGCATGGGCGGATCGGCGTCTGACTCCGATCCGCCCATTTTAGGCAAACGCCTGTAAAAAGGGGTATACTATTGAAAAGCGGTTACCGATTTGAAAAACTGGTGCCTTATGCGTTTATTGCGCCCTTTATGATTTCATTTCTGATCTTTTTCTTTTTGCCTGCCGCCTATTCTTTGGTTCTGAGTTTTTTTCAGTATAAGGGATACGGAACAATGCGTTTTGTGGGTGTGAATAATTATACTTCCCTTCTTACCTACAAAACATTCTGGTTAAGTATTCGAAATACCCTTTTCTATTTTATTGTTCATACCATCCCAACGATGATCGTATCGTTTGTACTGGCCTATATGCTTCAGTCAAAACTCATATCAGGTGTTCAAAGGATCTTTAAGCCCATTCTCTTTCTCCCTCAGGTAGTCCCCATTATTGCTTCCGCCCTGATATGGCGTATATTACTGGCCAGAGATTATGGAGCAGTCAACCAGATTTTGGGGACCTCAATTGATTTTCTGCAGGATGCCGCTGTACGAAAGTGGTCGGTGGTTGTATTGCTTATATGGCGGGCTGTCGGATGGTACATGGTAATCTATCTTGCGGGACTTACTACCATTGGCGATGAAATTCGTGATGCTTCCAGAATTGACGGTACCAATTCGGTACAGCATGTATTCAGAATTGTCCTTCCCATTATGAGACCGATTTTTCTTTTTGCCTTTATTATGAACGCCATAGGATCAATAAAAATATTTTCAGAGCCCAATGTACTCCTGTCTACCAATACCGGCAGAATAAATCAGCCAAATGCCATGTCCATAATGAATGTACTCTTGATGAATTTGCAGGGGGCGAATTTTGGCATGGCTTCCGCGGTAGGATGGTTCGTTTTTCTTTTGGTCCTTGCGGTAACGATTTTATGGTTTAGGGTTCTTGGTGACCAGGAGCGGAAACGATGAAAATTGACAGGGAAAATAAGGCGATAATGGTTCTATTGCTCTTGATATGCGCCTTTTTCAGCCTTATTCCGCTTTTTTTAATGTTTCTTAATTCTTTTAAGACAGGAAGTGAACTTGCGTCCAATTCATGGGGCTGGCCCCGGGAATTTGTAGTAAGTAATTATCTGCGGCTTCTTTCATATAATGGCGGGATAATTATCCGTTCCTACTTTAATGGGATATTTGTTGCGGTGACATACACTGTTCTGACTGTTTTTATCTCCTCCCTTGCGGCCTTTGCTTTTTCAAAATACCGCTTCAGGGGACGCAATGCACTTTTCGGTCTTTTGTTGGCCACCATGATGATTCCCATGGAAATCACCATCCCGCCGCTTTATATCATGTTCAGCAAGATAAAATGGCTTAACTCTTATCAGGTACAGATATTTCCGGGTATCGCAAATGTATTTTGTATGTTTATGTTAAAGCAATACATGGATGGACTTCCGTCGTCGCTTCTGGAATCGGCGCGATTGGACGGGGCGGGGCATTTTACGGTATTTGCCCGCATTCTTTTTCCCATCAGTCTTCCCGCAGTAGGCGCTATGACTATTCTTACTTTTTTGGGAAAATGGAACGATTATTTGTGGCCCCAGACTATGTTGACAAGCCAGAAAGTCATGCCAATCATGATCGTCCTTCCTACCCTCAATGACAAGGAAAGCGTATGGTCTATCCCTTGGGAAATTCTTATGGCCGGCTGCAGTATTGTAATCCTGCCGCTCATAATCATGTTCTTTATTTTTCAAAGGCATTTTATGTCTAGCGTTGTGATAGGCGCTATAAAAGAGTAGGTATAACTAAATGGCTAATACTGCAAAAATCGGAATTATCGGCGCCGGAAGTTCGCAATTTTCCGCGGGAATCGTACGAGATCTCTGTATCGCAAAGGGACTCGAAGGAAGTCATGTCTGCTTCATGGATGTGGATAAGGGGCGGCTGGATCGGATACATGCTCTGGCGGAAAAAATAACCGGGGAGCTGGGCGCCAAGCTGACCTTCCGGAAAACTACCAGGCTGGAAGATGCAATACGGGGTATGGATTTTGTCCTCAACACCGCCCAGGTCGGCGGTCATTCGTGGACCGAAGCCCAGAGGGATATGGGAGAAAGACACGGTTATTACCGGGGGCTTCATGTAGCCCAGATCGGCCAAATGCTTTTTTTTCTTGAAGTGGCAAAATTGATAGAGGCGGTTGCTCCCAATGCATGGCTCATTCAATCCGCAAATCCGGTATTTGAAGGCTGTACTCTTATGACAAGGGAAACAAAAACAAGGGTCATTGGTCTTTGTCACGGGCACTACGGTTACCGGGAGATTGCCGATGTACTTGGGCTTCCCTGTTCCGAGGTTACCGCCAACATGATAGGTTTTAATCACTGGATATGGATGACCGAATTCCGTCATAAGGGACTGAACGCCTATCCCCTCATTGATGAATGGATTCGTACCAGGGCGGAACAGTACTGGGATACCCATAGGCCAACTTTCGGCGACAATCAAATGTCGCGGGGCGCTGTGGAACAATATCAACTATACGGGCTCTTCCCCATAGGCGATACTCCCCGGTTTGCCGCTTGGTGGCAGAACGATTCACTGGAATCAAAAAAGAAATATTTTGGTCATTTGGGAGGGTTTGATTCAGAAATAGGATGGAAGCAGTATCTTGATGTAATGGCGGATCATGTTAAAGAAATAGAAAAGGTGGTAGATAACCCCTCAACAAGGGCGATGGATATATTCAAACCCGAGCAGAGTGATGAACAAATTGTACCGATTATTGATTCCATGCTGAACGATAAGCCTGCGGTGTATCAGGTAAATATTCCTAACTGCGGAGGCATTATCAAAGGTTTTCCTGAAGATTTGGTAATTGAGTGCCGTGGAGTGGTTAATGGAGGGGGCGTTTGCGGAATCATGGAGCCTGCGCTGCCGGAACGGATTATTTCTGGAGTAATGATACCGCGTTGGGCGGAGGCGGAATCGGTCATTTACGCGGCGAAGCATTGTACCCATGAAACTTTCCTGGCCTATGTAATGCAGGACAGGCGTACCAGAAGCAGGGAGCAGGCGGAAGGATTCCTCACGGAATGGCTGACGGATATCCGTAACGAATATGTACGAAAAAATATAAAATAAATGACTTTGCGGCTACGGCAAGTCAAATTTTTATTGGAGGAAAAATATGGAAAATAATATGATGCCTCATCTTGAGGAATTGAACGGTAGAAAGGCGCTTTTTGTAGATGGCAAGCCTTTTATTATCCTTGGCCTACAGTGGGATTGTGACGGATGTTATACCCCTGAAGATATGGATCCCTTCTTTGAACACGGGCAGAAGATGGGCCTTAATGCCGCCTCCCTTCTGCTTTATTGGCGGGAAGTCGAACCGGTGGAAGGGGAATACCACTTTGAGATGTTGGATCATCGTATTGAGATGGCCCGTAAGCATAATATGAAGATCGTTCTTGTCTGGTTTGGAAGTTTCAAGAATGGATGTCTAACTTATGCGCCTGACTATGTTCGTTCTGATCACAAGCGGTTTATCAAGGTTCAGGACAAGGAAGGTAATCTTCATACCAACCATTGCTGTCCCACCGCCGCCGAAACTTATCGGCGTGACGAATTGGCATTAATTGAGATATTTAAGCACTTGAAAGAGATAGACTCAAAAGATCATACGGTGATTTTATTTCAGATTGAAAATGAAACGGGTATTTTTGGGACGGATCGCTGCTATTGCGATAACTGCAACACGGAATATGCCAAAGACAATTATGGCGAAAAATACGGAGTCAGGGCAGGAGAATCCTTCAGCGCAAAATGTATTGCCGAATACTGCGATAGTTTAACCAAAACTGTAAAAAGCATCCATCCTGTACCGGTCTATATGAATGTCTGGCTGAATAAGATTTATAAAAATGAAAAAGCAGGGTTTGATTATCCAGCAGGGGGTCCTGTTCTCCCTGTATTGGATATATATTTCAAAACAGTAAAGCATATAGATTTTATTTCTCCTGATATTTATCAGTACAGTTATAAAGATTTTAATTATTTCTGTAAGGCATATACCACAAAGGATAATCCCCTTTATGTAGCGGAGTGCGCTACCGGTAAAGGCGCTCGTACTGAAAAAAATGTGTTTTATGCCATCGGTAAATATGCGGCTATTGGTTATGATCCGTGGGCCATCAACCGTTGCTGCCCTGGGTTTATGACACAACCGCTGGTAAATACCGTTGACGGACGATGGAGCGATGAGGCATACGAGCTTCATAAATCCTATAAAATGATAAACGATGCCATGGAACCGATTGTGCTGGCTCAGAATACTCCCAGCCTGAAAATATTTGTGCAGGAAGAAGGTGATAATGGCGCTCTCCTTGAGTTTGACGATCTGGATATTGAGATATTGTATGATCATCCGTTGAATGCGGCCCGGGGCATGGTAATCCGAAGGAGTGCTATGGAGTTTATCCTGCTTGGCGCGGGGGGCCACGTTTCATTCAGCAAAAAAGGCGGTAAAAGGGTATCAGTTTCCAAAGTTGAATCTGGTCGTTTTCAGGGAGACGCTTGGGTTTTGTCATATCAGCTTTCCAGTGAAAGAGCGCCCTTTGAATCAATCCAGATGCTGGATTGCCGTGTACTACGGGTAGTGCTTGGGGAACGGCTGGATAAACCGGATTTGAAATGAACGCTGATTTTTGACGGTTCTTCGGATTGGGCAATAATTTCAAGGAGATAAACGGAGGCATATGGTGGGTAACGAAATGAGAGGGATTTTTACTATACCTTCAACACCCTTTAAGGAAGATCTTTCTATTGATATTCCGGGGTTCCGAAACATAGTAAAATTCTGTATTAACTGCGGGGCACACGGATTGGTGTTTCCTGTTAATGCAAGCGAATTTACCAATCTAAACGACGATGAAAGGCTCATTCTTTCCGAAGAAATGGTGAAGGTTGCCGATGGTAAAATTCCTACAGTCATCGGGGTGGCGGCTTCCACAAAGCAGGGAGCGTTTAAATTTGCCGCACACGCGCGAAGAATCGGGGCCAGTGCTGTCATTGCCATGCCCCCCTATGTCCGGGTACGGCCTTTTTCCGACGATGTGATCTTTGATTATTACAGAGGTATATCCGAAGTCGCGGGAATTCCTGTGTTTATCCAGAATTATGTACCTCCTGTGGGTACCGATATGAATTCTGATTTTCTGCTCAGGCTATGCCGGGAAGTAGAATGGATACAATACGTAAAAGAAGAAACAATCCCAAGTACCCTGAAAATACAGAACCTCCTTGATACCAATGACGGTTCATGCAGGGGAGTATTCGGTGGTTCAGGCTGCCGTTACCTCATTGAAGAGTACATGAGGGGGGCCTGTGGAAACATGCCGGGTTGTCATGTTACCGATGTTTGTGTCTTGCTATGGAATGCGCTGGAAAGGGGAGATCATGACGGGGCCTTGCGGATATACCGGGATATGGCGCCTCTTTTTTTCTATGAAACCCAACTTCCCGGAAGCTACAAGGAAGTGCTCAAGAAAAGGGGAATTATCTCCTGTGCCGCGTCAAGGAACAGTATTAACAAGCCCCTGGATACAACGGGTTCAAAATATCTGGATGAATGCCTCGCTTTGCTTAAATCCCACATGGCTTTCCAAGGCAACGCTGATTAACTTGTGGCTAATCAGCGTTGCCCTGTGTTAACAAAGCTGGAGAAAAGTTATCGGGGAAAAGAGCAACCGCCTGAAATTTCCCCTTGGGCAGTACGACCCCCACAACAGGAATATACCTGTTCGGTAGCATCACGAATAAAGGCCTTCCCGGCGCGACGGGCTACGGAACGATAGACACCATCTGCCCGGTAACCAACGCTGCCGTCAACCGGGGCAACGCTTCCACGCAACTTTTGGGCGGGAAAACGCGGGATCACAGCCCCCGGTCGGATTTTCAGAACATGACAGCCTGCCCCGTCTTCGCCGAACGGTAAGCGCATTCAACAAGGCGGGCAAGCACGATTGCCTTGTCAATGCCGTACAGGTCCGTTTCTGTTTCCGGGGACTGAAGCAGCCGGGCAAATTTCACTATGGGAAATTCATCATCAGGACCGTACTCTTCCTCCGGCACCGGGCGCGGTTCTTCATATCCGGGAAGGTTTTTCGACTGCAGCAGAACACGGTAATTTTCAGGTTTTGTACCTGTGGCCACAAACATGCCTTCCGAACCGATGATTTCAAGGAGGTTGTCCATTTTCCAGCTTACAAAGGAAGTATGGGCTGTTCCAAGCGCGCCGTTTTCAAATTCAACGATGGTGGTTGAATTTTCATCGCTGCCGGTACCATAAGGTCCGTTCATCAAGTTGACGACCCTGACCGGCTTCCCGCAGAACTGGGCAAGAAGATAAAAGCCGTGACAGCCAAGATCCAGGGTGACGCCGCCGCCTGTCTGGGCAGGATCGTACCAGTAATCGGGAAGAAAACGATCCAGCGCCGCCCCATGATCCCGCCTGAAATACGCGGAGCCTACCCTGCCCAAAACGCCTTCCTCAACCAGTTTTTTCGCGTACCGGTAGGGCCCGGCGATTTTCGCTTCCATGGAAAGGACAAATTTCACCCCGGCTTTTTCAAGGGCTTCCTTTATTTCGGCGCAGTCGGCGGAAGAAAGCGCCAGAGTTTTGTCGGAAAAAACATGCTTTTTCGCCGCCGCTGCCCTGAGTATTACTTCCCTGTGCTTTACCGTCGCGCATTCCACCATTACCCCATCAATATCGGAGCGGGCAAGAACCGCGTCAAGATTTTTTTCAAAGGGAACGCCGCAGAAATCCGCGCAGGACTTCCCCCTCTTTTTATTGTGATTCTTATGGTAACCAACGCCACCCTCCAGAGTTCCGAAAGCATCTATGCCCTTACCAAGGGAGGACCGGGTTACAATACCGAAACTATCGCCGTAAGGATGTTCAAGAGCGCCTTTGTATACAACGAACTGCATACCGGAGCAGC
>JAIRXH010000012.1 GCA_031268385.1 Treponema sp. | reverse complement strand
CTTGATATTGACGGAGACGGTGAAAATGCGGCGGCGGGCAATTTTCGTACCGCGACATAGTTGTTTGATTCTTCTACGGTATAATCGCTGAACGGACGCATGACAAGTTCTACCGCTTCACGCAGGGAAGAAGTATCCAGATGAAGGGACAATTTTGTTGACGGCAGTATATCCTGTATGACGGTTGCGTTCAGGCTCCGGGATAACTTCTCCAATATCTGAGAGGGCGTGGCATCGAGTGTATTCAGGGTTATCCTGCCATTCAGGACGGATATTTGAATGCGCGATACCACCCAAATATCGGGCTGTTTTTCAACATATAACCGGTTGGCAAAAAGAAAGGAATCAAAGGCCCTTTCAAAATCCGTACCGTTAAACTGGAAGCTTGCGGTTCCGCTTACCGTATCGTCGGCGATAATGGAAATCCTTGAATATGTCGAAAAAGCATAAAGAATATCGTGTACCGGCTGATCCACAAATTCAAAACTAATGATGGGGGGTCTGCCTGCCTGCCCTGAAAGAACACCCTGAAAGCAGACAAACAGCAACAAGAAAGCGCAAATTTTCTTTGATTTTTGTATGGCCTTATTTACTCCAAAAAGTATATGAAAGAATGACGCCGCTGCCCGCCGCCATGCAGGGGATAAACGGAATGACGCGGCGGCGAAAGACAACGGTAACCAGTATGCCAAACAGACAGGAAAGAGCCATTGCCGGATACCACCACAGAGGCCCCAGAACAATGCCGGCCAGACCGGCGTACCATACATCGGCCAATCCAAGCCGTTTCCTCGAGATGAAGAATACAACAAGAAAAACGAGTATGCCAAGCGCGCCGCCGGTCGCCGCTTCAAAGAAACCGCCGCTCAAAAAACATTTCACGATAAAAAAGAAAAGCAGGGCGCCCCACAGAAGAAACCGGGAAACCATACCGGTTTTTATATCATAAATGGAGATAAATAATGAAAATAGAATATACATCAGATAAACATGCATATTGTACCTGACTCTATATCAAGATTCCCTATTATACCATGGCCTTTGAATCTCAACAAGTTTTTCTTCTGATGACGGGTGAAACTCCCCCTACAGCGTCACGTTCGAAAAAGGCGGCGCCCGCCCCAGCACTTCCGCGACGGGGGCGCTTTCGGGCTTTGAAAGGGCGGGATCACGTTCCAGAACGGCAAAGGCGTCTTCCCTGGCCTTTGCCAGTTCCGCCGCGTCCCGGACCGGATCGGCCAGGCCCAGGCTAAGGTAGCCCGACTGTTCCGTACCGGCTATCTGGCCCGGACCCCGCAGCCTTAAATCCTCTTCGGCAATGACAAAGCCGTCGCTGTTTTCCAGCATTACGCGGAGGCGCGCCTTGCCGTCTTCGGTAAGACCGCTTCCGTTTTCGTAGGCGAAAAGGCCGCCGCGTCCTTCGTTTTCGGGGGACGGTTCGGAGTAGACGAGGAAACAGTACGCCTCCCCCCCGCCCCTTCCCACGCGGCCGCGGAGCTGGTGCAGGGCGGAAAGGCCGAAGCGTTCGGCGTGCTCCACCACCATGCAGGTGGCGTTAGGGACATCCACCCCCACTTCCACCACGCTGGTCGCGGCGAGTATGTGTATGTCGCCCCGGCGGAAACCGTCCATGATCCGCTGTTTTTCATCCTCGCCTATTTTCGAGTGAAGCAGGGCCGTTGTGTATTCGGGAAAGATCTTCCGTGAAAGTTTTTCCGCCATGGAAGAGGCCGCCTTGAGGCCGCCGCCTTCGCCGTCTCCTTCTATGAGGGGGTACACAAAGTACGCCTGGTGTCCCCTGGCCAGTTCCTTCCTCACAAATTCGTACACCTTCTCTTCGTTCGCCTCGCGGGCAAGGTGGGTCTTCACGGGCTTGCGGCCCGGCGGCATGTCGGGAATGACCGACACGTCCATGTCGCCGAATACCGTAAGGGCCAGGGTGCGGGGTATGGGCGTGGCGCTCATCATGAGCAGGTGGGGATGATCCCCCTTGGCCATGATAAGGGAACGCTGCGTCACGCCGAAACGGTGCTGTTCGTCTATTATGACAAGGCGGAGATCGCGGTAAACCACGTCGCGGGAAAAAAGGGCGTGGGTGCCCGCCGCTATATCCGCGCCGTCCCCGGCAAGGCCCGCGAGCAGGGAAGATCTTCCCGCCGCCCTCAGGTTCCCCGTAAGGAAGGCTATCCGCGGTCCCAAAGGCTCAAGGAGCCGCGCCGCGTTTTCGGCGTGCTGGCGGGCAAGGAGTTCCGTCGGCGCCATGATCACCGCCTGCCCGCCCGACTCCACCGCCCTGAGCGCGGCGAGAAAGGAAACGAGGGTCTTGCCCGATCCAACGTCTCCCTGAAGCAGGCGGGCCATGGGCCAGTCTCCGTCCATGTCGCGGTTTATTTCGGCCGTCACCGCGGCCTGTCCCGCCGTGAGGGCAAAGGGGAGCCGTTCGGCAAGCCGCCTCTGCAGCGGAGAAAAGGAAGAAGCCGGGCCCGCCCCGGACAAGGCGGGAGCCGTTTCGGCTGGGGCCGCCCTGGACAAAGGCGCCGCCCTGGCCGGGCTTCTTTGGGCTTGTCCCTGGGTCCTTCGTTCAAGGGCCCGTTTTCCTACCATTATTTCAAGATAGAACAGTTCTCCGTAAATAATGGTCTGCCTGGCCTTTTCAAGTTCTTCCATTGATGAAGGAAAATGAATGGCCCTTGCCGCGTCCTTCATGGCAAGCAGTCCGCGCCTGGCGATAATTTCCCCCGGAAGTTCGTCTTCAAGGAAGGGGGCGTATTTGTCCAGCGCCTTTTTTACAAGCCGCCTCAGCACCCCCTGGGTAAGGGCGGAACTGAGGGGATACACGGGAAGTATGCGGCCAAAGCCCGCCGCGTTTTCCGACGCGTCTTCGAATTCAAAGGCGGACGCCTGTATCTCGCCGTATTTGTAGAAGAACCGGCCCCACAGGCGGTACTGTTTTCCGGTGACGAGTTTTTTTTCAAGAAAGGGCCGGTTGAAGCAGACCAGCGACGCCGCGCCGCTTTCGTCTTCAACGCGGATCTTGACAGTCCTCATGCCGCCCGCTCCTATCCACTCGTGGCCCAGGACACGGACAACGGTGTTGACCGGCGATTTTCTGAAGGCGGCTATGGGTACGGTGCGGACGCGGTCTTCCCAGTCCCTCGGGTAATAGAGAAGCAGATCGGCGATGCTGCGCACCGCCACGCCCGCCAGGTGCCGGACGGTTTCAGGTCCCGCCCCTTTAAGGCTTCCGGCGGTTTCTTCAAGCTCCCGGAGAAACATCTGTCTACAGGGGAAGCCTGACGAGGAAGCGGACCGCCAGAAAGGTCAGGAACCTTCCCGCCGCGTAAAGGACAATAAGAACCAGAAGGGAGCAGACAATTCCCGAAAGATAATTGACAATGCGGTCCCTGAAAAAGAAACGGTTAACGCGGTACAGTACGGGCCGGGAAATCATGTCGGTAAAGTTCCAGAAAACTCCCCGTGAGGATCTGCCTGTCATGTACGCGATGAAACGGAGTATGAGTACAATGATGAAAAACCCCAGCAGAAAGGCCGCCGCGGACCACAGCGCCGAAAGGGCAATCGCCAAAACGGTTCCCACACGTATGGATCCGGAACGGGCGGCGGTGGAAAAAACGGTATGGACCACGGAAAGAACCGTCATGGCGGCAATGGGGGAAAAGTCTACCGTTCCCGTCCGCATGGGCAGGCGGGCTCTCCACCAGTCAAGATACGGATCTGTAAGGCGGCCAAGCAGGACGAGGATCTGTCCTTCCCGGGAAACGCCGAGCCACGAGAACATAATTCTGATAAAAATCATCAGCATGTAAAGGCCGGTAAGCGCCGCCAGAATATTCATGATCATCTGCATACAATACAGTATAGCGGAAAACCGGCTTTTCTAACAGCCTGCTAAAAGACTTCCCCGGCGCCGGGAATGGCCCCGAGCGCGCCCTTTCTGGAAACGGCAATGGACGCCGCCCGGCAGGCCAGCGCCAGCGCGTCTTTCACGGAAAAACCTCTGGCCCTCGCGGCAAGAAAATAACCGGTAAAGGTATCGCCCGCGCCGGTGGTATCCACGACGGGGTAATCAAGGATGGCGCCGCTTTCCCGCGTGTTTCGGTAACCGTAGAGCGCGCCTTCCTTTCCCAGCGTAAGGACTATTTCGCTCGCGGGAAAACGCCCGACAAGCCTTTCCAGAATCGTCTCCGGGCCGCCGCCGCCCGTCATGCCGGCCAGGGACGCCCCCTCTATCTCGTTGACAAAAAAAATGTCCGTCATTTCCAGGGGAAGGCTTTCGATCTTTTCGTCACAGGGGGACGGGTTAAGGCAGACGGCAAGTCCCCTCTCCTTCGCCTTCCTCATCATAAGGCCGATATGGGGAATCTCGTTCTGCAGCACCAGCATGTCCCCTTCACCGAAGGCGCCTATCGCCTTTTCTATTTCTTCGGGAACGACGGCGCCGTTTCCTCCGGGGTAGTACACAATGGCGTTCTGCCCGTTCCGGTCAAGCTGTATGAGCGCCCGGCCCGTGTCTCCCTCCCAGACGCTGACAAGATCCGTGTTCACCCCGAAGGAACGGAGCATGTCAAGAAGATAGGCGCCGTCGTTTCCTATTTTTCCCGCGAGGTGCGCGGACATTCCCGCCTTCGCCAGCGCCGCCGCCTGGTTGGACCCCTTGCCCCCGGAACTTTTTTCGAGGGAAGCGCATTGCTCCGTTTCGCCGGGTATGACAATATGATCAACGGAAAAGATCAGATCGATGTTAAGCGCGCCGTAGACGAGGAATTTCATAAACGCCTCACGCTGTCCCTTGTGACAAGTTTTCCGGAAAGAAGGATGTTCTCCGTTACATGATCGGAAAGACCGGCAATCCGTTCCGACAGTTTTTCAAGCGCCCGCTGTCCTATCTGCCGGGTGGAAACCCGTATGGTGGTAAGCGGCGGCTCGGAAAGGCTGCTTGAGGGAAGATCGTCAAAGCCGATAACGCTTGCGCCGTCAGGAACGTCCGTCCCGTTTGCCCTGAGCGCCCGCATGACCCCGAACGAGATGGTGTCGTTCATGCAGAAAAAAGCGGTTGGAAGGAGCGGTTTCCGCCCCAGGTATTTGCCCATGTCGCGGCTTGATCCGTCAAACGTGGGGTCAACGCTCACGATGCATTTCTCCTGAACGGGAAGCGAAAAATAGTCCATCGCCTCGCGGAAGCCCGCCTCCCGCATTCTGAAATTCCTCGTTTCGTAGCTGCTCTTTACAAGTCCGATGCTCCTGTGCCCCATGGAGTAAAGATGCTCTACCGCCCTGAACACGCCGTCAACGTTATCCATGTCAACACAGTCGTACATCGAGATGGGAAAGTAAGTGTCGATAAACACCATGGGCGAGTCAAGTTCCGCGAAAAAAGACAGCTCGTGATCGTTAAGTTCCGTTCCCAGCACGATAAAGCCGTTGACATCCGTCCTTTTCTGCGAGGCGATAATTTCCTCAATGGGGACCTTGTTGAAAAAAGAAACCTCCAGCTTGTACATCCGCTTTTTCGCCCCGGTCTCTATACCCTCAAGGTATTCGGTGATAAAAGGATTGTGCCTGTCGTTGATGATGTGCCCGTGCTTGGCGATCTTGAGGAACCGTATGGTTACGTTTTCGTTGACGCCGGCGGGAGCATACCCGTTCCTGTACCCCATCTCCGCGGCAATGCCTATGATGCGCCGCCTGACGCCGACCGATACCCCCGTCTTGTTGTTCAGCGCCAGCGACACCGCCGACGGGGAAACATCCGCGGCCCTGGCAATATCGACAATACGGGGTATCATACGCCCATTGTAGCCGTCCGGCGGCGGTCTTGTCAACGCAAAAGAAATAAAATTTACCAAGTACTAAAAATAATTTAGTGACAATGAAACGAATTTCTTCAAAACATGCCTGAATATGCCGTATAAATATACTAAAATATTAAATTCACTAAAAAAGATACTTGACAGAACAAAAAATACTAATATATAGTATTGTATAATTAAAAAAAGTACTAAATTTTTTTTAGTAAACCGGTCCGGCTCAATTCCGGATCATGGGTAGTATGTGGTAAAAGGGGGTGTGATGTATGAACCAGGACAATGAAGGTCTCTTGAGGCGGCTTGCGAAACCCAAGGGACAGGTTGACGTGGTAATCGACACCGATACCTATAATGAAATTGACGATCAGTTCGCCCTTGCCTTCTTGATAAAATCAGACGAAAAACTCAGGCTGAAGGGAATCTGCGCCGCGCCCTTCTTCAATCAGAATTCCAGGGGCCCCGGCGACGGGATGAAAAAGAGTTACGATGAAATCTTCAAGGTTCTTGCCCTGATGAAAAGAGACGATCTTTCATCCCTTGTAAAGAGGGGATCGGAGAATTACCTTTCATCGGAAAAAGATCCCGTGGATTCTCCCGCGGCCCGCGTCCTTGCGGAACTTGCAATGAACTATACGGAAGAGCGGCCCCTCTACGTGATAGCGATAGGGGCAATTACCAATGTGGCGTCGGCCATTTTGATGAAACCGGAAATAGTGAACCGCGTTGTCATTGTATGGCTGGGGGGCAACGCGCTGCACTGGCCTGACAACAGGGAATTCAACCTGTATCAGGATGTGGCCGCCGCCCGTATTGTCTTTGGATGCGGCGCGGCGCTGGTGCAGCTTCCCTGCATGGGGGTTGTTTCGGCCTTTACAACATCCGGTCCCGAACTGGAATACTGGCTTCGGGGGAAGAACGGGCTCTGCGATTATCTGGTGGATTATACGGCGGAATCCGCGCTGAAGGACGGAGGGTTGTCGAATTGGACCAGGGCGATCTGGGATGTTACCGCCGTGGGCTGGCTTCTGGACGGGGACTTCATGCTGGACCGCCTTGAACACAGTCCCGTTCCCGAATACGATCACCGCTGGAGTTTTGATCCCACCCGTCATTTATTCCGGTATGTGTACCACATACACCGGGACAGGCTCTTTGAGTCCCTGTTCAAGAAACTGGCATTATAAAACGTATATACAGTAATGTATAGAAATATTTTTTTGGAGGTACCTTATGAAGAAGGTAGTCAAGTTGGTTGTAGTACTGATTCTTTCAGCACTCGTAACAAGTGGTGTTTTTGCCAAAGGCGATGGTGAAAAAAGCGCGGGAGGAGGGCAGTCTATTGTCTGGTTGTCCCAAGGATCGGGGGATGAGCCTACTGTATGGGAACAACTGACAAAACCCATTCTGGAAAAGTATTATCAGGAAACAGGTGTTCGCGTCATTGGGGAATTCTATACTTTCGCTGATCTTTTCCAGGTTATTGAAGTAAAGATAGCCTCCGGTTCAAAAGATTACGACGCCATCAGCGTGGATGTTCCCATGGTCGCCGGTTATGTAAACCGTGGGTACCTTGAGCCGGTGGACCGGTATTTCACCGCAACGGAAAAAAATCAGTTTATCTCTTCGGCGCTGGCCGCCGGATCATGGGATGGTGCCTTCTATGCGCCGCCCATGAATACTTCTTCCCAGCTTCTCTGGTATAACAAAGGCCTCTTGTCTCAAGCGGGAGTTACTGTTCGTCCCAGTGATGTGAAAAACCGCCTGACTTACGAAGAAATCGAAGAATACGCACGGCAGGCTTTGACCAGACTGGATCCCAACCGCACTAACGGTATTGCGGGAATAATGTTCCAACAGGTAAGCCGGACCTATCAAATGTGTGCGGTAGCCAACAGCCTTGGGGAAAAGTCTATCGGGGACGACGGATTTGCTGTAGAGGGAATTATCAACAGCCCCGGATGGGTCAGAGCTATGACCTGGTATCAGAATCTCTATCAAAATGGGCTTGCCTTGCGGGGTTATACCGCGGATGAAATATCGAATCTCTTTAATTCAGGCAAAGTGCTGTTTATGATAGGCGGTACCTGGACACCCGGGCAGATTGGCAATACCGATTTTGATTTTGCTCCGGTCCCCGCCTTCAAGGGATACGAGAACAGGGTCGGGTCTCCTACCGGCAGCTGGCATTTTGGCATCAACAAGGCTTCAACGAAGAAAGATCTTGCCGGTGCTTTTATCAAATGGTTCTCTCTGGGTGAGGGTAACACGATGTGGCTTAAGGCAAATACCGATGTTCCTTCAACAAAATCGGTGATCAACGCCATCCAGAATGATCCCAACGCAAGTCCCATAATGAAAATTGCGGCGTTTGAAGCGGATAATACCGCGGTTCCCCGTGCTCTGACCCCTGGATATCCCGAATATTCAACCATCATGGATGCCGTCTTTGAGGATATCCGCAACGGTTCAAACGTGAAGAACACGCTTGATAACGCGGTCCGCGAAATCAACGCGGCACTTGCCAAATACAAATAATGGACTTGTTTAGTAACCCGGTTGGTTACTGGCTAACCTTCGGTTAGCTTGCAAGTCTTGCGATTTTTCAGGCTAAAGCCAGGCTTTAGCCTTACAAAATCGCGTTTTGAAGCGGAATTTGTTCAATAACTGAAGTTATTGAACAACTCTAATATTGCATAAAATACTGGTGATTACAGCCGGCGGCGTTAACGTCGCCGGCTGTAAAGCGGAGGTCGGAGAATAAACATGATACCTGTTGCGACACGGAAGAAAATGAATTTATTCCCCTATTTGTTGATTTTTCCAGCCTTTGTCCTTATTCTTTTGTTTAAAGCGTATCCGATTTTATCTACCCTGATAGAGGGTTTCCGAAATCGGGGAAGTTGGACTTTTTCAGTTTACCAGCGCGTTTTTGTTGATCCTTCCTTTTGGAATGCTCTCTGGATTACCATAAAAATAAATCTGGTGATGATTCCGTTTCAAGTTTTTTTGGCATTCTTCATGGCTCTTCTGGTGAATGTTATGGTTCGGGGAGTTGGCGTGTTCCGTACCATATATTATCTGCCGGTTACCATATCCCTCACAGTTGCCACTATTTTATGGAATATGATGTTCAACCCTAACAGCGGTATCATTAACAGCCTTTTGGGGCTTGTTCATATTCCGCCTCAGGGCTTTTTAATAAGTACAAGTCAGGCTTTGTGGAGTATTGTTGTCATTGCTTCCTGGAAGGGTATCGGATACTGGATGATGTTTCTCCTTGCGGGTCTCAAAAATATTGATTCGGCGATTTATGAATCTGCCCGTATTGATGGAGCAAATTGGCTTGTTACGGTAACCAGGATCACAGTCCCTATGATCAAAAAAGTTGTCCTCTTTGTTCTGGTCGCCAATACAACGGCAAATGTTCTTCTTTTTGTTCCTATGCAGATGATAACCATGGGAGGTCCCGAAGGAAGTACCAATGTGTTAATGTATGAAGCCTACAAATCGGCTTTCCGGTTTGCCGACAGGCCCCGTTCGGCTGTCATGGTTACGGTGTTGCTGCTTATCATCGTTATTGTTTGTGTGGTTCAGTTCAGGCTTCTCAACGAGAAGGATGACAGGGCTCTTGGGGGAAATTAATAATGAATCACCGCCTGATTGTCAAAAACGTATTTGTTTATTTGTCGCTTGTTTTTATTGCCATTGTAACGATATTTCCTCTCTTTTGGGGTATTGCGTCGTCTCTCAGGCCTGATGAGGAATTGTTTCAGTATATCATGCCCTTTTCGGCCAAAACTTTCATTCCACAAAAATTGACCTTTTATAATTACATCAGACTTTTTACGGAATTTGATTTTATTCGCCCTATTATGATTACTCTGGCGGTAACGGTAATTACTATTTTTTTCGGATGTATTGTAAATGGAATTGCCGCGTTTTCCTTTGCTACCTTCAAATTTCGGTTCAAGAATATCATCTATGCCATTGTCCTCCTCAGTTTTATGATCCCTTTTGAGGCAATTGCCATGCCTCTTTATAACGTGGTCAATCAGTTTCAATGGGTTGATACCCTGCACGGGATTATTATACCCAGTATTGCCGATGGTTTGGTCCTGTTTCTTTTTACCCAGTTTTTCAGGGATATTCCGGCGAGCCTCGTGGAGGCTGCCAGAGTAGACGGGGCAAGCTGGATGACGGTTTATATTCGGATAATTATGCCGTCTTCGATTCCTGTTTTTGTTACTGCCGGACTTATGACATTCATGAATCAGTGGAATTCTTACATGTGGCCCCTTCTTATTGCCCGGCGCCGAAGTATCCAGATGATCCAAATTGCTTTGAGTTCATTCCGGGGAGAGCGTAATACCCTGTGGGCCTGTCTTTACGCCGGTTCCATTATTTCCGCGCTGATTCCCCTCTTTCTTTTTCTGCCGTTCCAGAAATATTTTGTGCAGGGTATTATCAGTTCCGGAGTAAAGGGATAATCCATGAATACAATGTGGATGACGCTTTCGGAAACAGTGCTGATTGAATGTGAACAGAGCGCCGATGAAGGACGTGATGTCAAAGGGTTCCTCGATGAGGCGTCCCTCATTCTTGAAAATTTCAGGGCAGGCCAGCTCCGGGAAGAGGACGCGAAAAGGCTCATCGGCAGAATACGCAACGCGCCCGTTTCCCGCGATTATCCGTACCATGAGCCTTCGGGTCTTGAGGAAATAAGGGCGGCGCGTCCAAAGGCGCGCGGCGGGGAGGATGCGCGGAAACCCGCAAGGGACGCTTATTACGACAAGGTCTACGGCGCCTGGCTTGGGCGCTGCGCGGGCTGTCTTCTGGGGCAGCCGGTGGAAGGCTGGTATTCACAGAGGATCCTGGGAATGCTAAAGGACACGGGCAATTACCCTGTCGGGAAATACCTTGCCTCAAACGTGGGAGAAGAAACCAGAAAGAAATACCGGATAACGGACGAAGGGCATGTGTACGGCAGCAATCAGATAAACTGGATAAACAATGTTTCCTGCATGCCCGAGGACGACGACACCAATTACACTATCCTTTACCTTAAAATTCTTGAAACATACGGACGGGGGTTTACAAGCGAAAACGTTGCCGAAGGCTGGCTCATGAACGTGCCCATCTATCATGTGTGTACCGCGGAACGGGTGGCCTACATGAATCTTGTTAACCGCGTTCTCCCGCCGCTTTCGGGCTCTTACTACAACGCCTACCGTGAATGGATTGGGGCACAGATACGGGCGGACTTTTTCGGCTATATAAATCCCGGCGACACGGAAACGGCGGCGGAATACGCCTGGCGTGACGCGAGGATAAGCCACGTTAAAAACGGGATCTACGGCGAAATGTTCGCCGCCGCCATGATTGCCAGGGCGGCGGTAAGCGGCGATGTCAGGGATGTCATTGAACGCGGACTCGGCGAGATACCGGAAAAATCCCGCCTTGCAGAGGGAGTACAAAAAGTGCTGGGCTGGCATGAAGAGGGCGCGTCCTGGGAAGACGCGCTTTCGAAGATCCACGCGGTTTACAACGAAAAGAATCCCCATCACTGGTGCCATACCATTTCCAACGCCATGATCTGTACCGCCGCCCTTTTGTGGGGCGGGGGGGATCTTGAAAAAACGATAGGCATATCCGTGTGCGCCGGATTTGACACGGACTGCAACGCGGCCACGACCGGTTCAATAGCCGGCGTGATGGCAGGCGCTTCGGCTCTGAGCGAAAAATGGATACGGCCCCTCAACAACAGGGTCAAGTCGGGCATTGACGGTTTCGGCCTTACGGAAATTTCCGAACTGGCCGAAAGAACCGTTGTCCAGGCTTTCAAATAGAACGGCAGGGTAACGCTGATTGGACCCCCCGGCGGATTTTTCAGGTCTCTTTTCGGGTTTGGGATGTTGAATTCGGAATTGCTGCCTGCTCCCTCCCCTTGTATATTTTTCGATCTTTCTCTATTCTTCTGGATATACATATACGAATTGGGGGTTTTTATGAAAGTAGCGATTAATGGGTTCGGGCGCATTGGCCGTCTGGTTTTTCAGTCCATTGTAGGGCAGGGGCTTTTGGGCAAGGATAAAATTGACGTGAAGGCGGTTACCGACATTACCACCGACGCGAAGTATTTCGCCTATCAGCTCAAATACGACTCTACCCAGGGCAAAATGGCCGCGCAGATCAGCACCAAAAAGAGTTCCGGCGCCGCCGAAGACGATATTCTGGTGGTAAACGGGCATGAAATTCAGTGCGTAATGGCCGAAAAAGAACTTAAAAATCTTCCCTGGGGCAAACTTGGGGTTGAATATGTCATAGAATCCACCGGTCTTTTCACCGGTGACAATGCCTTTGGCCATCTGGAAGCCGGGGCCAAAAAGGTCATCATTTCCGCTCCGGCCAAGGGCAAGGAGAAGAAGATCCCCACCTTTGTCATGGGCGTCAATAACGACAAATACAATCCCGCCTCCGATCATGTCATTTCCAACGCAAGCTGTACCACCAACTGCCTCGCGCCCATCGTGTACGTGCTCCTCAAGGAGGGTTTTGGCATAGAAACCGGCCTTATGACGACGATCCACTCCTACACGGCGACCCAGAAAACCGTTGACGGTCCTTCCAAGAAGGACTGGCGCGGCGGCCGGGCCGCGGCCGTCAATATCATCCCTTCCACCACCGGCGCCGCCAAAGCGGTGGGAGAGGTGCTTCCCGAAACCAAAGGCAAACTTACCGGCATGAGCTTCCGCGTTCCCACGCCCACCGGCTCCGTGGTTGACCTGACCTTCCGTTCGGCCAAAGATACGTCCATTGAGGAAATCAGCGCGGCCTTCAAAAAGGCCTCCGGCAGTTACCTCAAAGGTGTTCTTGAATTCCAGGAAGACGAGATCGTGTCCACCGACATCATCCACAACACCAACACGTCAATCTACGACAGCCTGGCGACCCTTCAGAACAACCTTCCCGGCGAGAAGCGTTTCTTCAAGGTTGTTTCATGGTATGACAACGAGTGGGGTTACTCGAACAAAGTCGTTGATCTTCTGAAGTACATCGACGGCAAAAAATAAGCCCGGCGGTTTTTCCGTACGGTTTTTCTGTACGGAACATCCGTATGGATGGGGCTTTCTTTGGGGAAAGCCCGCTTCCGCCGCTTGTGTAAAAGAGGCCCCGTGTCCTTTTCTGGGCCGGGGCTTTTTTCTTGACGGTTTGGGCCTCTTCAACATCCGGCCGGTTTTTGAAACCGTTCCGTTGAAGGGTTATCAATTCGGAGGTAATTATGGCGATAAAGACAGTCAAATCCGTCGATCTCGGGGGCAGGCGGATCATTATGCGGGTCGATTTCAACGTGCCCATGAAAGACGGCGTTGTGCAGGATGACACCCGCATAACCGCGGCGATTCCCACGATCAGGTACATTCTTGACAAAGGGGTAAAGAAGCTGACCCTTATGAGCCATCTGGGGGATCCTTCCAAAGACGCCAAAAAGGCGAAAGAAAAGGCCGAAAAAGACGGCAAGACTTTTGACGAGGCCGCCTACATCAGGGGCAAACACAGAATGGCGCCGGTTGCCGAATACCTTGCGAAAAAACTCGGCCGGCCCGTGATCTTTGCCGGCGAGGACGGCTGTTACGGCAAGAAGGCTTTCATCGACGGCCAGAAGGACGGAACGGTGATCATGCTGGAAAATACCCGTTTTCACAAGGAAGAAACCAGCAAGGATCCCGCCGAACGGGACAAACTTGCCAGGGAACTGGCCTCCTACGGCGACATTTTTGTAAACGACGCCTTCGGCACCGCCCACCGCGATCACGCGTCTACCGCGTCAATCGCCAAATTCGTGCCCGTGTCGGTGGCGGGTTTCCTCATGGAAAAGGAAGTGAATTATCTGGAGCCCATCGTCACAAATCCGGTGAAGCCCCTCATCGCCATCATAGGCGGGGCCAAGGTCAGCTCGAAGATCGCGGTCCTCGAAAGTCTCCTCAAAAACGCCGCGGCCCTCGTGATAGGCGGCGGCATGGCCTACACCTTTCTCAAGGCCCAGGGCCGGGAAACGGGAAAATCGCTTGTGGAGGATGACCAGATTGACACGGCAAAGAAGATCCTTGAAGTGGCGCGGACGGCGGGCGTGAAGATCGTCCTCCCCGTGGATCATGTCGCCGCGGAAACCTTTGACGCCGCCGCGAAACCTGTGCCGGTTGACGGCGTGGATCTGCCCGGCAATCTCATGGGGCTTGACGTGGGTCCCAAAACCGTCGCCCAATACAGGGACGTGCTTGCCGGGGCGAAAACCATTGTGTGGAACGGTCCGGTGGGGGTCTTTGAATTTGACGCCTTTGCCAAAGGAACGGAAGAAGTGGCGAAACTTGTGGCGGAAGCCACCGGCAGAGGAGCGGTTACCGTTGTCGGCGGCGGCGATTCCGTCGCGGCGGTGAACAAATTCAACCTTGCCTCAAAAATGAGTCATGTCTCCACGGGCGGCGGCGCCTCGCTGGAGCTGCTTGAAGGCAAAAAACTGCCGGGCATCGAAGTCTGCAGGAGCTGAAATCCGGCTGTGTCCGGGCCAGGCGCCAAATCAATGGAGGAAAAAATGGCAAATCGTACATATTATATCGCGGGAAACTGGAAGATGCACAAGACCCGCGCCGAGGCGGCGGAATTGGCGAAGGCCCTGGTTGCCGGGCTCGGGAACGGGAAGCACAAATACCTTGTCGCGCCCAGTTTTACGAGCCTTGAAACCGTGGGCCCCATCGTCAGGGGAACCAATATCAGGCTGGGCGCCCAGAACATGGCGGCGGAGGAACAGGGGGCCCATACCGGGGAAGTTTCCGTGCTGCAGCTCAAAGATCTTGGGGTGCAGACCGTTATCCTGGGCCACAGCGAACGGCGCCATGTGTACAAGGAAGACGACGCCCTTATCAACAAAAAGGTGAAACTTGCCCTGAAACACGGCCTTGAGGTGATCCTCTGCGTAGGGGAACTGCTTGAGGAACGGGAAGCGGGCAGGGCGGAGGCGGTCTGCGAAACCCAGACCGTAAAGGGCCTTGAAGGTGTTTCCCTTTCGGATCTTTCCGGCGTTGTCATTGCCTACGAGCCTGTCTGGGCCATAGGCACCGGCAGAACCGCCACTCCGGAAGACGCCGACGCGATTCACGCCTGGATACGCGGAGTTACAGGAAGGCTCTACGGAAGCGGCGCGGCGGAGAAGATCATCATACAGTACGGAGGCTCTGTCAAACCCGACAACGCCGCCCGGCTTATGGCGAAGGAAAACATAGACGGCGCGCTTGTGGGTGGCGCGGCCCTCAAGGCCGACACCTTCGTGCCCATTGCGGCGTTTAACTGAAAAGAGTTACTCCGGAACCGCGTGTCCGCCGGTCTGTGCGCGGACACGCGGAAGAAAGACGATGATAAAAAAATACCTGTATGACAATTTTGTCGTCGTGCTTTTTTTTATCGCCGGCCTCATGGTGCTGGTGATTTCGATTTATACAAGTATTTTGATTTCTTCACTTTCTTCGTCTTTCCTGTTCAGTGTGGAAGAGCGGCTGCGCTATTCAAGCCGGGCGGCCTCGCACCTTGTTACCGCCGAGGAACTGGCCCAGCTTGCCGTTCCCGAAGACATGAACAAACCCGTCTTCTCTGAAGTTCGAAACCGGCTCTTTACCTTCGCCGAGGAATTCAACGTCTATTTTGTTTATTTTCTGCGTCCCGTGGAAGGGGGCATGTTTCAGTTTATTGTCGATAACGACGAAACCAGTGAAACGGTAAACCTTTCGACGTCCCCCATCAAGGGCGAACCGGCTCCGGTTGAAGCCATGGAGGGCCGGACCGTTGTCAGCGGACTTGGCATCTATTCCGCGGGCTATAACGGACTTTTGAGCTCCTATTCCCCCGTGTTCGACAGCACAGGCAGGGTGATCGCGCTGGCCGGGGTCGACATTGCCGACGAGTACATTCTTAAAACCAGAAACCGCATTGTTTTTCTCGCTGTCATCATCCTCGTTTCCTCGGCGGTGGTGATCTCAAGCGGCTGCCTGAGTTTCCTGATCAACAAAAAAAACCAGGCGGCCTTTTTAAGGAGGGTAAAACAGCAGGAGCTGATGTCCGAACTTGCGGGAAATTTTATTTCCTCCGGGGACAGCTCCGTGATGATCAACGGGATTCTCAGGATTACAGGCGGGTTTATGGGGGTAGACCGGATGTTCATAGCGCGGCCGGATGGAGACGCCGGAGCGGCCCGCGCCGTTTATTTCTGGTGCGCCAGGGATGATGGTTTTACCTCCCTTTCCGGCGGGGGAATAGGCGATGTGATGGTAAACAGTTTCCCCAGGGAACAGCCTGCCGTTATCCCCGTCATTTACTGCGGCGACACTCACGAAGACAGCCGTTATGAAGTCATGGACGCGGCGGGGCTCAAATCGTTTGTCATGGCGCCCCTCTATGCGGGCGGAATATTCTGGGGCGTACTGAGCATAGGCCAGTTTGCCCTGCGGAACTGGTCGGAAGGCGACCGCCAGCTGGTAAGCACCATGAGCAGTGTTATAGCGGGCGTCCTTGACCGCGATCTTCGTGAAAAGGACAGGGAAGCCGCGCTGAAACAGGCCGAGCGGGCCAGCAAGGCAAAAAGCGATTTTCTTGCCAACATGAGCCATGAGATGCGGACCCCCATGAACGCTATCATCGGTATGATCTCCATAGCGAAAAATTCCGGCAGCGCCGAAAAAAAGGAATACTGCCTCAAGAAGATCGAGGACGCCTCCTCGCACCTTCTTGGCGTCATTAACGACATTCTTGACATGTCGAAGATAGAGGCCAACAAATTTGAACTTTCACCCGACGATTTCTGCTTTGAACGTATGCTTCAAAAGGTTGTCGGCGTGATCAACTTCAAGGTGGAAGAGAAACGCCAGAATTTTACGGTGCATATAGACAGGAATATACCCGCCTTTCTCAACGGGGACGATCAGCGCCTTGCCCAGGTTATAACGAACCTGCTTTCCAACGCGGTAAAATTTACCCCCGAAAACGGAATACTGAATCTGGACGCGGAACTTGAAAAAAAGGAAGGCGGCGTCTGTACCATAAAGACAAGCGTAAGAGATTCCGGCATAGGCATCAGCAGGGAACAGCAAAACCGCCTTTTCAATTCGTTTGAACAGGCCGATTCAAGCACGTCCCGCAAATTCGGCGGTACGGGCCTTGGACTTGCGATTTCAAAAAACATCGTCAAGATGATGGGCGGTTCCATCGGCGTGGAATCGGAACCGGGGAAGGGATCTGTCTTTACCTTTACCGTACAACTGAAAGAGGCGGAGGAACAAAAGGAGCCGGGGCGGGATCAGATCGACTGGAAAAGCATACGGGTGCTCGCGGTGGATGACGACATGGGGGTCCGGGACTACTTTGCCGACATATCCGAAAGGCTGGGCTTTTTCTGCGAAACCGCGGCGGACGGTGGCGAAGCCGTCTCGATGATAGAGAAAAACGGTTCCTACGATATTTACTTTGTGGACTGGAAGATGCCCGGCCTTGACGGCGTTGAACTTTCCCGGTGGATCAGGGAGAAGACCGGCGTCCGGGCGGTTGTCATCATGATCTCCGCGGCCGGGTGGAACGTTATAGAAGATGAGGCCAGAAAGGCGGGGGTAGACCGTTTTCTTTCCAAACCCCTTTTCCCCTCGTCCATCGCGGATTCCATCAGCCGGGTCCTTGGCACGGGACAGCTTTCCGTTTCCGCCGCAAAAAAAGAAAAGCGGGAGCGGTTTGACGGCAAGCGTATCCTGCTCGCGGAAGACATGGAAATAAACCGCGAGATTGTGCTTACCCTGCTTGAACCCACAGGCGTCAGGATAGACTGCGCCGAAAACGGCGCGGAGGCGTACCGGCTTTTCAGGGAAAACCCGGAGGCCTACGACATGATCTTCATGGATGTCCAGATGCCCGAAATGGACGGCTACGAGGCGACCGGGAAGATTCGTGAATTTGAAAGGGAGCATCCGCGGACGGCTTTTTCGCGGTCCGGGGCGGCGCGGGAAGGCGTTTCGGGCGGCCCCGAAAGGGTCCCTATAGTCGCCATGACCGCCAACGTGTTCAGGGAAGACGTTGAAAAATGCATCAACGCCGGCATGGACAGCCATGTGGGGAAACCCCTTGACATCGATGAACTCATGTCGACGCTGCACCGGTATCTCCGGGGCGCCTGACGGCCGGCGTCTTGTGCGCCTGACAGGCGGCCGGGGCCGGGCGGGCCGCTGGACTGAAACGCGTAAAAACGGTATGCTCAATTTCGGGACCGCCCTGGAATTCCGGTTTTGGGACGGCGGCTCCGGATTTGGGTTGAAAAGCGGGCTGCGGGCCGTTTTTCCCCGGACCTGTTTTAAAACCGGCCGTATTCAACCGGCCCATTCAATATGGAGTTTTTAGATGAGTGTACTCAGTATTGTACTGTTGGTTTTTTTTGTCATTGTCGCGGCTCTTTTGATCCTCATCGTACTGATTCAGAACGAGGAAGGCGACAGTTTGGGCGGTATTTTTGCCGGGGGAAGCTCCTCCGCCTTTGGTTCCCGGTCGGGAAACGTATTGACCAGAACAACGAGCATTTTGGGCGCCCTTTTTCTTGTTTTGAGCCTTGGACTGGCCCTTTCCAGCCGTATTCCCGCGGGAAGGGGCGTGGAAGAGGCGGGCCGTGAACTTCTGAACAGATCCGAAGGGCCCAATTGGGTCGACGAGGCGCTTGACGCCGGCGGCAGCTCCGGGAACGGGGAAGATCTCCTTGAATCCCCGCCCTCCGGCGTTTTTGAAACGCCCAGCGTTCTCGTGCCGGTCCAGCCCGGCGCGTCTTCCGGGGCGGAGCCGGACGAAACCGCGGAGACAGCGGAGACCGTGGAGACGGCGCGGTAGGACCGGAGGCGGTATATGTTTCTGCATGAATTGTTCAGACCCGAATTCATCAAGGTTGGCCTGGAGGCGGAGGACAAAGACGAAGTCTTTGAGGAACTGGTGGATCATTTCTGTCAGGCCAAAAAATCCAAAGCCAGAGAGGAAATACTGGACGCCCTCCGCGCGCGGGAAGCGAAGATGTCCACGGGCATACACAAGGGCATAGCCATTCCCCACGGAAAAACCAACGCGGTGGAAAACGTGCAGGGAGTGCTGGGAATTTCCCGCAAGGGGGTGGATTACGACGCCCTGGACGGGCAGCCTGTGTACCTTCTGTTCATGGTTTTGGCCCCCCAGAAGGATTCGGAAAAACATCTGCGTATTCTGAAGCGTTTGGCGGAACTGCTGGAAAATCCCCAGTTCTACACCGAACTTCAGTCACAAAAGGATCCCCAGGGCGCACACCGGATCATCAAGAAATACGAGGATGTGCTCATAGCTCTGGATTAGCCCATGGAAAACGCCGCCGCCGGGCCTGAAAACGGAAATGTACTGGAGCATCTGCTTGGCATAGAGGCGGAAGCGTCCTCTCTTGTGGCCGGCGCCCAGACGGAGGCGGACCGGCGGACCGCCGAAAGTGAAAAACGGAACCGTCTCCGTTGTGAGGAATGGTACAGCCGTAAAGCCCTGGAAATGGAAACGGCCTATCAGAACGGAATCAGGAATATCAGGGAACGGTATGAAGAACAGCTTGCCGCTTACCGCGAAGGCCTTGCCGCCATTACCGCGGACCGGAATGGTTTCAAGGCCATGGTGGAGTCGTTTCTGAAAGAGGACAAAGGGGATTAGATGAGACTGCCTGATGCCGGTCAACGCGCCTATGCCTACGCCAAAGCCTGCGGAATTATCGGCAGGTCCTTTGTGGGCAGGCGCGTTCCCCGTTTGGCGGCGGCCGGCCGCCTTTCGGAACTGGACAGGCTGGTGTTTCCCGGTTCAAACCGGGAACTGCCGGAGCGCGAACTGCTCCCCGACATGGAAAGGCGCTTCACCGAACGGGCCGTCTTGGCCATAAGCGCCATCGTCGGCTGTTTTTCCCGTCCCCCCGAATTTCTTGTGCTGCTTCTCCGCGCCTATGAATACGCCGATCTCAAAAGCGTCCTTTCCCTCCTCTCCGGCTCCCGTCCGGGCGGCCCCGGCGCCTCTCCGTCCTTTACGCCTCTGGGCCGTTTCCAGACCGTCAACTTCGGCGCCTGGCCGGATCTTGCGGCGATGGTAAAGGGAACGGAATTCGAGTCTTTTTTTGAAAGCGAAGGGTTCAGTCTCAAGGCGGACGGCGGCTCAAGGGATCCGGGCGATATTTCCCTGCAGACTTCTCTTGACCGCTTTTACTACGAAAAGCTCTGGAAGGCGCTGTTCGCCCTGCCCCGTTCCGACAGGCGCGAAGCCGGGAAGATCCTGGCCGATGAAATTTCCCTCCGGAACGCCGCCTGGACCTTAAGACTCAGGACCTATTACCTCATGCAGGCGGAAGACATACAAACACACCTTGTAACAATCATGTGGAAGGGCCGTCCGCTTCTTTCCCCGGCGGACGCCCCGCTGAACCTGCCCCTGGACAGCCGCGCCGAATGGAAAGGCTGGCGCTGGGAGCGTCTGCTTAACCCCGGCGAAGGCGGCGAATGGACGGCGGACCCCAGGTATTTTCAGAACGCCGCGGCGAAGCGCCTTTACGGCATGGCCCTGCGCAGCCTCCGGCTCCGGCCCTTTTCAATGGACGCCGTCTTCTGCTTTATCAAACTCAAACAGTTTGAGGAAGATCTCCTCACCAGCGCCGCCGAGGGCATAGGGCTTGGAATGTCGGTCCGCGACGTATTTTCCGTTATGGAGGTCCAGGCGTGATCCGTCCCCGCAGGATGAAACGTCTTGAGCTTACCGTCCTCAGCCGGGATGCCGACGCGGTTATTGAGTATTTGGGAAGGCGGGGGGTAATGCATTTTTCCCGGGACCGCGAGGGCATTCCCCCGGCGGATGAATCCGTTCACGCCCTTGAAGAAGCGGCCCATGCCCATGTCAGGGAAACCATTGAAAGGCTCAGGGCCGGCGCCGCCTGGCTTGGCGTGGAACTTCCGTCCGAGCCGGAAGAGAGCAGCGCGCTTCCGGGGGAAGAAGAAGAAATCCTGGCGGAGAAGATTTGCGGCGTTGTTTCGGTGCTGCGGGAAAAGGAGCAGAAGGAAAGCGGGGAAAAGCGGAAGGTGGAGGAAACCCTTAACGAGGCGAAGGCCTTCGCCAATCTCAGCGCTCCCTTTTCCGATCTGGATCAGCTTTCCTATCTTACCCTCCGGGTCGGCCGCCTCGATCCCGCACGGCAGGAAGATCTGCGGGAACGTCTTGGAGACAGGGCCGTAATTATCCCCCTGGGAGAAGGGGAGGACGGCGGCTCAGGCGGCCGCATTCTCGCGGCGGCTTCGCGCAAGGGCCGTTTCGCGCTTGATTCGGAACTCAAGAAAATGTCGTTTACGCCCATCGCGGTACCCGAAGGTTACCAGGGTGTGCCGGGAGAACTTCTGTCGGGTCTTGAGGAAAGGCTGCGGAAGGCGGACGGGGATCTTGTGGAAATAGACCGGGAAAAGCGCCTTATGCAAAAGGAACTTGGCCCCAGCCTCCGAAGGCTCACCGCCTCCTACCTCATGTCCGCCGCCGTGGAAGAACTGAAGGTGAAACTTACAGCCACAAAGAACGTCTACCTCCTTTCAGGCTGGACCCCCAGGGATGAGATTGGCTCCGTGGTTGCCGATTTGGAAAGGCTTACAGGCGGACGGGTGGCGGTGAGGACCTATAATCCCGACGAAATGGAAGGCGTAAAGGATGGAAAGGAAAAGGTCCCCGTGTCCCTCAAACACGGCGCCTTTGTAAAGGGTTTTGAAGGCGTCGTATTTTCCTACGGCGCGCCCCTCTACGGAACCGTCGATCCCACTCCTTTTGTGGCCTTCTTTTTCACCGTGCTTTTCGGCATCATGTTCGGCGATGTGGGGCAGGGCTTTGTGCTTTTTCTTGCCGGGCTTCTTGCCGGACGCAGGGGCCTCAAGGCGTTTTCTTCCTTCAGAAAATACGCCTCGCCGCTTGTCGCCGTCGGTATTTCCTCCATGTTTATGGGTCTTCTTAACGGGGAAGTTTTCACCAACGAGGAACTCCTCGTGGGCCCCACACGGGCGCTCACGGGCTTCCTTTTGGGAAAGCCCATGGACAGGATTCTTACCCTCATGCCCCTCGCGGAAAAAGGGGGGAGCGTGCGGAAGCTCTTTTATTTCTTCGGCTTTACCGTCGCCGTCGGGGCGCTCCTCAATTCCATAGGCCTTATCGTCAACATCGTCAACCACTGGTTCATGAAAAAATACGAGGAGGCCTTCTTCGCCAAAACGGGGCTTGCCGGGCTGTTCCTCTTCTGGTACGCGCTCTTTATAGCGATCCGCTGCCTTCTTGGGGGGCGTTTTGAATGGTTCGATTTCGGAGGCCTTCTGTTTCCGGTTGCCCTTATCTTTTTCGGGTCCGCCATCTGGCGCTTCATCGAACGGGAAAGGCCCATTCTCAAGCAGGGGCTTATGGTGTTTGTAATGGAAGGATTTGTCGAGGTTCTTGAAACCGCCTCCACCTTTGTTTCCAATACCGTCAGTTTTCTCCGTGTTGGGGCCTTTGCCCTGTCCCACGCGGTGCTTTCGTACATTGTTTTCAGATTTTCGGAGGCGATAGCCGGAGCCGGCCCCGCGGGAGGCTCCGCCGCCCTTTTGATCATGATATTCGGCAACGCGGTGATCATAGTTCTTGAGGGGATGATAGTCGCCATTCAGGTGGTGCGTCTTCAATACTATGAATTTTTCAGTAAATTTTTTACCGAAACCGGCGTAGCCTTTGCGCCTTTCCGGTTCAGAAAGGGAACAAACGAGTGATGAATGCTGGAGGATGGAAATGAGATGTAAACGTATGGTATGTGTGCTTGCCCTGTGTATACTGGCCGGGGCTGTCTTTGCCCAGGGCGCCGAGGGCCAGGAGGTTCAAACGGAAACGCCGGCGCCGGCGGAAACGACCTCCATCTGGCGCTACTTCGCGGCCGCCCTCGCGGTGGGTATTTCCTGTATCGCGGGGGGAATTGCCGTAGGGCAGATAGGTTCGGCCGCCATGGGCGCCATGAGCGAAAACGCCGAACTTTCCGGCAAGGCCCTTCCCTATGCGGGTCTTGCCGAGGGGATATGTCTGTGGGGTTTTCTTGTGGCCCTGCTCATCCTGATCCTCTAGGATCCCGTTTTCCGCATGGAATATCACTTTTTGGGCGATTCTGAACTGGTAACGGCTTTCCGTTTTATCGGTGTGGAGGGAACGGCGGTTGCCGACGCGGGAGACGCCGCGCGGGCGTTCAGGCGCGTCACCGAAGGCTGGGATGAAACGGCCGGAATGGCGCTGCCGAGGGAGGATCTGTGCCGTGTTCTTATCATGACGGAAGAAGTGGCGGACTGGCTCGGCGATCTTCTGATAAACTGGCAGCTTTCCGATCGTTATCCCCTGGTGGTGGAAATACCCGGAACGCTGGGGCGGTTTCCCGGCCGTAAAACCCTGGTCGATTCGATCAGGGAAGCCATCGGCGTTCACGTGTAGGTGTTTTGTTATAATGGAAGAACTGCAGTCGACTGAAATTCTGGACCGGGAAATCCTCGAAGACGCCCGGAAAAAGGCGGACCGTATTCTCAGGGCCGCCGACGAAAGCGCCGCGGCCGGCGCGGCCCTCTGGGACAAAAAAACGGAGGATGCTCTTGCGGAGCTTGGGAGCCGCTACGACGCGATGCTCGCGAAGGCTTCCGGGGAGATCATGGCCCGTCTTCCCCTGGACGAAAGGCGGGCAAGGTCGGAAATTATCGAGGGCCTCCTTTCTTCCGCGGCGGACGACTGGGTTGCGGGTCTTGACCAGGAGCGCGTCCTTTCGCTTCTTGAGGGTGAGCTTGAAAAATACTGCGCGGAGTATCCCGAGCTGCGGGAGGAAAAAGGCTTCCGCGTGCGGCTTTACAACATATCCATTTCCTGCGCGAAGCCGCTTGTCGCACGGCTCTTTCCCCGCGCGGACGCCGAATTTGCCGTAGTCAAGGCGGTGCACGGTTATCCCGGTATCGTCATTGACTGCGGCCCCGTGCGCGTTACCGCCTCCGTAAGGGGGATACTCGACGATCTGCTCCTTGACAGGCGGGAAGAACTGGTGTCCGCCCTGATTGGGCAGGACGCGGAGGGGGGCCCGCCGTGATAGAAGGCCGCGTTCAACGTATATCCGGTCCCATCATACGCGCCTCGGGTCTCGGCGGGGCGGGGCTTTTCGACGTGGTTGAGGTGGGCGAAAAACGCATCATAGGGGAGATAGTGCGCCTTGAGGGAGACGAGGCGGTTATTCAGGTATACGAGGATGATACCGGCCTCATGATAGGCGCCCGCGCCGCTTCCACCGGCCGGCCCCTTTCCGTCCTGCTTGGGCCGGGCCTTATCGGAACCATTTACGACGGCATCCAGCGGCCCCTGGAAGTCCTCTTTAAAAAGAGCGGGGCTTTTATGACGCCGGGAGAACGGGGGGAACCGCTTGATCCGGCGAAGATGTGGCGCTTTGTTCCCGACGGGGATCTTGCCGCGCGTCTTGCCCGCGGCGAAAAGATCCAGGCAAAGGCGGGCCTTGTTCTTGGAACGGTGAAAGAAACCGAAAGCATTACCTCCAGGATCATGGTTCCCCCCGCCGTCCGGGGCGGCGATATTGTGAGCCTTGCCGGGGAAGGCGCCTGTACCATTGACGGCGTTATCGCGAAGACGGACACAGGGGAAGATATTCCCCTTGCCCAGTGGTGGCCGGTCCGCATTCCCCGTCCTCCCGGCCGGAGGCTTTCCCCCGAAACGCCCCTTGTTACCGGGGAACGGGTCATAGATCTGTTCTTTCCCCTTTCAAAGGGAGGAACGGCGGCCATTCCCGGCGGTTTCGGCACCGGCAAGACCATGACCCAGCACGCCATTGCCAAATGGTGCGACGCGGACGTGATCATCTACATAGGCTGCGGGGAACGCGGCAACGAGATGACCGACGTTCTCACCGAATTTCCCCGCCTTACCGATCCCCGTACCGGCCGCTCCCTCATGGAGCGGACCATCCTTATCGCCAATACGTCCAACATGCCCGTCGCGGCCCGGGAGGTGTCCATCTACACCGGGGTAACTCTTGCCGAATTTTACCGCGACATGGGTTTTCATGTGGCCATCATGGCGGATTCGACCAGCCGCTGGGCCGAGGCGCTGCGGGAACTTTCCGGCCGGATGGAAGAAATGCCAGCCGAAGAGGGCTTTCCCGCGTATCTGCCTACGAGGCTTGCCGAATTTTACGAACGGGCGGGACGGGTAAGCGCGCTTTCGGGCCTTGAAGGATCGGTGACTATCATAGGAGCGGTTTCCCCGCCGGGCGGCGATTTTTCCGAGCCTGTAACCCAGCATACCAAACGCTTTATCCGCTGCTTCTGGGCCCTGGACAGGGATCTGGCGAACGCCCGTCATTATCCGGCGATAAGCTGGATAGACAGCTACTCCGAATACGCCGGGGAAGTGAAGTCCTGGTGGGAACGTGTCAATCCGCGCTGGGACGCCGTCCGCCGGCAGAGCCTTGATCTTCTTAAACGTGAACAGCGGCTTTCCGAAATTGTCCGCCTCATAGGGCCCGACGCGCTGCCCGATGATCAGCGCCTTGTCCTTTTGACTTCGGATATCATCAAGGACGGTTTTCTTCAGCAGAATTCTTTTGACGAAGTTGACATGTACTGTGTGCCCGCCAAGCAGGTAAGGCTTCTGGAACTCATCATGGAATTCCACGAACGCGCCCGTACCTGCATAAAGCTCGGGGCGCCCCTTTCAAAGATAACAGGCCTGGAGTTTGCCCTTGATGGTAAACCCGTTCCGGTGCGGGAAGGGCTTTCGCGCATAAAAAGCGTGGTGAAGAACGGGGAACTTTCCGGTCTTGACGATTACGGACGGGACATGCGGCGGGGTCTTGAAGAACTGGAACGGAGCTACCGCGCGAGGGAGACATTATGAGGGGGCTTGAATACCGGGGCCTTACCCGTATTGAAGGGCCCGTAGTCATCACCGCGAAGAGCCGCAATGTCGGCTTTAACGAAATGGTCGCGGTGTACGACAGGGAAGAAGGCCGGCGCCTTGGCCGCGTGGTGGACATGAGCGGGGAGTGGGCCGCCATACAGATATTCGGAAGCAGCACGGGCCTTTCGGCCGACGACAGCCGCGTTGAATTTCTGGGGAAGCCCATGGAACTGCGTGTGGGGCCGGGGCTTCTGGGCCGCATCTTCAACGGCCTTGGGGAACCCGTAGACGGCTACGGCCCCATCTTTTCTTCCCGTACCATGGACGTAAACGGCCTTCCCATCAACCCCTATGCCCGCACCTATCCCCGCGATTTCATACAAACCGGCATATCGGCCATAGACGGGATGAACACCCTTATCCGGGGGCAGAAGCTCCCCATTTTTTCGGGCAGCGGTCTTCCCCATAACCGCCTTGCCGCCCAGATTGTAAGGCAGGCGCGGATCTTGAGCCCCGGGGAAACGGGCTCGTCTTCCGGGGCCGAATCTTTTGTCGTGGTCTTCTGCGCCATGGGGGTCAAGTACGACGTGGCCCGTTTTTTCCTTGACGATTTTGAGCGTTCGGGGGTTCTTGCCAATGTCTCGGTGTTTTTGTCCCTGGCCGACGCTCCGTCCCTTGAACGGCTTGTGGCTCCCCGCTGCGCGCTTACCGCCGCCGAATATCTGGCCTATGAAAAAAACATGCATGTCCTTGTGGTTATGACCGACATGACCAACTACTGCGAGGCGTTGCGGGAAGTTTCGTCGATACGGGGAGAAGTTCCAAGCCGCAAGGGCTATCCGGGGTACCTTTATTCGGATCTCGCAAGTCTTTATGAGCGGGCGGGCAAGATTTCAGGCTCGACGGGGTCCATTACCCAGATCCCCATCCTCACCATGCCCAACGACGACATCAGCCATCCCATCCCCGATCTTTCCGGCTACATTACCGAAGGACAGATAGTCCTTGACCGTGAGCTCTTCCAGCACGGCGTGTATCCGCCGGTGGCGGGCCTTCCCAGTCTTTCGCGCCTCATGAAGGACGGCATAGGGCCGGGCATGACCAGGGAGGATCACAAGGATCTTTCAAGCCAGCTCTTCGCCGCGTATTCAAGGGTCAAACAGGTGCGCAACCTCGCGTCGATTATCGGTGAGGAGGAACTTTCCGAAGGGGACAAACGGTACCTCAAATTCGGGGAAAAGTTTGAATCCGTCTACCTTACCCAGGATGAAAACGAAAACCGCGGCATAGGAAGAACCCTCGATCTCGGCTGGCAGGTTCTCTCTGAACTTCCCCGCGAGGAACTCCTGCGGGTGAATCAGGAATTTATTGAAAAATACGCTCACCCAAAAGAGGGAGAATGAACTGCCCCGGATGGAGGCGCCAACAGACTCGTCACAGTATCTTTCTTACGCTGTCACGTATCATCAGTTCTCCCGAAATCAGGATCTTCTCCGGGTTGACATGGGTTAATCCGTTTATTTTGTCCGACAGGCGTTCAAGCGCCCGTTCGCCGATCTGATGTGTGGAAACCCTGACGGTAGTCAGCGGCGGATCGGTAACGCTGGATGACGGCAGGTTGTCAAAGCCCGTAACGCTGACATCTCCCGGAACGTGTATATTATGATTCCGCAGGGCCCTCATGCAGCTGTAGGCCATAATATCGCTCATACAGAAAAACGCCGTGGGTATCTTGTCGGTTTTTTCGAAGAATTTGTTCAAATCCGCGAATGCCCTGTCCATTAACGGATCGACGCTGACGATGAAATTTTCCTGCACCGGAAGGGAAAAGTACTCCATGGATTCTCTGAAGCCTATTTCGCGCATCCTGAAATTTCTGGTGTCATAACTGCTTTTGATTAGTCCTATGCTCCGGTGTCCGCAGTCGTAAAGGTATTGGATGGATTTGAACACGGCGTCGTCATTGTCTATATCGACGCAGTCGGCCAGCGCCAGGGGGAACCAGGTGTCGATAAAAACAAGCGGTTTGGAGATATCCTTAAAATGGTTGATATCGTAGGCACTGAACTCCGATCCCAGAATAATGAACCCGTCAACCGCGGAGTCCTGCAGGGTTTTGGCAACATTCTCCACCGGAATCTTGTTGAAAAAGGAAACTTCCAGCTTGTACTTCCGTTTTCTTGCCCCCGTCTCTATGCCCTCAAGGTATTCGGTAATAAACGCGTTGTGCTGCTCGTTGACAATATGCCCATGCTTGGCGATTTTGAGCATTTTGACGGTGATGTTTTCGTTGGCCGGAAACGGCGATTTTTCTTTTTTGTATCCCATCTCCAGGGAAATATCAATGATACGCTTGCGGACCTCTTCGGATACCCCGGCTTTATTGTTCAGTACCAGAGAAACCGTAGAGGGAGACACTTTCGCGAGTCTTGCTATATCAATAATACGGGACATTATCCGTTTATCCTCTATACTTTACGGACATTTGTCAATACCGGCAAAAAAAAATTTAGTAAAATTTGAATTCCAGCCGTTCGCGGATGGCGGTTTATACACGGACAAGCCCATGTTTACAGCCTTTTTTTGAAAAAATGCCGCGGTACACCCATAAAAACGATGTAAAGCCGCCGTTTTTGGAGGTGAACGGCCGGTTTCAGACAATTTTCGTTTGTTAAAATGTTACTAAATAAAATACAATTAAATCAGGAGAATTAAATAAGATCTGGATAAAAAAAGTTTTTAATAAAAAACTTGACAAAAGGTCAAATTCTGGTTTATTTTATTTTAACGGGCTGGCTCCAGATATAATACGGACAGCGCTATCTCTTTGACAAGGCGGCTGAAATGTGTAGTCTCGATGTTTTATGCAATGGTCAGGAACATCCTTTATTGCTGGATGCCTCCGAAGGGCCTTATTTTTCCTGGAAATACCGGGACTGTCCTCAACGTTTTATGCAGACCGCGTACCGGATACTCGTTTCAAGGGAAAATGCGCCGGTCTGGGACAGCGGGAAGATCTGTTCACCCGCACAGTACATGGTTCCCTACAAAGGACCGGAATTGGCGGAATTTGAAGTGTATAAAGGGGAAATTTCCGTCTGGGGCTGTGGATATGGAGAGAATGAAGCCGGCCTTGAACCGGCGGCGCGGGGAACAATCACGCTGGAACCGGGAATACGCGGGGAGCGGCTTGGCGGGTGCGGGTGGATAGGGGGCGGCAGATACCTGCGCCGGGACTTTACAGTTGACGGCGGAATAAAACGCGGTCTTGCGTTTATTACCGCGGCGGGATGTTACGAACTGAGCGTTAACGGAAAAAAAGCCGGCGATTTTGAGTTGATGCCCACATTCACGGATCTTGAAAAGAGAATCGAGTACCAGTGTTATGACATAACGGACCTGCTTGAAGACGGAGAAAACGCGGCGGGAATAACCGTCGAAGAAGGCATGCAGGCGGAAAGTCTTTTCAGGGTGAGCGAGCCCTTCGCGATCTGTTACATAAGGATTGTTTCCCGGAACGGCACAATTCATGAAATAAAATCCGGCGAAGAATGGGAGTCTCTTGAAGGACCCATACTCCGGGCCTCGATATTCAGGGGGGAAAGGTACGATGCCAGACTGGAGCGGCCCGGCTGGGATTCGTTTGGTTACAAAGGGAAAACTGAAAAAGCGAAAATTTATGATCCGCCGGCCGGTTTGTTGTTTCCCATGGTTGTGCCGCCCATGAAGATAACCGGAGAAATAAAGCCTTTAAGCATCAGGGAAATCGAGGGCGGAATTTATGTCGCCGATTACGGCGTTAACATTACCGGGGTATTAAGGCTCAGGGTAAAGGGAAACGCGGGAACGGAAGTTGTTGTCCGTCCCGCGGAATTGTTGCTGCCGGACGGTCATGTGGATCAGAGGAATCTCAGGATGGATGACTGTTACGACAGTTACATCCTCAAGGGAAGCGAAACTGCGGAGGTGCATGTTCCGAAGTTTACCTACCACGGTTTCCGTTACGCGGAAATAACCGGATACCCCGGGAGGCCCGCGCCGGACGACATGGTGCTGTGCGTTATTCACCACGACTTGAAAGACGGCGGCACATTTGTCTGTTCCGATGATCAGTTCAACCGTATTCATCATATGATGAGGCAGACCCTTATCAATAATCTTCATTCGGTGCCGACCGACTGCTGTCAGAGAAACGAACGCCAGGGATGGATGGGGGACGCCACATGTACCGGCGAGGCCATAATGTACAACTGGTACACGCACTGGTTCTACCGGAAATGGCTTGACGATATTGCCGATATAGTCAATGAAGACGGATCCATTGATTACGGAATGGCGCCCCGCTGGATGAAGGGCAATTATTTTCCGTGGTGCATATCAATTTTCCTCTTGCCCGGGTATCTCTATCATTATTATAACGACGCGGCAATTATAAAAAAATTATACGCTGTGCAAAAGAAAGTAATGGCGCATTATGAAACGCACATAGGCGGCAATTGGCTTGTTGAGGATACGCGGCCGTTTACGTTTTATCCGTGGGATACCGCCTATATGGACTGGCTTGCTACGGACAGAACCATGGATGTTCAGGTGACAAACGGCCTTCTTTGCATCGAGTTAACGGCAATGGCCGAATACGCGGGGTTGTTGAAGGAAGAGACGGATAAAAAACACTATCTTGATCTGCTGGAAAAAATAAAAAAAAGTTATCACGAAAAATTTTACGAGGTCTCCTGTTCGGAAGGCGAGACCGGGGGAAATTACGGTCATGTATTCGGGAACAGTCAGTATGGAAGCGCTTTGGCCCTTGATCTGGGAATTACCCCGCCCGAACTCTACGACACGGTTTTGCGGGCCTTCTTTTGGGATATACAGGAGTCAAGGGGGAGTACACAGCTATCAACCGGCGTTTTGAGCACCAAATATGTAACGGAGTTTCTGGAAAAAAAGGGCCGGAACGATATACTCGTTGAAATATTCAAAAGAAAAGAATTTCCCGGATGGGGATTCATGCTTTCAAAAGGCGCCACTACGGTATGGGAACGCTGGCAGTATCATACCCGCAGGATGATGGATTCTCACGATCATCCCGCCTTCGCGGCTCCCGATATATGGTTTTACCGTGCGCTTGGAGGAATAAATTACGGAAGGATCGAAAAAGACGGCAGGCGTGTATTTGTTTTGAAGCCCTATTGTTCGGAATATATATCATTCGCGGAAACTTCTCTTGAAACGCCCTGGGGTCCTGTTTCGATGACCTGGCGAAAAGAGAAAAACGGAATCAAATATGTTTACAGTATACCGCCCAATACTACGGCTGAAGTTACGCTGGGCGAAACGGTAAAGACGGTTCCTCCGGGAACGTATGAAGATTTTTGTTGACATGTTCCAAAAGCCGTGGTAAAACTGAAATCAGTTAAAAGATGTGATTGTTTTGAAATGGTATATTGCGGAGCGGTTTCAGATTCCTGTAATTTTTTTAACCGGCTTTATTTGTAAAGTCCAGGGGGTATTGTGGAAAGAACGTTGATGCCTCATCTTGATGATCTGAACGGGAGAAAGGCTCTTTTTGTTGACGGGAAACCTTACATTATTTTGGGTCTGCAGTGGGATTGTGACGCCTGTTATTCACCCCTGGATATGGATCCTTTTTTTGAACACGCCGTCAAATTGGGAATCAACACCGCGTCGCTGCTTTTATACTGGCGTCAAATCGAGCCGGCCGAAGGAGAATATCATTTCGACATGCTCGATCATCACCTTGAAATGGCAAGAAAATACAATCTGAAACTTGTGCTTATATGGTTTGGCAGTTACAAGAACGCGTGTATGACTTACGCGCCGGATTATGTCCGGGCAAATCATGAACGCTTCAAAAAAGTCAAAGACGGGAACGGCACATTGCTTACAAATTATTGTTGTCCCAACGCGGAGGAAACCCGCCGCCGCGATGAATCGGCGCTTGTTGAGGTAATGAAGCATATAAAAGAAAAAGACTCAGGTGAACATACGGTAATCATGTTTCAGATGGAAAACGAAGTTGGTTTTTTTGGTTCGGACCGCTGTCATTGTGATGTGTGTAACGCCGAATACGCGAAGAAAAACTGGGAAGAGCGGTACGGCGTCAGGGCCGCGGAAGCGTACACCGCGGAAAGCATAGCGGAATATTGCGACAGTCTTGCCGGAACCGTAAAAGAAATATACCCGCTTCCGGTATATATGAATTGCTGGCTCAGTTCTCCGCATCAAAACGACAAAGCCGGCTTTTCGTATCCGGCCGGCAGTCCTGTTCCGGCCATGTTGGACCTCTATAAAAAAACTTTGCGGCATATTGATTTCATTTCTCCCGATATTTATCTTTCCGGGTACAGGGATTTCCACTATTTATGCAAAACGTATTCCCGCGGGGACAATCCCCTGTATATTCCGGAGACGAACAGCGGTCTTGATACAAGAACCGAAAAAAACATTTTTTATGCCATTGGGGAATTTAACGCGATTGGCTATGAACCCTGGGCCATTAACCGTGTTTGTCCCGGATTTATGACAGTACCCATGGTTACAACGGCCGACGGCCGCTGGAGTGAAACGGCTTATGATCTGCACAAATCCTTCAAAATGATAGGAGATGCTTTATATCCAATCGCGATGGCGCAGAATACAAAAAATCTGGGGTTCTTTGTACAGGAAGATGGAGACGTGGGGATCAAATTGCCGTTTGACGGCGTTGATGTGGAAGTTGTGTATGATCATCCCAAAAACGCGGCGAGGGGTATGGTTATACGTCAAAGTAAAACCGAATTTATACTTGTCGCGGGCGGCGTTCATGTTTCTTTCAGCAAGGAAGGCGGGCGGCGGCTTTCGGTGGCGGCCGTTGAATCCGGTGTTTTTGAAGGCGATAAATGGATGCCCAGATATCAGCTTGCCAGCGAGGCGGAGCCTGAAAGCAGAATTTCTGTTTATGACTGCCGCGTGCTAAAGGTTGTTCTGGGTGAACGCATAGACAGGCCCGGAGCGCTCGGGCCGGTAAATGAACGCAATCCTTTCGCCGCGCCATAAAAAGGGAAGATACGGGTAAATGAATGGGAATCAGTAAACGGACAAAAAGCGGATTGATACTTCTTTTGTATCTGTCGCCATTTTTATTAATGGTAATTATATTCAACTATGTCCCCATATTTGGCTGGATATACGCGTTTATCAACTACAAGCCCGGAGTGCCCATCGGCAAATCAACGTTTGTGGGACTGAAATATTTTGTCAGGGTTTTTACCGGCGTGGGCGATTTTTGGCCGGCGTTGCGGAATACACTGGCCATCTCGCTTATCAACATAGGTTTTTCCGTCGTGCCGGTGATCTTCGCAATCATGGCGTCACAGGTGAAGATACGGCGGTATTCCAGAATCGTGCAGACGTTCTCTTCGATACCCCATTTTATCTCCTGGGTGCTGGTGTATTCGGTGGTATTTTACCTGGTGGCTTCCCAGGAAAGCGGCGTCAACAAGCTGCTCATGAAGTTCCATATCATCAGCGAACCGGTCAGTATTCTGACCAATGTCAAGATCGCGTGGGTTGTGCAGGCCTGCATTGTATTGTGGAAGACCATGGGCTACAGCGCCATCATCTATCTTGCCGCCATGTCCGGCATCGATCAGGAACTATATCAGGCGGCGGATGTTGACGGCGCCAGCAATTTCCAGAAGATCCTCCATGTAACCGTTCCGGGTATCATGCCCACGTATTGCGTTCTGCTTCTGTTGGCGGTTTCAAACATGCTTTCCAACGGGTTTGAACAGTTCTGGCTTTTCGGGAACGGTCTTACCTGGGACGCTCTGGAAGTTATCGATACGTATGTATACCGCATGGGTATCCAGAACGTCGAATACTCTTTTGCGATTGCCGTGGGCATTTTCAAAACAATCGTGAGCATCGTTCTTCTGAGCGTGGCCAATACGGCTTCAAAGATAATCCGCTCGGAATCGATTTTTTAAAACGGGAGTAATCATGAAAAACACCAGGTCCATAGCTTTTAACCCTGTTCAGTATCTCCTGTCCGGGATAAATATTTTGATCCTTGGCTTGTTCGCGTTTTCCTGCGTGTATCCGTTCTGGTTTATATTTGTCAATTCTTTTTCGTCGCCCCAAGCGGTGACGAACGGCGTTTTCTTTCTTCCCAGGGATTTCTCGCTTGACGCCTATGAAAACCTCAAGATGATTCCGGGCCTGTTCTCGAGCGTTTTTATTTCCATCGGCAGGACTGTAATCGGCTCCCTGTTCTCTACTTTGTGCTCCAGCTTCTGCGCCTACATTCTTACCCGCAGATACATGATCGCCAAGAAATTCTTTTACCGGTTTTTCATTGTCACCATGTATATCAACGCCGGGTTTATTTCCTATTACCTTTTGATCAGCGCGGTAGGACTGCGCAACAACTTCCTGGTGTATATTCTGCCTTACGGCGTCTCCGCGTATTACATCATCCTGATAAAGACCTACATTGAGTCTATGCCCGCGTCTGTCTGGGAATCCGCTGAAATAGACGGCGCGGGAATTGCAAGAATTTATCTGAAAATCATTGTCCCCCTGGCGAAGCCGATTCTGGCCTGTATCATCATCTTCGCGGCGGTGTTTCAATGGAACTCATGGTCCGACGATCTGTTCTTCATGCTTGGAGCAAGGGGAAGCAATCTGCACTGCCTCCAATACCTTCTTTACAAGAACCTCCAGACGAACATGGCCGCCGCCGTCAGGGGCGCAGGAGCTACCGCGGGCGCGGCTATGACCATTACCCCCGCCACGCTGCGAATGGCGATGACCTTTATAACGGTAATTCCGATTATCTGCGTTTATCCCTTTATGCAGAAGTATTTTACCAGGGGCATAATGCTTGGCGCCGTAAAAGGCTGAGCATGGCTATAAAAGTTCTCTATACTTTCTACACTTGAGGAGGAAAGAATGAAAAAGATCACAAGGTATGTTGCGCTGTTTTTGACGGCGCTGGTATTCTTGAGCGCCGCCGCGGGATGCAAAAAGGAAACCGCACAGGCCGGCGACGGTAAATTCAAGGAGCGGATCCGGCTTGATATAATTCAGTATGTGAACTCTCCGGAACCCGACGGAAGGCGCACCGATCCCGCGTCGAAGATGCTGGAAGAAAAATTCAACATCGATCTGTACCTTACCGGAACCACCGAGCAGGATTATGTGGCCCAGTTTGCCGCGATGCTGGCCGCCGGGGATCTGCCGGATGTTATTTATCTGCCGGCGGACTACACGAGGCTGCTTGCGTCCCTGATGGCGTCCGATTCGCTTTTGAATCTTGAACCTTACATAAACGAAGAGTATATGCCGAATCTCATGGCCGATCCCAATTCGGCGGCGATGTTCGAAGCATACCGCGGGCCCAGTTTCAGCCCCGACGGCAAGGCTTACCTCTGGGGTTTTGACAGAGGCGACAAGAGCGACGGTTCCATGCCTTCGATCACCAACGCCCTCCTGTGGAATGCTTATGCGAAGGCCGGATATCCCGAGCTGGACGACATGGGAGACAAGTTTATCGACGCCCTGGACAAGATGGTAAAAGCCGAGCCCACAAGCGTTTCCGGGCAAAAGACCTACGGCATGGGCGGCTGGTTCGGCCAGGCGGCGCCCTGGGGCGAATGGGTAATCAAATTCGGCAGCACTTGGCCCGACGGGAACGAGGCGATCGAATCCGCGTTCTTTGTCATTTCCGTCGACACGGATACCATTAAACCCATTCCCGTAAAGAACCTTACCGATCCCAATAGCTATTTCTGGAAGATGATGCGGTTTTTCAATAAGGCCCATCAGCGCGGTCTTCTCGATCCCGACTCCTGGACCCAGACCTCGGACATGTACCAGGAAAAACTCAAGGATGGAAGGTACATGTTCAACGAGCCCGGCTGGATGGCGGGAGCGGCCAACGCGGACTTCCGGATGAAGGGCATAGACAAGGCGTACCTTTCCATACCGGCGGTCAACGGCAGGGCCGAGGCGCGGTTCCTCAACTTCTACCGCGGCGAAAGGATGAGCGGCATCAACGCCAAGTCGAAGGGCAAACATGAGCGCATCGTTGCCCTTTTGGATTACCTTTCCACCTGGGAATTCTCCCGAATCACTGTCAACGGTATGCCGGGCTTCAACTGGGATTGGGTAGACGGAAAACCGGTGCCGAAAGATGAATACTTCGATGCCGATCTGGCCGACAACGCATGGCGGCTCAGGACCGGCGCGCAGATTTACAATCTGTTCTGCGGATACGACTCAGGATCGACCGATCCTGACGGGTTCCCGTTGAACCTCTACCAGTATTCGGACAAGGCGTACGAGAGGAAAATGAACGGCACGTTTAGGGATTTTCTCGCCCATTACGGGAAAGAAAGGCTTGTGGACGTATACAAAGCCGAAACGCCCGTCACTACCGGTATAATCGGGATGTTGAGCTTCGCCGAGCTTCCGGACGACATGAACAACGACCTTAACGCGCTCAACGCTTATGTGGGCAAAAACTACGCGGAAGTGGTCACCGCCAGAAACGACGCCGAATTTGCCCGTTTGCGGGACAGATTTATCGCCGGCATGTACGTGTTTAACCCCGACGCGCTGTATGATTATTTCTATCAGCAGTGCATGGATCAGCAGCCTATCGCCCAGAAAATACGCGGCCTGATTAAATAACCGGTAACGGTCCCGACGGGCCGGTGTACGGGGGCTGTCCGGGCAATAAACAGATTCACGTTCCGCCTTTCGGGGCGGAACGTGAAATCCGTCATTGATCTGTTGATCTTTTTTTTTATGGAATATAATCTTCCGGGAAATTCAACTGCAGCTTGGCGAAGAAATCGTCTATGACAAGCCGGGCGTCAATGTCGGTGTAGATTTTGATTGCCCTGTTCGCCGGGGTTGGAATATAATACATGTCTTTGGTGAAAAGCGGGGCGGGCACCCATTGGAAGCCGAATCCCATGGGATTGAGCATTACCGCAATGGTCGGAGTATCTCCCAAATTCCAGGATTCACCGTAGGGCCAGTCCGGGGATTCCAGATGAGCGTGATTAAAGTCGTTCACCTGCTTGAAAAGATACCAGCCCACTTTTCCCCTGCGTGAAACTTTCAGTTCAAGTTCCGCAAGGCTCACGTTAACACGGCGGAAGCTGCCTTCGGTAATCATGGACAGGTCCACATCGGATTTCATCATGACATTCGCGGCGTTAATATCATTGCTCGCGTTGAATTCCCATCCGCCTTGGGGATACCACGCGCCGCCGAGCCATACTACATGCAGCCTTTTGGTAATTTCAGGTTTCAGCAGTATGGCCGACGCCAGATCCGTTACGGGTCCCCACAGAAGAACGTACAGAGGCGAAGGATCATCCTTCATCGCTTCCCGGATGATAAGATCGCTGCCCTCCGAAGGCATGGGCGTTTTTTCATCGGGCATTGCCTTTTCCGCTCCCTTGAAGACAGGAATTTTATCCGTCAGATTCATGTACTCCATGTACAGTTTGGCTTCATTATAACTGCGCATCATTGAATCCTGATGCGTTCTGGCTCCGAAATGGGCGCCTATTACGCCCGCGATTTTAAATTTGGGCGTCATAATCGCGTGGACAAGAGCAAAGGGATCATCCGCTTCGCATTTCAGATCGGTATCAATGACAAGACGGACTTTTCTGTACTCCGGCACCTCGTACGAATAATTGTGCGGATATTGTTTCATCCTGCTACCTCAAAAAATAATATAAACCGTCCATACGGACAGGTTGTTTGAAATTTTGGAACCGCCTCTTTTGAAAGAATTTCCGACTGTACATTGAGCCTGTTCCAAAATTGAAGTTTTGGAACAGCTACTCCATTATGTCATCGAAACGCGCCGCGGTCAACGGCGCCGCGATAAAAATTTACTAAAACATTGAGCATTTCCCAAAACCCGGTTGGTTTTGGGAAATGCTCCTGGAGAAAATTGCTAATTCATTCTGGCTTAAGCAATTACGGCTCATGCAATTTTCTCCGGGATAAGAGGCTTTCCCAAAAACTGAAGTTTTGGGAAAGCCTCCATTCATTGAAAATTTAGTGATATGAAAAATATATATTCCAAAATCTAATAAAATTTTAATAAAACCTTGAAAAAAACTTGACAAAAGACCGGCTTAAGGTTTATTTTGATAGACGCGATGTGGAGTGAATGGTGTCAAAAACTGAAGAAGCCAGGATGCGTCTTGTAAAGAGTCTGTTCCCTTGCGGGGTTCCGAAACTTTGGTGTCCGCCGCTGATGCATTATACGGAGTCGGGCGCTCTTGACAAGAAACATATACGTTCCCATTTTGTTCACATGCTTCCGTATTCAAAAACGTATCTTGTCCCCAGTTCCACAGGCGACGGATGGGAATTAAGCCCTTCCGGGATGGACGGGGTTATTGATTTTTTTGTAAAGGAAACAAGAGATCTTGAAATACGGTTTTTGATTGGCGTTCTGCGTCCTGACGCGGATGACGCCGTAAGGGATATAAAAAAAGTGGTTGAGCGTTTAAAGGATATTACCGGCGCCGGCGATGCCGTCCGGGCGCTGGATATTTCCGGCGTTTGCGGTTTTACTGTCTGTCCACCGAAAGGAAAAGAATTGTCCCAGGACTTTATCGCCGCGAAACTCGAATCAATTTTTGATTTGGGGCTGCCCGCAGCCCTGTATCAGCTTCCGCAGATTACGGAAAATGAAATCGCCCCGGAGACCTTTGAGCGGCTGGTTTGTGATTATTCCAATTTGTACCTCTTTAAGGATACCAGCGGCAGGGACAGCGTGATCCGATCGGGAGTAAAAACCGGCGGAGTGTTTCTGGTGCGCGGCGGAGAGGGGGATTATTCCATCTGGTATAAAGGGGATTCAGGCGGAAAGTATAATGGTTTTCTCCTTGGATCGGTTAATTCATTCGCGAAAGAGTACCATTCGATGCTGGCTTTTCTTGACGGGGGCAATACAAAAGAGGCGGAGCGCGTTTCAGAAATGCTGACAAATCTGGTAAGCGGTGCGATGAAGGAGGCTGAAAAAATTCCGTTTGGCAACGTTTTCTCGAATTCCAACAGGGCCTTTGATCATTTTTTTGCGTACGGGCGCGATGCCGGCCGTCTGCCTTTGCCGGTGACCCATTCTCTCAAAAGGCTGCCCTGTGATTATATAAAATATGTACACGATCTCCTGGAGCGGCATGACATGCTGCCCGCGAAAGGTTATCTTGAATGAGGGGAGTTTATTATGGCGAATGATGTTTTTAAAAGCGGGGACTTCAGTTTTCGTATTGATATGCACTGGGCAAAACTGCCGGAAGACTGGAGCTTCTTTGAAGTTGTGGATGTTGACATAGATTCGGGGGGCAGGGTGTTTGTCTTTAGCCGCGGTCCTCATCCGGTCATCATTTTCGATTCGGACGGCAATTTTGTCAATTCATGGGGTGAAGGTCTTTTTGATTGTCCTCATGGATTGACAATTGGTCCTGACGACAGTGTCTGGTGTGTTGATAACGCCGGTCAAACAGTTCAGAAATTTACGCCCGACGGCAGGCTTCTTTTAAAGCTGGGAAACAGGGGGCAGGCTTCGGAATTCATGAGCGGGAAACCTTTCAATCAGCCCACCAAGGTGGCCGTTGATCCGCAAAGCGGCGCCGTCTATGTGGCGGATGGATATTGTAACGCGCGGGTTCATAAATATACGGCCGGCGGGCAGTATCTCTTTTCATGGGGAAGTTCCGGCGCCGCCCAGGGAGAATTCAATATCGTACATTCTGTCTGTGTCGACAGGAAAGGGTGGGTCTATGTCGCGGACAGGGAGTCCCACCGTATCCAGATTTTTGACGAAAAGGGACACTATATTACCCAGTGGAACAATCTTCACCGGCCCTGCGGTTTTTATATCACCAAAGGGGATCCCGAGCTTGCGATAATCGCGCAGATACCTTCCCATCTGGAACTTAATATCAGGGCGCCCTGTCTTGGCGCATGCGTTACTATACACGATCTGGATGGAAGACGGCTCGCCTATCTTGGCGATCCCATGTCCGGTCAGGACAGGCCGACGCAGTTTCTCGCTCCCCATGGGGTGGTTATGGATTCCGAAGGTAATATGTATGTGGGTGAAGTTTCCTATGCCCATTACCGCGAATCTTCCGCGCCGCCGCCCTGGACCAAACCCTGTTTCAGAAAGCTGGTGAGGATATAAAGGGTGTTTTACTATATTCTTCCTTATATCAGATGCGGTTCCAAAATCCGGTAGCCCTAAAGGATCATGATTTTGGAATCAGTTCATTAATCAGGAGGTGTTTTTGAAATGGACAAGCTTTCACTTCAACAGGTCGAATTAATCGTAAAAACAATGGCGGATACCGCGATAAAAAACGAGGCGTATTTTTCCGAACTTGACGGCGTCATGGGTGACGCCGATTTCGGCGTTTCCCTGGCCGGCGGTTTCAGGGCTGTTTTGAACGGATGGGACGGGTTTGACCATTCCAACATCGGCAGCTTGCTGCTCAACGTGGCCAGCGCCATTACCGGAAACACCGGCGGCTGTTCCGGTCCTGTCTGGGGCACCCTGTTTATGCGAACCGGGATGGCCTTCAGGGGAAAAACGGAAATTACCGTTGAGGAAGTTGTTTCGGGGCTCAAAAGCGCCATTGAAGGTATCTCGAAGCGCGGCGGCGCGGTTCTTGGCGACAAGACCCTGCTGGACGCCCTTGACGCCATTGCCGGGGAGCTTGAGGCAAACAAAGATGCCCCTCTGTCTGAAGCCTTCAGGAAAGCGTCGGACGCCGCGGTCAAGACGCGTGAAACCACAAAGAGTTGGGTTGCCAAACGTGGACGCCAATCCTTTACAGGAGATCGTAGCATAGGTACCTATGATCCGGGGATTGTGGCCGTTGGGGATATGACCGTGGCAATCGTACAAGCCCTCTGTGCGTAATTTCGGAAACGGGGAAACTTTGTTTCCTTTTATATAAACAGTGTCTGTCCATAATGTAGACACATTATGGACTCGGACTATAAGTCCGCGACTTCCTTAAAAACCGCATTTGCGTACCGTTTTGGTACAAAACGAAAAAAGCGCCCCAGCCCCCTATACCGTATTCCCCGCCGGGCGCCCTTCCGCCATAGCTCTGGCCGCC